>DATJGY010000001.1:0-15030 GCA_035494495.1 Alphaproteobacteria bacterium
AATCCCTGTTAAACGCTCCTTCTCCATACATAACACCCAAAATTAAATTTGGTGGAACTTTATATGTATCGGCTGCTAAAGAGACAATTTGTTTGAGGGATTGTGGTATGTCTTCGATTCTAGGACTTACAGAACCTAAATTACACGAACTTTCTTTTGCTTTAGGAAGGTTTGTCAAATCTCCACAAGCCAAATTATTACTGCAAAGGCCAGCGGGAAGAGCCTCTCCATACCCCTTTGGTCTTAGAGCAGTTTGAATGCCTTTTAAGAAATAATCTGAAATACTACCTAAGTGGGGGAAGTAAAACTGAGCATCTACTGATTTACTTCCACCACCTACACTGCTTCCATCAGGTTCGGTGACTTTATCTATGTTTTGCTTGTCTGAAGCGTAGGTTACTTTAGATACTCCGGGAATATCGGCAATACAGCTTATAGGTGCTTCCGGCCCTGTCTTAGGATATATACGTCTAAAAATTGATTGATTTCCAGCAACTGTTGTATCCCAAATTTCATTTAGATATGGACTTTTATTGTCCATTGGAATAGTTACTGTCACATCAGCTGAGCAATCAGGGGCGATATCTTTACAAGTTTTAGGATCATTTGGGTCTGTACATTTCTTTTTTCTATCTACATCGTCTGGGCATTTGATTTCACTAACTTCGTAATAAATACCTGTAACTTTTAATGATTTTTTAGGCTCGTCAAAAGTAAGATCATCGCCTGGATTTGTATAACTTTTAAGAATTTGGCAAGTGGAATTTTGTTGGACATCTTTTGGTAGAGGTTGAGGCAAAGCTTCGGCCACTCCTTCAGCTTTAAAAGTTTTTTGCAAAAGTGAGCTTAAATCAAAATCTTCTTGTGTATGGGCAAAGTAAAGTTTAGGAGCTATGACTTCTGTATAACCTTTTGATTTGAAATTTGCTCCATCTGATTTTATTTCTACACTGTTGACTGTTTGGCCAGCAATTTTGTCTACAGTATTTGCTAGGGGAATGTAAGGGAAAAGATCAGCATAATCACTGTTGGTAACTCCAGGAATACCAATACAAACTAATTTTTTACCTAAAATAGGAACATTAATATAAGCACATAAATCGCCACGCCATTCATTGTAAGCTTTGGTGTATTTTTCAGGATCGGTAAATTCCCAAGGAAGTGGGGGAATCTTTTTTGGCCAGCGGTCAATCGATGCACTAGCTATAATTTGACTGATAAAGTCAGCAGGATAGAAATGGTGATCTAAAATCCACTTTTGAATTGCTTGGTAAAGAACATCAAATTTGGTGTTATCCCAATTTTGGAGTCTAAGAGTGTATTCATGTTTGTCATCGTGGCAATCTTTAGGTACAGCTTTACCCAAACCTTTAGCCTCAATTCCAAAAAGGTTCGTAAACCAAGGTAAAATAGCAATTGGTTTGTCATAACAAACAACAATTTGATTGTGATTGGCCGGTTCTTTTTGGGTTTTGCCTGCATCGTCGGCTTCAGATGTTGTTTCTGTTTTAGTAGTTTCGATAATTGCTATTCTTTGAGCTTCCTGAATAGTTTGCGGTAAAAGTTTTTTAGTTGGCTCTCCGAGGTAAGCATTAACATATTCATTCATTTTGGTTGCAGAGTCGATATTTTTATCCTGACTATTACCCAAAACTGGCAATTGCGCATTGCTTAAGTCCACAGTGATATCAATTGGTCCTCCAGAGCATCTACCTTTGCAACTTTGCCAGCCGGGGCCCTCGTAAGGGGTGGAAACGCTTCCAATAGTTAATACCACACTATTACTACAAAAAAACGCTTTGGGTGAATCACCACAAGGGGAAGCTTGATAAGGTCGGGTGGGGTCAAATTCTGGATCGCGAGTTTGGTCACAAGGAATTACTCCAGGAGCAGGGACCGCGCTGGCTGCAATTGAGAGCGAAATGATAAATGCTAAATTACAAATGCTAAATGATAAAAAAATAACCAAGAATAAAAGAAATTTGAAGAACTTCATACAAATCATTATATACGAAGATTAAGGAAGAGTAACTTTAAACTCAGTTATGTTAACACCAGTAATTCTTTGAATAAGAACTAGGATAAGATAAGAAACCAAAATTAAAACTAGGCCAATAATTGCATAAGTAATGGTTTTTTGTGCGCCTTCAGTAGCTTTAGGGTCCCCACCAGAAGTAATATATTTAAATCCTCCAGAAAGAAGAAGAATAAAAAGTACAATTCCAGCAAATCCAAGAGCAGCAGAAACTACGTTTTTGAAAATTCCTTCAAGATCACTGATTTTGGCTATGCCATCATTCATAACAACAATTCTAAACTAGAAGAGAAATTTGAGCAAGAAGATTAAATTGTGGTAACACTAAGCTCAAAAATATTAATTCCAAAGAAGGTGTTAATAAGAGCTGCGATTGCCCAAGCGGCAAAAACTATAACTAAACCAACCAATGCAGCTGTGATTTGATTTCTGGCAGCTTCAGTTTGGCCTTTATCTCCACCAGAAGCAATCCAACGAATTCCACCAATAACTAACATAAAGAAGAAAATTATAGCTGCAGCAACCAAAGTAGTTCTAATTAAACCAGAAATAATTCTTGGAAGTGTTAAATTACCCAAACTTTCAAATTTGCCCAAACCCTTACCAGTTAATGTAAAATCTGTATTCTCTGCAAGTAAATTCATATTGATAAGTATATTATTGAATAACTAATGGGCCTATGTCAATAGTCAAGATGTTAACTCCAAAAAATCCCTCAATAACTTTAATTATGGCAAAAGTAGCAAAGAGAATTACAATACCAATAATTGCACTCGAAATCTTACCGCGAGCTGCTTCAAGACCAGCTTTATCTCCACCGGAAGAGATCCACTGAATAGCTCCAATAATAATCATAAAAAGAAAAATTACAGAGGCAATTACAAAACAGAGACCTATGGCGTTGGGTAATAAGACAGTAAGGAAAGTTCCTGCAGGAGCTTCAAATAAATTATTTAAAGGACTATTTTTAAACGCAGGGTTGGAAATGTCATTTTTTGTAGGTTCAACACCTCCGGCTAAAAGATTATTAATTATCATGGTTTTATTTGAATCAAACCAAACAATGTACTGATATTCAAAATATCTGGCAAACCTAATAAGAAACCAATCAATCTAATTATAAATATTGCCAAAATCACAACAATCAATCCAACAATTCCAGTTGTAATTTTTTTCTTGGCATTTTCAAGAGCTTGTTTATCTCCTCCTGAAGCTAAAATTCCAATTGCACCTGTTATAAACGAGAATACAAACCAAATAATAGCAATAATAGTCATGAGTCCGACTGCTGAGGAAATAAATTTACTGAAGATATTTATGCCATCAGTTCCTTTCGGATCGCCTAATGGACCAAAACCTTTAAAACCACCATTTGGCGCAAGATTTAATTGAGCTAAGTTTTTCATTTATTTTATAGGTGTTAGTATTGGGTTTAATATAAACATTGGATTGTTAAATAACAATTGACCAAAAATAGCTGCCAAAACAAAAGCTCCGGCTGCAACCGCTAAGCCCAACAGTGTTTGCCAAATTTTTGCCCAGGCTCCCGCAACTTTTTTGCTGTCATCTCCAGCGGACATAAAATCGTATCCAGCTGTAATTAAATTAATAAGTGCATATACACCAGCCCCAATAATAAGTAGTCCAATTACAAGTTGAATTAAACTACCAATCGCCAATTCAGGAGCCTTTCCTGATAAAGCAGTTTGGGGAGGTGTAATATTTCCAAAAGGGTTTTCTGATAATAGATTTTGCATTAAATTATTTCAAATCCAACTAAGCTACCGATCAATTTTACTATCCAATAGGATGCAAATACAACTACAAAGCCAATTACGGCAGAAGTTATGGTTGCTTTAGCTTGCTCTGCAGCCTTGGGATCATTTTTCCCAGCTGAAGAAATCATACCAATCCCACCTAAGATAAAGAAAAAGAGAAGAATTAAACCTGCCAAGACGAAAGAAATATTAAGAAATAAGGTAACGGCACTACTAATACTTTCTAAATTTTGAAATGGAAATCGACTCGGTCCAACCCCTCCGCCTGCAAAAAAATGCCCGATATCAACTTGAGCTAACATATAAGTATTCTATTACTTGTTACTTTTATAGGCAAGGAACATTTGCTTTTTGATCTCATTTACATCTATAATCCCCCTGATTCTAATCTTGCTTAAATTTGCAAGCAAGTTTTTAGTTTCAGCACGTTACCATATTCTTTATATTCTGTTCCAAGCCCTAAGGAGGCTAAAATGAGCAATTTCAATGTTGACAGTGATTTTAATATTTTTGACGAATGGGGCAATTTCCAAGGAAAGTTTGTTCCAGAAGGAGGGGGAATGAATGGTTGTTTGGGGATAATCGCTTTGATCATTGCGGGGGTATTGATATTTGGGATATATATTGTGATTAGATCTCTATTTGAGGGTTTTAAATCTTTGTCGCCAATTCAACGAATATTTGTCATGTTGGGCACAGGATTAACTCTAACAATACTGTGTTCTGTATTTGGATTATCGTTATTGGTACGAAATTACCAGTCTGAATTGCTTGAACAAAAGAGAGAAACGCAATTGGCTAATTCCACCCAAGTGTCTATTATCAAAACGGCTACTGCATATGCTTTGGCGACAGAAATCGAAAATGCACATATAATAGCCACTGCAACTTTTGCTGCTGCGCGAATCAATCTAGTGAAATTTGAAGGAGTTAAATTGTTAACTTTTGGAGATGTGCAGCCCAATAGATGTGGTGATCTTCAACCTTGTAATAAGCAGGCTTTTATCCAATTCACTGTCACTAATAATATGGATAGCGAAATCTATCTCGTTATAAACGGACCTTGTGGTCAACCTGGTAAAATAGATCCTTACTATGGCCCTCAAGCCGTATTCATTGACGGTAGTTTGGATGCAGGCAAAAGTGGCACTATGATTTGTGATTATGGGAATGACCCTTCTGAATATATGATTGAAGTAACACAACCTACGTGTTGGAAAATATATCCTTATGTGGGTAAAATAGAAGACTGTCAGTAAGAAGTGAAAGAATTAGTAAATCCCTTTGTAAATCTTTTTCGAAAGAGAAAAATTTGCAAGGGGAGTTTTTGTATGAAGATTATCTTGAGTGTGTTATTTAAAAATCTCACCGAATTGGGTAATACCCAGTAATACACCTAATAATTGGACTAAGTAGAAGGCAACAAAAATAATCACAAATCCCAAAAGTGCATTTGTAATTTTGGCTTGTGCCATTTGCATGGCTTTTGGATCCCCGCGCGAAGTCATCATTTGTAAACCTGCGGTTACTAAATAAACCAAAAGTGCAATGCCAGCGGCGTAAAAAACATAAGGAACAACTACCCCAATAATATCTCCAATTTTAGCTCCCGAGCCAAATTTAAACTTATCATCAAAAGCATTTTTTTGGATTGCGTTGAAATCTAAATTTTGTGCAAGCATATTATTATTTTGCTGGACCTCCAAATCCAAAAGCTCCAAGACCTAGTATATCAATTCCAATAAATTTAAGTATAAAGATTGAGAAAATTAATAAAATTAAGCCTGAAATTGCACTGGTTAATAATTCTTGGCCTGCTTTAAGCCGTTCTGGGTTGCCCCCTGAAGTCATAATCATAAATCCTGCGTAAAGAATCAACAGGAATGCAATTCCACCACCAATTCCAACTGCCCATTTTAAAATCCCACCAAGAAAAGCTTCCTGGCTCTCAAGTACGGATACGCAGCCAATTGCAGTGTAAATATCATTTGCTCCACATTGGGCATTTCCAAGAGCGTCTGCTAATAATTTCATACACCAAGTTTAGCATATGGGACTGTTATAATAAATTATGACTAAGTACAAAGTACAAAGTACAAAGTACAAAGGGCTTTTGTTTCTGATTGGCTTCGTTGTTTTTCTAAGTACTATGTACTCTGTACTAAGTACTAGTTTTGCTCAGGAATGTGGAAGCGATCTTGATTGCCAAATTGCAGCGATCCAGCGGGAAATTAGTGCACTTTCCCCAGCTCAAGAAAAAAACAAAGCTGATTTGGCAGTTTTAAATAAACAAGTGGCTGATTTGACTTCAAAAATTAATAAACTCACTTCCCAATTAAAAACTCTCGAAACTAGTATTGCCACAAGAGAAAAAGATTTAGCTTTTACAAAAACACTTTTTGATGCCAAAGCCAAAGATCAATATACTTTTTTGCGGCTCTACGATCCAATTACGCCATTTTTGTTTTCAGATTCGGCTTCAAATGCATTCCGTGAGATTAATTTCCGTCAAAAGGCTGCTGAAAGTGATCGGGAGCTGGTAGATGGATATGCGGTGGAGCTGATAAAATTAAAGAGTGATAAAGATAGCTTGGAAAAAAATAAAGCAAGTCTTTCTTCTTTGCAATCTCAAGTTTCTGAGAAGCAGAAGTTTTTGGCTGGGGAAGTGGCAAAAGTTGATAGCTATTTATCTACTTTAACCGCAAAACAAAATGAATTGGCCGCTGCAAAATCAGGTGGCTTTGAAACTTCAGTGGGTGATACCCCACCTTCACTAGAACCTTGTACTGGCCCAAAAGGTTCACCTAATTTTTGTGATCCTGGGTTCTCTCCCGCATTTGCTGCCTTTTCTTTTGGCGCACCCCATAGAACAGGACTTTCCCAATACGGCGCTTATGGCCGAAGTAAATCTGGTCAATCTGCCGAGCAAATTTTGTCTGCATATTATGGTGGAGCAACCTTAGACAAGAGCTATTCATCATCTTCAACAATTGGCGTAAAAGGCTATGGGCGAGTGTCTTTGGAAGATAATTACTTACTTGGCATTTATGAAATTCCTGAAAGCTGGGGAGACAATGGCGGCTTTGAGGCTTTGAAAGCACAAGCGGTTGTGGCTAGAAGTTATGCTCTTTACTCAACCAATAATGGCGCAGGAACAATTTGTACAACTGAAGCCTGCCAAGTATATAAACCGCAACTTAAAAGCGGTAAATGGAAAGAAGCGGTACAAGCAACTCGTGGCTGGGTAATGTTAAAAAATGGTTCTCCAGCTCCGACTTATTTTTCAGCTTCCACTGGTGGCTATACAATTTCTCAATGGGGTTGGAATGGCATTAAAGATGCGTCGGGGAATTGGCCTGACACAGCTTACGAAAAAGTTGCTGGTTCACCTTGGTTTTATAAAGGTTGGTACAAAAGCCGTGGTGGTTCGTCCTGCGGTAGAAATAATCCTTGGTTGAATTCAACTGAGATGGCTGATATTTTGAACGCTTGGAAAGTTTTATATCAAGGCGGCGGTGATACCAATAGAATCTCGCCAGTTGGATCTTGTTGGGGAGGTAACCCTTATTCAATGAGTGATCTTTCAAATCTTGGAGGATTTACTTCTGTTTCCGGAGTTTCACAAGTTATTTATGGCAATGACGGATCAACAACTTCTGTAAAATTTTCAACCAACAAAGGGGATATAACAATTCCAGGCACTGAATTTAAAAAAGCATTTAATTTACGGGCACCAGGATATGTGGGTCTAAAATCAAGCTTATTTAATATTGAAAAACTTTGATATAATCTTAAACATGCCAGATATATTTATTTCTCCAAAAAATACAGAACCTTCTGTTCCTGTTGAAACCAGTGAAATACCCAAAACAGATTTTCAAAAACATCAATTTCCAGGTCATACTCACAACCGGCTCTCAGCTTTTTGTTTATATCCTGATGGTGTTGATTTCGAAACTAGATCCGACAAAGAAAGAATAATTTTACTTTTAAGAAAGCATCCAATTACCAATTTGAAGTGGATTATTATCACCTTACTTCTTTTGACAGGACCAACATTATTAGGTTTATTTGGTATTTTTTCATATCTTCCAGTTGGCTTCTCATTGGTTATTAGTTTAGCTTGGTATTTGGTAACTTCTGCTTATGCAATTGAGAGTTTTTTGGATTGGTATTTTAACGTTTATTTTGTCACCACACATCGCGTAATTGACGTTGATTTTTACAATTTAATAAATAAGCGAGTTTCAGACGCCGAGATAGAAAAAATTGAAGACGTTAGCTATACAACTGGAGGAGTGTTAAGAACCATGCTTAATTATGGTGATGTTTTTATTCAAACTGCGGCTGAAGTTTCTGAGTTTGATTTCGCTGCCATTCCTAATCCTGAAAAAGTGGTTAAAATTTTAGATGATTTACGACAAAAAGTATGATGCAACAAATCTCTTTTCTTGATTTTAATGTTTGGATTCTAGTCAAAACTTTGGCTTTAGTTTTGTTGGGTATGTATTTGGTATTTTCACTAGTAGTTGTGCGCCAAGTTAAAATGATGACTGATACCTTGCAACTAGGTTTTGAAACTCCTGCTAAATTTTTGGCATATTTCCATTTGGCATTTGCAGTTTTTGTATTTATTGCGGCACTGGTTATTTTGTAATGCTAACTGTCATCGGCTTTCCTCAAGATCAATTTGTTAAGATTTTGCGTGGCGATTTAATTACTGCTGTTCGCGAAGCTATTTCAATCTCAGGCAATAATCAGATTGCGGCCGCCGTTCAAATTAAAAATACTGTTTTTTTAGCGGCTTCTGGTGGAGCCAAAATAACTCTTTCCAGAAATGGCGTCTTGTCACCGATTTTAACCAGCCAAGAAAAGTTAATTTCCGCCTCAGGTCCTGCTAAATTTGGTGATGTTTTTATTTTGGAAGCTAATAATCTTAATTCGACTTTGATAGTTGAAAAACCAAAAACTTTTGAATTTACATTTTTAAACAAACTTTTACAAAAACTTCCCAAAAAGCAAATCTACGTTAATCCTGTGGTTGAAGATGATATAACCAGTGACAATAAAAAGCTAACTTTTTCGGTTGGTTTAATTCTTTTAATAATTTTGGCGGTTAGTATTGGCTTTGGAGTTCATCAAAAAAAGGTTAATGATACAAAAAAGCAGTATGGGGAGGCTCTAAAACAAGTTCAGGACAGTGTTGATCAAGCTATAAGTTTAGCTAGTATCAGCCCTGACAAATCTCGTGAATTGTTTTTTGATAGTGAGCAAAAACTAACTCAAATCGAGACTTTAAAGATAAAAGATGACAAAATTGGTCAGTTAAGACAAAAAATTAATGATAGCAAGGCGGCCGTTTTGGGCCAATATGAAGTAACTCCTGAATTTTTCTTGGATTTAAGTTTATTGTCTTCTGGATTTACTGGTGATTCTCTTTCTTTATCAAATGGTAATATTTTTGTGTTAGATAAAAAGGGCTTAAAAGTTGTAAGTGTTGGAGTTGCTACCAAAAAAAGTAAAGTTGTAGCCGGGCCAAATGTTATAGATTCTGCTTTTGATCTAGCTTCATATTCTGACAAGACTTTTGTATTAGCTTCAGATGGGATTTACGATGTTGGTAAACAAAAAACTAAAGTTATTGATAAAACTTGGAGTGGGGAAGCTTTGATCAAAGCTTTTGCCGGCAACTTTTATGTTCTGGATAAATCTGGGAATACAATTTATAGATATGCTGGAGTTGATAATACCTTTGGTGAACAACATATTTGGTTGGCAAGTGGCACTAATGTTGATTTTTCAAACGTCAAAAGTTGGATGATAGACGGCTCGGCCTATGTTTTATTGCCGAACTCCAAAATTCAAAAGTTTAGTCTGGGCAGTCCACAGAGTTTTAAAATCAGCGGCGTAGTTCCTGAAATCGGAACGGTGGACGCAATGTATGCTGATGCTGACACTCAATATTTGTATTTTTTGGATAAAGTAGGGAAGAGAATTGTAGTGACTGACAAAAAAGGGAATTATAAAGCCCAATATATGGGGGATGAAATTGGCAATGCCAGTAATTTTGTAGTTTCAGAAAGCGACAAAAAGATAATGTTACTTTCTGGAGATAAACTTTTGTCGATTGAGATGAAACATTTATGATGTAATCTAATATGATGCAATTAATACTTGATCAAAAAGATCATCTCTAGGAACGATTGGTAAGAAACTGGCGGAAGAATATTAAATGTTTATCGCAAAGAAGCAGAAGATTTTAAGGATGAGTTGTGGTCGGAAAATCTTAAGTCTATATAAGGGATATAATTAAATAAATTTTATGCAAAATCAGTTGAATGAATTAATAGATAAGTACAAAACAGAGACGATAAGTGTAGACGATCTAGAGTCAGATTTGGTATTTTTGATCAATACTAAGTTCTATTATGGACCGGATAACGGGTTTTCGATAGAAGAATACAATGAAAAACAAACCCAACTCAAAAAAATAAATTTGAAAGTTTTTGATGATGAATCGTCTGGACGAACACGAGTATTAGGCAGTGAAGTCCTCAGAAATTTCTCTAGATATGAAACTTATGTTGCCGATGTTTTGGCAATGTATCAAAAGTATAATAAACAAATCCCAAGTTATCCTTCGTATTTCTGGCTTAGGCCAATCATGTATAGTAAAAAAGCTAACCAAGAAATTACTTTCTCTTGGCATGATACTTTCGATGAAGCACAAAGAATTTTGGAATCTTTATCCGGAAATATAGAAGGCACACTATATTCAGATTTAGAACAAGGATGGGAAGTCTATGCTGCCAAAAAAGGTGATAAATTTATAGTATGGGAAGATGGATTTGATCAGGGTGGCCTTGTAGCAGCAATGACTACCAAATACGAAGATATGCTGGTCAAATTCAATAAAACTATGGAATTAACTAAACAACTCCAGGAAAAACTAAATGATAGATTTGGTAAATTATTTGCATTCAAGTAGGATTCAGTTTTGATTCTATAGATCGAAACTCCAACAATTAAATCCATCACTCTTTAACTTAACTTCTTCCATACATTTCTAAGAACTTTGCTCCTGTCCGTGTGAAAAAATATGGAGCTTGAGTTTCCAGAAACTCTTTTTTCCAAGGTTGTTTAGCTAAATGTTGAATTAAAGGCTCATAATTTGATTCATCATTTCTCTGTTCATCAGGTGGTAAGGAATGGAGAACCGAGGCATAAGCTTTAAAGAAATAGTTATTATTCATTTTTGCATATTCTTCCGCCAGATATTTTATACACAAACGGTTTTCATCTAAGGTAGGTTTTTGTTTAACAATTTCTTCTAACAATTCAACCCAAACGTCAGGTCCTTCATGTGCAATTACTCGTACAAGGGTAAAGATGGACATTTTTAATCCCTTCCAATATAGCTGTTCGTCGGAGAGTAAATGATCAGATAACGATACAATATTTCCATATGGTGGATTCAGCCAAAACAAATCATCCGCAAATGGAGCTTCTATAGATCGGCCTTGGTCATATGTGTAAATCATTGAATTGTCTGTTGATGTAAACTCAGCAATGTAGTCCAAGCAGAGCACATCACCGTCTCCTTCGCCATCATGCATATAAACCCGATAGACGTGAGTCGATTTTTCTTCCGTTTGAGCAATAATGTAGTTAGCATATCCTTGTATGGACTCATATTTAATTTTTTCAATATTAATCCATTGCTCACTATAGTGGGTATCAACATCCCAAATCTGGAGATTTCCGTTTTGATTTAAGGTGATCCAAATAAATTCATTGTATTGTAAAGAAAAAGAATAGCTATCTTTAATATCCAGTGGTTTACTCAGTAGAAATTCCTTCTTTGATTCTAGTAAATTAGATGATTTCCAAAATTGAGTGTGTATTTCTTGATTTTCATTCCATGAAATACGTATCCCTGAAAAATCATCATATTTAGCATAAAGGATATTCTTATATGGTTTATTTATGGAAGTGAACTGAGAATCATTCATAAATAATAATTTATCTTCCGATTCAATCAATAGTGCATTATTAGTAGTAACTTGATTAAATTGGTTGCTGTTTAGATAATGAGTTATTCTCTCGTGTACTTTAATTGGGTTTGTAGTAAATGACATACCAGTCAATTCTCTTTGGTTGGAATTTTTTAAAGACAATTCAACTAAATAACTATCTTTATTTATAAAATACAAATATTCTCCTAATGCCTGCATAAAGTTAAGAATATTGTGTTGTTCAAATGTAATTTCTTCTACAACCTTTCTTGTATAAACATCTACTTTAAATATGCGCTTAGGTAAAATACAGTAGAGGTATTCGTCTACCCATGAATAGATTTCAATTCCTTCAATATTTTGGTTCTTAGAATGAATAGCATTATTATTTTTAAGTCTGGGAAGAATATTGGATAGATTGGTTTTGCATTCCACTCTAAAATCATCAAAATAATCATAAGGTAAAAAATCCAGATAGGTATCTTCTTTTACTACAAGTGTTGAATGTTTAAATTTATTACCTCCTTCGTCAATTTGCGAAGAGCGTTCTATACAAATTTCAACAGAGTTTTTTATGCTTTCTTTTATATTTCCTTGGAGTTCGTATTCACTCTGGGTCTTATAGAACATAATTTTGGAAGCAGATAATTTCTCTATAGTGGGAAATGCATAACGCCAATCCATAGGAAGATAAAGGATATCGGTATGTTTAAAAATTGGCGACTTTAATATTTCGATCGCATAGGCTACATTATCCTCGTAAGCAAAGGTCGGGGGTAGTATGTTATCAATTACGAACAATGACTCAAAAGTTGACCATTCAGGCAAATATGCGTATTTCTCAATATCTTCTTTGTTTTTAAAAAATACACATCCTTCAACAGGAAAGACATCACGCCAAACAACATCTCGGACTACGTCAGCAATTGGTAAGAGCAATTTATCTCTATTAGGAAATTCCATATTTTATTTTAGTAATTTAATAATGTATCTAAAATACACATTTACATTATAATCTATGATGGAAAGATAAGGTTATTCAATTTCTCATCCAAATTAATTATGAGTAATCAGAAAGAAAATATATACAAAGCAATAGAAGATCTTCTTCAAAATTCACCTCAAGAGTTAGATAATCTTGGTCAATTTATTAACTTAATTGAAGGTTATCTGACTACAATTGATGAACCTGGTTTTGATCCATACAATAATCCAATCTACAAAAGGTGGTGGGATTTAGAAGAACTTTATGCCGTCAAACTTGATGAAAATCAACCCTTGAATACATCTGATTTAGAATATATAAAACAGTTAATTGATGAAATGAAATCTGAATTAAAATTACTTATATGATTTAAATGAAATGGAAAAAACTCGATATTTTGTAATAAAAAATAAAGCTGGTGAATTGATGACATTGGCTCGTATCTTAACTAATGACAGCGAATTGTGGGGAGAGTATTTTAGTGATGATGGTAAATGGATCGAAGATCACGTAATGACAAACTTTCTAATTGATCCTTTGATGGGTGATGAGATTGAAAAAGAAGAGGCGGAAGAGTTAATTAATAAATGGGGATACAATATTAAATTGTAAAATTGCATAAAATGAAAAAATACTGCTACTTAAAAATCACATTATCAAATTATGTACATGAATTTCCAGGTTACGTGGATTATTCTTTTACAGACAGCGATGGCATTACGCATACATTCACAGAAAAAGTTCCTGTATTAACTATAAATAATATTACAGCCGAAACTGTTCTACCTGTTGAAGATAAAGTCCCGGTGAAAATTATTTCTGAATTGGAAGATAGAATAAAGGTTGATCTAGCCTCTCCTTATGGTTTGATGACTGACCGTGAGACTTGGAAAACAATATTTGATGTACCTAGGACTGGCATTATTTCAATGTCAGATAAAGAAATGAAAGAATTTGGCAACATCCGATCTCATTATGAAAATACTTGAAACACTACTCATTAATATAGACGAAGGTGAATATTGATAAGTTATTTATGCCTCAATAATAAATCTATACAAGCTTTAGTAAATTTTTGTTCTTGTTTGGGATCAGTGAATTTTTTTATGCCCAAAAGGCTTTCGATAAATTTTAGATTAACAATATTCATTGTTGAACTATAATCTGACAGGATAAAATCCACTAAAGTCCAGGCTCTATCTTTAAAAGGTGCTTTCCATTTTTCTTTAACCTCTTGTTTGGCAACTTTTAAGGTATAGTCCCAGCGAGGAAAAAATACATGATTACCATCCTTAGGAATGGTTACTGTAGACAAATCAATCACATTAGCAAATACAACGTTCCACAATACAGCTTCAGAAAAATCAACATTCTTTATAGAACTCCGTTCGGTTTTACCACGAAACCAAATATTTTTCAATTTACCCTTAAATTTACAATTAATAAAATGTGATGATTGAAAGTCTGTTCCGGTTAATTTAGCATTTGAAAAATCACAATCAATAAAATAACCTTGGTAATAAAGTGTCCCGAGTAAATTGGCCTTTTGGAAATTACAAGATTCATAACGTGCACCACTATAGCCTAAGGTACAATTCCGCCAATCAGCATTGATAAAACTGCAGTTTCTAAATGTTGAACCCTCATCGAACACTTGAAATCCCTCTGCTTTGTCAAGAATAATGTTTTCTAGCATGGAATTTTTTATGGTAATTCCAAAGTGTCCGTAAGAAAAATCAATGTCTTTTAATGTAGCATTAGAAATTTTAACGTTAGATTTTGAGAAGCTAAATCCCCTCAAGTCAAGCCGCCCATCATATTTACCTAAACTAGGAATAGAATCTAAGTCTTCATTGTTCTTAAAGCAGTTAATAACCTCAGAACGTAAATCTTGGTTTTCTGGCTGTTTCCAACGATCAATTAGTTCTTGTTTTGATAAAGATGACATTTAATTTTATATATTTTTAATTATGTTTAAGAAGTGATAATTTTTACGTTGCTCTATTCCCATCATTTCTTTTTCTTGCCAAGTAGACGTAGTAGTTTGAGAAATAAATTTACAAAATCAAGATATAAATCCAAAGCTCCTATAATTGACTCTTTTATATCTTCTTCTGTGCCCTCATTGCCAAGAATATTTTTTTGTTTTATTTTTTGGGTATCATAGGCCGTTAAGCCTGTAAAAATTACAACTCCAACTAGAGAAACTATAAAATC
>DATJGY010000002.1:0-5408 GCA_035494495.1 Alphaproteobacteria bacterium
ATTCTTTCCTTTTCGGTTCACGATACGATTATTGTATTTGATCGGTTGCGAGAATCAGGGAAAGATTTTGACAAAGCGATAAACGAGACTATGGTTCGTTCTTTAAATAATTCTTTTGTTGTAATTTTTATGATGGTTGCGCTTTTGCTTTTGGGTGGAACGAGTATTCGTTGGTTTGTCGCAACTCTGTTGATTGGGACTATTTCTGGAGCTTACTCTTCACCCTTTGTTGCAGTTCCAATTTTAATGACGTGGGAGGAGATAGAAAATAAACTTAAATTAAGAAAACAGATTTAAATATCAATCTTTGGAATCAGAAGTCTTTTGTTTATATATTTCTCTGACTTTGTTCGAAAAATCTTTAAGATCTCCTAACTTGGTATCAGAAAATTTAGGTACAATAATACCTTTTATTTGATACAATTTCGCCTCATTTTCTTTTGCTCCGTTTCCCAAGAAACTATACTGAAATTGAAGATTGTACATTGGTTGAAGTTCGACTTCTCCGTCTTTAAACATGGCAATATGTGCATCTCCAAATGCAGCAACTGCATCACTTAACATAGAAGCATCGCCAACAAGGGTAACAAGACCAGCAGTTTCCCAATCCATTCTGGCCGATTTTTTTTCAAGGCCATCTGGCATTTTTTGTAAGTCGTTGTATGTCCTCTCGTCGCCTTCGTCTATTATTTTAATATCGATTTTTTTATCTGCCATGTTGTTATTGTAACATTTTTAATTTTGTCAGTAAAACTTTCCTCTCATTTTCCACATTCTTCTCAACAACTTCCTCAAAAATCTTTCCCAAAATCTCACCGACTTTTGGTCCGGATTCAATATTTAAAATTTCCATGACATCTTTTCCATTAATTTTTAAATCTTTTATTGCAAAAGGTTGTTTTTGAACTTCAATCAATCTAGTTTTAAATTCTTCCAAACGCCAACTAGTTTCTCTTGCTCCACCGCCAAGTCTATCGGCAACTCTTAAAGCCAGCATATCTTCTAAATTTTCTTTGCCAACATTTCGTATCACACGCCTGATTGCCGAATCGGTTTGCCTTTCATCAACTGTAAACTGGTGCCATCTCACAAGTGTAATTAATTTGTCCGTTTCCTTCCGCGAAAATCTTAAGCGCTCTGCAATGTTTTGCGCAATCCTTGTAGAAACCATTTCGTGATTATAAAAAGTGATTGTTCCAGTTTCCAATTTTCTGTAAGTTTGTGGTTTGCCAATGTCGTGAATTAGAGTTGCAAATCTCGTAACTGGGTCTGAACTTTTACAAAACTTAAGTGCCATCAATAAGTGATTCCCAACATCGTAAATATGATGACGTCCTGGGGATTTTTGTTCCACGCCAAAACATTTAATCAACTCCGGTAAAAGTTCTTGCATTAATCCTGAGTCTTTCAGAAGAATCATACCTTCATACGGATTTGCAGAAGACAAAATTTTAAAAAGTTCATCTTTAATTCTTTCCTTTGCAATTTTATTGATGAGCACCGCATTTTTTTTGATGGCCTCGAAAGTATTTTCTTCAATTGTAAAATTAATCTCTGCCGCAATTCTTACAGCCCGCATCATGCGCAGTGCATCTTCAGAAAATCTTTCATCAGCATTTCCTACTGCTCGAATTAGTTTATTTTCAATATCTTGTTGGCCGTTATACAAATCAATAATTTTAAGATTTTTGTCGAGAGCGAGCGAATTAATTGTAAAATCTCTTCTTTTTAAGTCTTCTTCTAATGTTTGTCCCCATTCTAATTTGTCGGGATGCCTTGAGTCAGAATAATTTTCTTCTTTTCTAAATGTTGTAATTTCATACAATTTGCCTCCATCAGGATTTGGAGTAAAAACTGTGCCATACAAATTGTTATACAAACCTCCTTCAACTATTTTTAAAATTTCCTCTGGAATTGCATTTGTCGTAAAGTCCCAATCATTTAGAGGTCGGCCCATAATTAAATCTCGAACAGCACCACCAACAATATAAATTTCAAAACCAGCTTTTTCGAATTTATTTAAGATGTCGGCAACTGAATCGGGAAGTTTAATTTCCATATGTTAATATTATACCAATATGAAATGGGAAGTTTTAAGCAAAAGTAAAGATATTATAAAAACTCTTCTGAAGAATAGAAAAATTACAAATTCCAAAGAGTTTTTTTCTCCAAAAGACCCACATAGCATAAAGCTTAAAGCCTTAGGCATTAAGGGCTCGGAAGTTAAAAAGGCGATCGAAAGAATTAAACAAGCAAAAAATAATAAAGAAGACGTAATTATTTACGGTGATTATGATGCTGATGGAATTTGTGCTACAGCTATTTTGTGGGAGAGCTTGCATAAATTTGGACTTGAAGTTTTACCTCATATTCCCGATAGATTTGAAGAAGGTTATGGAATCAACCCGAAAAGTGTCGAAAATTTAAAATTAAAAATCCCAAATTTAAAGTTGATAGTAACAGTTGATAACGGAATTGTTGCATATGAGGGCATTGAAAAAGCTAAAGAATTAGAAATTGATGTAATAATTTTAGATCATCATCAGAGAGAACCAAAAAAACTTCCTACAGACTACATACTACATACTACTGAGGTCTGTGGTTCAGGTTTGGCATATTTATTTTCTAAAGAATTAGGTTTTGGCGAAGGCTTAGAACTTGCTGCGATTGGAACGATTGCAGATCAAATGCCACTGGTGAAGATCAATAGATCAATAGTTAAGTATGGGCTACAAGAACTCAACAAAACAAAAAGGTTGGGATTAAAAATGCTCTTTGCTGACGCAAAAATAGAAGAGATCGGGACATATGAAGTGAATTACATAATTGCTCCTCGCTTAAATGCCATGGGTCGACTAGCAAAAGGTATTGATTCTCTTCGCTTGCTTTGTACAAAAAAAGATGCAAAAGCACAAGAGTTTTCAAAATTATTATCCAAAACAAATACTGAAAGACAAAGTTTGGTAGATGAAATTCTAACTCAGGTCCTGAAACTAGTTCAGGATTCAAAAAAAATTATAGTAATTGCTCATGAAAATTATCACGAAGGCATAATTGGATTGGCAGCAGGAAAATTGGTTGAAGAATTTTATCGGCCTGCGATTGTTTTGTCTAAAAAAGGAGATATTTCAAAAGCTTCTGCCCGTTCTGTTTCGGGATTTAATATTATTGAAGCGATCAAAAAAACAGAATTAATTTTGGAAGGTGGCGGTCATCCAATGGCCGCTGGATTTTCAATTAAAACTTCAAACATAGAAAAGTTTGCAAAAAAAATAAATGCATTATCTGCTGAATTGTTAACTGATGAACTGTTGACTCGAAAACTAAAAATTGATTTGGAAGTAAATTTTTCTGATTTAACAAGAAAGTTGTATGAAGAATTGGAAAACTTTAATCCAACTGGTGTGGGAAATCCCGCTCCCACTTTTGCTACAAGAAAAGTTGAAGTTGTGGAAGTTAAAACTGTTGGCAAAGAAAGTAAGCATCTTAAACTTAAACTTAGACAAAACAATATTACCTTTGATGCTATTTGGTTTAACGCTGTTTACAGTTCACCACTCACCGTTCACCAGCTTATCGATATTGCCTACAATTTAGAAGACAATATTTGGAATGGAAATAGAACGCTGCAATTGAAAATTAAGGACTTAAAAATTATTTAGTTCCAAATTCGTATCCTCCCGCGTCTAAAACTGCTGCAGTGCCTTCTTGTGCTCCAACTGGTGTATTCACTTTAATGTCTCTATCTGAACTTTTAGTGAAACCTAATTTAACACCTTCGGGTTTTGAATCTACATCTGTTCTGGTTGTATTTCTCTCGTTCATTTTGTCTCACCTCCTATCACTGGATAATAAACTTCATCTCCTGTTGGTTTTTCTTTACGAATAAATATTTCTCCAATATGATTTCCGATAGTTGTTTCAACTATCTCAAAAGTAGCTCCAGACCTTCGCGCAGCAGCCGCTTCCCTCATTTCTTCTAGGGTTCTTTGAGCTATTTGTAATAATGTTTCTTTCATATTTTTAATCATTAAAAAAACCTCCTTGTTGAGGAGGTTAGAGTTTTTGTCAAAACGCCAACCTCTTTATGCAAAGAGGTTAATGCGAATGACTTTGGCTAAAGTAAATAAATTCATGTTGATGTTAGTATACATATTTTTTGATATAATTCAACCATGGACAGAACTTTGATTGCTGAAACAATAAATAAAGTTGGGGAGAAAGTAAAATTGCAAGGTTGGGTTGACTCAATTCGAGACCATGGAAAAATTACTTTTCTTGATTTGCGAGATCGAACTGGAACTGTTCAATGTGTTGGTCAGAATTTAGAAAAAGTTACTCCAGAATCAGTAATTGAAATAGTCGGGTCCATTGCCGCCAGGCCTGAAAAATTAATTAACCCAAATATTGAAACTGGAAAAGTTGAAATGCAAATTGAAGAGCTAAAAGTTATTTCGGTAAGTCGAGAGTTGCCTTTTCCAATCAATACCGACGGCTACAATATTGACGAAGAAATACGAAATAAATACCGCTATTTGGATTTAAGAAGGTCCAGAATGGCACACAATATTCGTATTAGATCAAAAGTAGCTCAGTTCATGAGAAATTGGCTTTGGAATCAAGATTTTGTCGAAGTTGAAACTCCAGTTTTAACCAAAACAACTCCAGAAGGAGCAAGAGATTTCTTAGTTCCATCGAGACTCCAGGCAGGCAAATTTTATGCGCTTCCTCAAAGTCCTCAACAGTATAAACAACTTTTGATGGTTGCCGGTTTTGAAAAATATTTCCAAATCGCAAAAGTTTTTAGAGATGAGGATCCTAGAAAAGATCGCGCTTATGGAGAATTTACACAACTAGATATCGAAATGTCTTTTGTAACACAAGAAGATATTTTACAAATGACTGAAAAGTTATTTACAGAGTTGGTGAAAGAAGTTTTTCCTGAAAAGAAAATTATGCAATCTCCGTGGCCTAGACTTTCTCACAAAGAAGCTAAAGAAAAATACGGAAATGATAAACCAGACTTAAGAAAAGACAAAAACGATCCAAACGAACTTGCTTTTGCTTGGGTGATTGATTTTCCACTTTTTACAGAACAATCAAAAGAAGATTTTTTCCATGGTTCGGGTTCTGGAAAATATGCTCCATCGCATCATATGTTTACAGCTCCTCACCCTGACGATGTTCCGTTGTTAGATACTGATCCCGGAAAAGTACGTGGGCTTCAGCATGATTTGGTTTTGAATGGGTTTGAAGTTGGCGGAGGCAGCGTTAGAATTCACCAGGCTGATGTACAGGCAAAAGTTTTTGATTTGATTGGATTTTCAGAACAACAAAAGAAAGAATTCGAACATATGCTTACAGCTTTTAGTTATGGTGTTCCTCCTCATGGTGGTATTGCCCCAGGA
>DATJGY010000003.1:0-19384 GCA_035494495.1 Alphaproteobacteria bacterium
CTTTGCTTCTCATATTACTTAATTTCTTTTCTTTACAAACGTTCACCCTCAAATCGCCATATCTACTATTTTGCCCAACAACCTGACCCTTATAAACTTTCACAGCCGGGCCAACAAACAATTCTCCTTGATCCTGAACTCCAGTTAAACCATAAAGTCGTGTTTCGCCAGATTCGTAAGCAACTAAGCTTCCGCGTTCTCGTTCACGAGTGAAACCATCGTCTTTTTGAAAATCCAAAAATGCAGCGTTGATTATTCCCAAACCTTTGGTGTCAGTAATAAGTTCGCTTCTGTAACCAATGAGCTCTTTTGTGGCAACTGTAAATTCTAAATATACAGTTCCGTCGGTTTGCTCCATGTTATCCATTTTGGCGTGTCTTTGGCCCATTTTTTGGATAACAATTCCGGAATAAGGTTCTGGAACTTCAATATAAACTTTTTCATAAGGAGTCATTTTAACGCCATCTATAATTTTGTTGATAACATGAGGGCGGGAAACTTGGAACTCGTAGCTTTGTCTTCTCATTCTTTCGATTAAGATGGCTAAATGAAGCTCACCACGGCCAGAAACTGTCCAAGTTCCGTCAATATTATCTTCAACTTTCAAGGCCACGTCAGTTTCTAATTCTTTGTAAAGTCTTTCGCGAATTTGGCTGGAAGTTTTAAAGTCACCTTCATGCCC
Organism: Alphaproteobacteria bacterium; assembly: GCA_035494495.1. GTDB lineage: Bacteria > Patescibacteriota > Microgenomatia > UBA8517 > UBA8517 > DATJGY01. The sequence goes on from DATJGY010000003.1 coordinate 683, forward strand.
TCCAAAAGGCGAGCTGTTAACCATGAAAACCATTTTGACAGTTGGCTCTTCAATGTTGATTAAAGGCAAAGCTACGGGATTATTCGGATCTGCAATGGTTTCGCCAATATTAACATCCAAAACTCCGGTTACAGCTACCAAATCTCCAGCTTGTGCCTCTTGTTCCTCTGCTTTTCCAAGTCCTTTGAAAGTGCTAAGCGACGTAACTTTACATTTTGTGATCTTTCCTTCACGATTAATATGAGCGATATCTTGGCCGTTTTTAATGCTTCCTGCGAGTATTTTTCCAATTGAAATTCTGCCTTTGTAATTATCTTTGCCAATATTGCTGACCAACATTTGTAAAGGTTGATCTGGGAAGGCTTTTGGCTCTGGAACATATTGAATAATTGCATCAAAAATTGGAGTGATATCTTTCATGGTGGATAAATCTGGTTTGTCTCCCGCTAGTCCATCGCGGCCGGAGGCGTAAATTGTAGGGAAAAGTGCAGTTTCTTCATCAGCCCCAAGCTCCACAAACAAATCAAAAGTTTTGCCTTGAACCCATTCTGGTCTAGCATCTTTTTTGTCAATTTTATTTACAACTACAATAACTTTTAATCCCATCTTTAAAGCTTCACGCAAAACAAATCTGGTCTGAGGCATTGGGCCTTCTTTAGCATCAACCAAAAGTAAAGCTCCATCGGCCATAGACAAAACGCGTTCAACTTCACCCCCAAAGTCAGCATGTCCCGGAGTATCGATAATATTTATTTTTGTGTCTTTGTATTGAACTGAAGCATTTTTGGAGAAAATTGTAATTCCGCGCTCTCGTTCCAAAACGTCGCTATCCATGATCATTTCTTCTTCTTGCTGTTCTTTATTCAAAAGTGTGTGGGATTGGCGCAATAAAGCATCCACCAAGGTGGTTTTGCCGTGATCAACGTGGGCAATAATGGCGATGTTTCGGATGTTCATATTTATACAAATTAAAAACCGCCTAAAGCGGTTGGTGCAATTATACCATTTACTTTCTTTCTTGGATACCTAACTAGATTAAACGTTTATTTCTAAACGCAAATCCAGAATTAGTTTTTAAATATTTTTCAAAATCCAAAGCTCTTTTCTTGCTTTCAAAAGCAGAATAGTAAACAAGTTTTGCTGGTAGGAATTTTTTAGTTGCTTTTACTTCACCTAAATTATGCTCTGATATTCTTTGTTTCAAATTTGAAGAAAAACCTATGTAATATTTATTATTTTTTAGAAATAAGATATAGCAATAAAACATTTGTTTTGCCCCACTTCGCTTGTTTACAGCTTCGCTGATAAAGCTACGTTTGGGGCACTCTTCAAAACTCGTGGCCGTGCCACTTCGTAGCCCTTTGGGCGAAGAGTGGACCGTGCCGGGATCGAACCGGCTACCTTCTGACTGCCAGCCAGACGCTCTACCAGGTGAGCTAACGGCCCATTGAAATTTATATTATACTTAACATATGAATTTTTTGCATGTCTTAATTCTCTCAATCGTTGAAGGTCTTACAGAGTTTCTCCCAATTTCCTCAACTGGCCATTTAATTTTAACAACTAAACTTTTAAATATTGCTTCTACAAACTTTGTAAAAACTTTCGAGATCGTAATCCAACTTGGTGCAATTATGGCTATAGTAGTTCTCTACTTTAAAAAACTTGTGAGCAATTTGAATTTACTTAAAAAATTATTTGTAGCTTTTTTACCAACAGTTGTGGTTGGATTCACCCTTTATCCTTTGATTAAAAATTTTCTCTTGGGAAGTTCTGCTGTAACTCTTTGGGCATTGTTTTTAGGTGGAATTGGACTAATTATCGTTGAAAAAATTTTACCTAAACTCCACATTCCGAATTCTGACTCCCGAGAACCAACCTACAAACAAGCTTTCTTAATTGGAATTTTTCAATCTTTTTCAGTAATTCCAGGAGTTTCCCGGGCTGCTGCAACAATCATGGGCGGATTATTCTCCGGTCTATCCCGCGAAACTGCAACAGAATTCTCTTTTCTTTTGGCAGTGCCAACAATGTTTGCCGCAACTGTTTTTGATATTTACAAATCCCGCCAAATGATTACTCCAGGAGGATCTCTAACTCTTTTTGTGGGAACAGTTTTGTCATTTCTATTTGCAATTTTGGCAGTTAAGTTTTTAGTAGGTTTTGTTAAAAAACACGATTTTACAATTTTTGGAATTTATAGAATTGTTTTAGCTATTCTTTTTTGGCTATTTATCGCGACAGCGTGAGATTTATTAAATGACAAATAAAATTACATGCCCTAAATGCGGTGAAGAAATTGAGCTTACTGATGCAATTAATCATGAGCTAGCTGAAATTGCCGAGAAAAAAGCAACAGAAAAATATGAAGAAAGAAATAAAAAATTAACAAGTCAAATTAGCGACATGTTGGATGAAATTCGCAATTTGAAAAATAAAGATGAGGAAAGAGAAATCGAAATGAAAAAGAAATTGTTTGAAAGTGAAGAAAAAATCAGATTTGACGCAAGAAAAAAGTTAGAAGAAGAACATGAATTAAAAGATAAGGAAAAAGAAAAACTAATTGACGATTTAAAAAAATCGCTGGAGGATGCACAAAGAAAGGCAACTCAAGGTTCCCAGCAAACCCAAGGTGAAAGTTTAGAACTAACTTTGGAAAGTAAACTTAAATCCGAATTCCCTACTGATATTATTTCTGAAGTCAAAAAAGGCCAACGAGGAGCCGACATTGTTCAAGAAGTTGTTGATAAATTAGGCCGAAAATGCGGTGTAATTTTGTGGGAAAGTAAAAATGCTCAGTGGAGCGAAAGTTGGATTGAAAAATTAAAAGAAGATCAAAGGCAAGCCAAAGCCGATATTGCAATTTTAATTTCTGTGAATTTGCCGGAAGATATTAATAATTTTGCTTATAAAAACGGCGTTTGGATTTGTAGTCTTTCTTGTTTTGTAGCTCTGGCATTATCAATGAGATTTAACTTGATTAGTATTTATCACGAAAAGCAAACCGCAGTTGGAGTTGATGAAAAAATGAAAGTTTTGTATCAGTATTTAACTGGTAATGAATTTAAACACAGAGTTGAAGGAATTGTTGAGGCCTTTGCTTCTATGCAGGATGATTTGGAAAAGGAAAAAAGATGGTTTAGTGTAAAGTGGGCCAGACAGGAAAAAGAAATTAGGAAAGTTATGGATCACACACATGGGATGTATGGAGATTTGCAGGGAGTAATTGGAAAGTCACTTCCAGAGATTTCTAGTTTGGAACTGTCTGATGGTGGACGCTAAGGGACTCGAACCCCTGACCTATTCAACGTCAATGAATCGCTCTACCAGCTGAGCTAAGCGTCCGTAACAATGGAATTATAACACTACCCAGCCGATCTTTGAAGATAATGATCTGGGGAAAGCAAGAAACTACTCCCCTTTTTCTTGTACATACTCCAATAATTTTTCTTTTCGGCGCGTTTATTGCTGCTAGTTAACCAAACCGACGCTTGGTCAATTCTTGCTCTAAAAGATTGTAAAAATTCCAAAACCTTCTCAAAGAAAATAATATGATAAATTCCTGGGTTACTTGGAGCTTGAATCATGGCGACCTGTGTAGCTTCAGCTAGATTACCGGTACTTACAGCAACTTTTTGTACTTCAGAAGTTAATGCTTGAAGCTGAACTTTAAGCTGATTTGTTGTTTCTTGTGAAAGTCTATTTTGATCTGCAGAAAGTTGCCTTTCAAAACTAATTTGTGCTCTTAATTTTTTGTTTTCTTCCTCTTTGCCACTTAAGATTTCATTCATATTCACTGATTGACCAGCAGAAAGCTCTCCACTTTTTTTGGATTGAATTTTTTGAAGGCCCATCAACTCACTAAAAAAATCTTCTGAAGTTTGTTTAAATAAATCGTTTTTAAGAACGTCGGCAGTTCCATTACCTAAATCTTTCAATGATTCCAGAATGCTTTGTTTGTAATTCGAAGCTGAGGATTTTTTCTTGCTATCGGACATATTTAGGCCGATTTTACTTCAAGTTAATAAGAAAGTCTAGAGCTTTGCGCCTTTTCAAGATTGATTCGATCAATCTTTCTCTTTGTTCATCATCTTTGGCATCTGAAACTTTAAGAGCTTCATTAATCTCTTCTTTTTTAACTTCCAGCTTTTCCACTTCGGCAATTTTGCTTAAAATCAAATCAAGGGAAATTGCTTCCTGAGCTTGAACTTCATATTCTTTTCTCAAAACTTCAACATTTTTTCCAACTGAAGTTAAATAACTTTCAAGCGCCAAACCTAATTTTTCAATTCTAGCCAATAAATTAGAAAGCCTGCCATTTACTTCTTCCTCAATCAAAATCTTTGGAATTGTAATCTTGATAGTTTCCAAAAGAGCTTTGATTACGTCATTTTCTTTTTTATCTTTTATTAATTTTATTTTTTCCTGGTAATCTCCCAATTCTACTTCTGGAAGTTCACAAGTTACGCCTCTAATTTGCCAATCCCTGTCAACCTCTGCACTAATTAATTCAAATTTAGGATAAATTGCAAGTTTAAGTTTGTGTTCATTTATGGCTTCAGCAAGAGCTTTTGGCAAGATATGGCCTAGGGAATGTTCCATTAAAGCATTTTGGGAAACTTTTGCAGCAACTTTATCAAGCGGAGCTTTGCCTTTTCTGAATCCCGGGATTTCTGCATCTTTTGCAAATTCCACCAGAGCTTCATCTTGAGCTTTTTTAATTATGTCAAAAGGAATTGTAAAAGTGATTTGAACATTGCCGTCAGTTTCTTTTGCAATTGTAGAAGTTATTTTATCGGCCATGGAGGCTATTATACAGAATATTATTTTCCACCGCTACCCTTATTTTGTGTAACTCTCACAGGAGGTGGAACAAAGCTTTTTGGTGTAGTTCCTCTATTCATTCCACCAAAACCCATAGGCTTCTTGCCAAAATTAAGGCTTGGGAGCTTGGGAATTACACTACTTTTTTTGCTATTGTTTGCCATTTGACTGTTTATATTATATACTATTCTTATTGTTTTCAAGGGATAGTGAGTCTTAAGTGCTCCTCACCGATATATCTTCGGGAAGCCCCTTTAGGAAAGAATTTATGAAACGAGGTGACTTCAATTAATGCAAAACGCAAAACTTTTCGTTGGAAATTTGGATTTTACAGTCGTAGCTGAGGATCTTAAAGCTTTATTCGCACAAGTCGGAACAGTAACTGATGCCGTTGTTATCATGGATAAAATGACCGGTAGAAGCCGTGGTTTCGGGTTTGTAACTATGAGCTCAGATGCAGAAGCTAACGCAGCCGTAGAAAAGCTTAACCAAGCTGATCTTAAAGGTAGAAAAATTAATGTTAACATAGCTCGCCCAATGGAAGCTCGTTAATATCAATCAAATTACACCACCAAGTTTCTAAAGATATGTAGAAATACGGGGGTGTTTTTTGTGGGGAAAACAAAACGAGCAGATACGACTATTGTCATACCTGCTCGGTACTGCATTAGTTATTCAAAAGAAATTTTCACGGCGTGCATGTTGTGTTGGAGAATATTTGAATAGATGAAATGGAATCGTTAATTGTAGTCCCATTTGACCACTTATCGATGTCCATTGCCCACATATCTCCCTTAACACATTTATTGACACCTGTGCGGTTGATGCCTTGATATATTCTTACAGATTTTCCTGTCGGAATATGCAAGGAAGTTACTTGATTGTTCATGATTGACAGATTATATGCCCCGGTAGACGTAAACCGTTCATAATCAGATACATCACGATAGGCACACGTACTAAAACGGTAAAGAATCACTCCACTTTGTTTAACTGCATTTCCACAGGCAAATGAATTCACTGTGACATTCTGTTGAGTTGTATAAAATCCCCAATCTGGATTGGCATTTTGAACAGTGAATTTAATTGTGTAAGTTCCAGGGCCTGGATACCATTTTGTTGGAGATTTGTTTCCACTAGCTCCTTGCATACCATAATTAGTTCCGTCGCCCCATGTAATTATCTGCCAACACCCATTACACCCTCCGGACCAATTTGTATTTAGCTGAATTTGTCCATGAGGATCAAGAAAAACTGGAGTGATAGACATTGTGGGATGCGGAGTACAGGCGATTGTATCGAACACTTCGAGTGATGAAATTGTGTTCTCCATTACTGCGCCACTGGGCCAAGTATCAAGCGGCATATACCACTTATCCCAGTTTAGACAGTATGATTCACCTGTTTTATTTGGTCCTTCATATAACTTGGCAGATCTGCCGCTGGCTGGAAAATGTATCGAACTTACTTTGTTGTCCAGATTGTAATCTGCCAAATTATAAACCCCAGGATTTGGAAATTGGGCAAAATTAGCTTCTGTGACATACGAACAGTTTTCAAATTCGTAAAGCGTTATATTAGTTTGCGTCGCTGCCGAGCCGCATTCAAAACTTGGAGCTGAAATAGATTTTGTTACTGTGGACGTTTGCCAATCGCTACTTACATTGAACGTAATTGTGTAGTTACCGGGATTGTATTGATGTGTAATTGTGGTTGACCCTGAACTTCCAAACATACCATGGTCCGTTCCGTCGCCAAAATTAACAATTTGCCATTTTTGTCCCGCATTACTCCATGTTAGAGTCATTTCGACAATGCGATTTCCTGGATTTAAGACTTTGTATGTCAAATCGCCAGTTGGCATTACTCCAAACCCTCCACAGGTTGTATCGTTGTACACGCGAACAGAACTAACGTTATCATTCATATTACTTCCGTTGTCGTATTCCGAGTGCACCAAATCAATTGCAGAACCGGAATAGCATTTTTTGCCTCCACCTCCCTGAAATTCTGAAGCCGCAATAACTGACCAACCCGAATCTGTTCTAATGCATGAAGCTGAGTTGTTCATAAAGCTTGCAGTTTCCCCATGAGCGGAAGTTAAATCGAACCATCCATCTGTTGGATCCTGCCAGCCAAACTGAGTGCCTCCACATTCTGAACCATTGAATATTTCAACATGACCAGGAACAGGCGCACCACCAACTGATCCACTTTCGCTTCCTCCATTCCCTGTGTTAGGTGAGGCAACTACAAATCCTCCAGTTGCACCAGCAACAGCATTACATCCACCAGTTCTCGCGACAACAACGTATGAAATCATATTCCACCCGTTCATGTCGTTTGCCCAATCGTAACCAATCTTTCTTCCTTGATCGTAAGAAACAGTATCAAGATTTGTCTGAGTGGAAGTAAAACATTTTGTGAGTACAGGCGAACTGTCATTACTATTTCCACCAACTCGTATCGTCCAGCCACTTGGTATGTAAATAGACCGCGGTCGATCGTTAAAATCCAAACTGCCGCTGGTCATACCATATAGTCGCGCTCCACTTGGATCTCCGTCAAGAGTTATAAAGTTGCCTCGGCAATTGGTATTGTCGAACAAAGCAACTTTTTGCAAACCCTGATTGGAAAAATCCGAACAACTTGAGTTAGAATTGTTTGGAACAGGACTTCCTGTAACACTACCATCATTTGTACCTGAGCATGGCGTTGTATCTTCATTGACGTTTGGAATATCGAAGATATTAAAAGACCCACCATTTACTGGCCATGCCTCCCAATGTAAATGAGCACTGTGGGTTCCAGAATATGCTCCCATACCTGAGTTTCCCATCACACCAATCAACTGACCTTTGCCAATAGATTGATTATTATAGGCATAGACTCTGGCCAAATGAGCATAGAGGAATTTTACACCATTGCTTTCTTCTATAACATATTGACCGAACCCGGATGCACTATATAAGACATCTTTAATTGTTCCATCTCCAGATGCATATATCGGCGTTCCCGCGTCTTCGTTACCACTGGTTCCTTGCAGATTAATATCCATGAATTTGCTGCCGACATTGCCCGAACCAATATGTGTTCCACAACCTGCCACACCACCCATCTGAGTTAATGTGAAATCCCCTATAACAGGTACCCTAAATTGACCTGCGTCAATTGCAAGAGACTTCCCGGTTACAGGAATTACAGAAAACAAACTTGCCAGCAAAACCAGAATTATCCCCAGTGAAAGTGTAAACCTTCGAGCTTTCATTAGATTTTCTCCTTAAATTAGTTGATTTGAAATTACCGGAATACATTTTCTACCCCTTCAAATATTCTGTTGTACTTATCATTTTTCAAGCAACCTTCCTTTCTTTTGAATAATGTTAAAGAACTTCACTAACGTGTGAAAACCGGGTGCAGCAAATTCGCACCAAAATTATTTTATAGTGATAAAACTATTTTAACAAGAGTTAATTATTGGAGGATGGAGTTGAAAGATCAAAAAATCGCATAGACTTTATAATTCCATTTATTATATTTAATTGTTCCTGTTTTCTTAATTCATTAGTATTGTAAATACTTATATTTACAATTACTTCTTTGTTTTTCCAACTTGCTATGTAACCATAAAAAGGTTCTACTCCCCCCCACCCTGAATAATACGAATAAATTAAATGACCATTTGTAAACCGTGCTGCTTTAATTTTATTTTCGTATGGACGATCATCATCAGAACTAAAACTTTTCAAATAAGCGTCACTAAATTTAGGCTGACCAATTGAAAGCATATCATCATCATGAAATATTTTTATGAAATCAGAACTAGAAGTGGTGAACACATCCAATCTTAAGCCAAAGTCAGTTGCACCATAACGCGGATTGGATTCGTTTTCATAGAAACTGTTCCCATCCGATGTTACAGTTTTAAATATAATTTTGGGATACTCAAATTTAAACCCATATTTATAATTTGTATAAACTCCATCGTTTACAGTATCTACTGGAAATTTATCCTCTTGAGTTGGAGTGGTATTTGAAGTTTCTTGATTTTTTTGTTTTAAACCCCAAACCGTACAAAAAGTCATAAGAACTAAGGCTAAAATTGCCAAAGACATTATTTTATATTTTTTATCAAATTTAAATTTTTCTTTTGCCATGCCTAAATTGTAGCATAAATAAGGGGGTGTTTTTTGTGGTAAAATTTACCTATGAAGAGCTTCGTTTACCATATTCAAATAAATGTTTCGAATAAAGATATCTCATTCCCTTTCTACAAAAGTCTACTTAACTATTTCGATTATAAAGTTTTGTATGAAGATGAAACTACACTTGGATTAGGAAATGAAAAAACTGATATTTGGCTTATACAAACCGAAGAAAGTTTTATTTCCAACAAATTTCACAGAAAAAATACAGGTTTGAATCATTTTGCCTTCGGACTAGAAAATAAAAAAGATGTTGACCAATTTGTTGAAAGTTTTCTTAAACCAAACGGAATTAAACCAATTTATGGAACTCCCAAAGAGTTTCCGGAATATGATGAAGGATATTATGCAGTTTATTTTGAAGATCCAGATAGAATCAAACTAGAAGTTACTTACCGACCAGAATTCAAAACTAGGTAATTTTACTCACTCGCCAATTTGTGAAGAAACCAAGAAACTAAAGACAAAACTATTGATGCAATTATTGCAGTTGGAAAACTTGCAATTGTAAATCCTGGGACAAACATTGCAGTTCCCCAAAGTAAAATTACATTAATTAAAAATGCTGCAATTCCAAAAGTTAAAATTGAAATTGGAAGCGCGATTAATTGCAAAACTGGTTTGATAAAAGTATTAACTATTCCAATTACAATTGCAGCTACAATTGCTGTCCAAATCCCTGCCAAGTGAAAACCTGGAACCAAATATTCAACAACAAGAAGAGCAAAAACGTTTATAGCAAGTCGAACTAAAAGTTTCATAATTTATTGTACCACGTCCACACTATCCCCGACTTTAATATTATTCTTTTCAGAAAACCCAGCATTTACCTCCAATACATAATCAATTGACTGGTTAGCAGAATATTTTGCAAGTTTAGTATCTGGTGTTCCTAATTTTGGTTCTGGAACATTTTTATCGATTTTGATAATTTTGTTGTTTTTAATCCAAATAATATCAAGTGGGATTATCATATCCTTCATCCAAAAAATTGGATTTGTATTGCCATCAAAAACAAAAAGCATACCGCTATTTTCAGCGAGCGATGTTGTACCAGACAAGCCTTTTACTCTTTCTTCTTTGGTTTTGGCTAAGGTCACTTGTATTTCCGTGTTATTAATTTTTACAGATGAAGCTTTGGGAGTTGGATTGACAGATATATTTCCTGATTTTTGCACAAACAAACCAACTGCAACTATAAAAATTATAACGCCTAAAATTGGAAGAAGAACCTGTTTAATCATTAATTTCAGCCTCAATATTTATGGATTCTTTGTCAACACTACTTAAATCGGTATCGTTTAAATCTTTTTCTATGGAAGTTGTATCATCTGAATTGGATTGTTGTTCTAATTTTGCTGCTTGGGAATCAGTTGTCTTTTGGCTTACAGGCTTTTCTTTAGAATACAAAAAGTAACTAGTTAAACCCAAAATAACTATCAAAGTGGAGGCTAAAATAATTAAAGTATTTTTATTCATTTTTTGATTCTCCGACGTGTAATCCTTTTATCTCACCAATAATTTGCGAGAGTTCTCTCCTTATTTCCTGCAAAGATCTTTTGGTATTTTGAACCTCTTCTTTTACATTTTTGAAACTTTCTTTTGGAGAATCTGAGGTGATCATTTTCTCAAAGTCTGTTTTTAAAGTATTAATTTTAGTTTGAGTTTCAGCTAATTTTGTTTTTACAAATGCAATATCATTGTTAATTTTAGTTAAGTCCTTTGAAGGATTTTGATCTTTAATTTTAGCAACTCGAGATTCAATTCTTTCTAAAATTTTATTTAGACGATCCTCCGCTGCTTGAAGTCTTTCGACCATATTATTAAAGAAGTTTGTGACAATTTGTTTTCTAAGATCACTCACTTTTTCTTTTTGCACAAATGGCCTTGGGGATTTAACGGCATCTTCTGCATGAACAAAAGTTGGGGTAAACAGAAAAGTTGAAGAAACTAAAATTGAAAGAAAAACTTTCTTCATATATGAATTATTATGCAACTAAATTTTACTGTTTGTCAAGAAAAATATAAGTGTGGCCACAAAAGCTAAAATTGGGATTGCAAGAAGAATTAAACTCTCAAGTGAAGAGTGACTGGCTTTATGGATGTGGGCGGGCTGGAAGTCCATGATTCATTGTAGCACTCTATCTTTTTGTTACAATGGTTCTATGCCACAAAAAATTTTAATCTTAGGTTCTGGAGCTAGAGAGCATGCGATTGGTTGGAAAATTCTTCAAGATAATCCTAAAGTAAAGTTGTTTTTTGCGCCGGGAAATGGCGGAACTTCGAAAATTGGAAACAATTTAGACATTGATGTAAATGACACAAAAAGGCTTCTTAATTTTGCATCTGAAAATAACATTGATTTGACAATTGTTGGTCCAGAACGTCCGCTTGCCAATGGAATCGTAAATGCTTTTCAGAAAAAAAGTTTGTCGATTTTTGGTCACACCAAAGAAGCTACAATTTTAGAATCTGACAAAGCCGAAGCGATGCTTTTTATGCAGCGTCATCGTATTCCCCATCCAGACTTTAGAATTTTTACAGACTCAAAAGAAGCTGAGGAGTTTGTTAGAAATCCAGCTTGGGAAAAGTTTGTAATTAAAGCTAGCGGTCTAGCAGACGGTAAAGGTGTTGTTCTTCCCGGTACTGAAGAAGACGCGATACTTACCATTCGAAAAATGATGATTGAAGGAGAGTTTGGCGAAGCTGGAAAAAAGATTGTTATTCAGGAAAGACTGATTGGCAAAGAAGTTTCTGTGATTGGTTTTGTTTCAAACGAAATTGGTTTACTTGTTCCTGCTCAAGATTACAAAAGAATTTTTGATAACGACAAAGGCCCAAATACTGGCGGCATGGGTGCTTATGCTCCAAACATAAATATTACACAAAAACAGTTAAATGAAGTTTACAATTTCATTCTTTTGCCAACAAAATTAGGCATGGAGCAAGAAGGAAAACCACTTTGTGGAGTGTTGTATGTAGGTTTAATGATGACAAAAAACGGACCAAAAGTGATTGAATATAATATGCGTTTTGGAGATCCTGAGACACAAGTTCAATTGAGACTTTTGAAATCTAATCTTTTACAAACCATGAAGAATTGCATTGACGGAAAACTAACTCAAAAAGATTACAAATCCAGTTCTGATGTAGCTGTTGGAGTTGTTGTTGCCTCGGATGGCTATCCTGGAAAATATGAAGTTGGCAAAGAAATAATTGGGAACGACAAGAACTTTGGGAAAGATGTTGTTATTTTTCATAGTGGGACAAAAAGAGAAGATAAAAAATTAGTTTCATCTGGAGGAAGAGTTTTAACCGTGACAGCAATAGGAAAAACTAGACAAGAAGCTTCGAAGAAAATTTATAATGTAATCGATGAAATTTCTATGAGTGGAAAATTTTATAGAAGTGATATTGGAAGGTAAAATGTGCCGGGGACAGGAGTCGAACCTGCACATCATTGCTGACACATGGCCCTAAACCATGCGCGTCTGCCATTCCGCCACCCCGGCTTCAAGGTAATTATATATCGAAAGTCAGAGGAAGACTATCAATTTTTGTCATAAAAAATCCAACATTTCTTCCCCAAGTTGTTGATGGCGGAGCATAACGCCTAGCAATTTTGGCAATTGATGGTGCGCCGCGATCAATATATTTAAGTTTAAGAGTTTTGGAAACATGGTCAATTGAATTTTCCCAAGAAGTAAATTTATACTCCCCATTTGCCCAGCCGTAGGCATTGTAAGATTTGTAAGGAATATGTTTACCAAAAGTTGATTCCACACCAGAGATTGCGGGAACCAATCTATAATCAATTCCATAAGTATCAGCAGAATTTACAAACTCATCAGCATATTCAACCAAAGGTGAATTGTGTTTTTCTAAGAAATTTTTTAGATTTGAAACACGGAAATCAAACTCAGTTTCTTCTGAGTTCACTTTAAGTTTTGCAGATTCCCCTGCCACTAGTTCCTGAGCACTTACATTTTTAACGTTAATTACAAATAACAGGATGGCTGCAAAAATATAGGTAAATATTTTAAACATGGTGTTATCCAAAAAGAAGGGAGGTACATTGCTGTACCTCCCAAATATATACTCCAACGCCGTGCTCACATTACTGTGGCCTAGCCTCGGAATCTAAGAAGTACTATAGCAAAGAACTATAAGATTGTCAAGTTATTCCATTTCTGCAATGAATTGATTGACTCCGCGGGCCCAGGAGCCATTACTTTGAGGAGTATATTTCGACATGATATCTTCGACTGTGGTGTAGCCTTTGTCTAAATAATTTTCTCTGATACCTTTAGATACAGTTTCAATACCTTCTTCAAATGAAGAAAAACCAAGAGTTCCTTTGCTGTGAATTCCCCACCCCCAACAATTATAGGATGATGGAGGGATAATTTTGCACAAGTTTGATTCTTGCCGAGCTATGGCTGGAATTAGCCGAAAGTCTAGATTATATTTATCTGCAGTTTCTACAATTAAATCTGAATATGGTACAAGAGGTGAATTATAAGATTCTAAATATTTTTTAATTATCTCACCTCGCGCATCTTTTGATTCTACTTCTCCATCTATGCTTGGAAATTTTGTGGGAAGAGAGGCGTAAACTTTGGCTCCAGAAAAACTTTCTTTAACGACATCGCTGGTTTTAAGAGAGATCAAAGAAAATAAACTAATACCCAATGTAACAGGAGTAATTGTAAAAAAAACTGCAACAAGAAAAATGTTTTTCCAAAAAGAAAAATCGTCGTTCATTGACTTTGAGAATGCCATAAGTAATAGTTACTGTCAAGTTTGCAAGCTATTTGATATAATTGCCTTGTACGTTAAAATATGCAGATGTGGCGGAACGGCAGACGCGCAGGCCTCAGAAGCTTGTGGACTTAATTCGTCCGTGGAGGTTCAAATCCTCCCACCTGCACTCAAGCCAACTTTTGTAAGCGCGGGTGGCGGAATGGTATACGCGCATGTTTAAGGAACATGTATCGAAAGGTGTGCAGGTTCGACTCCTGTCCCGCGCACTTAAAATTAGGTCGCTTGGCTCAGTTGGTTAGAGCATCTCGTTTACATCGAGAAGGTCGGGGGTTCGAATCCCTCAGCGACCACTGAGTTTTAAGCCGAGATAGCCAAGGTGGTCAAGGCGGGCGCCTGAAGAGCGTCATATGTAGGTTCAACTCCTACTCTCGGCACTTAGAGTGGAATATTCGCGGGTATAGTACAATGGTAGTACACCTGGTTGCCAATCAGGTTACGCGGGTTCGATTCCCGCTACCCGCTCATACTTCATTAGATTCGCCCAGTTTTGTTAGCCCTTGTAGCTCAATGGATAGAGCATCTCCCTTCTAAGGAGGAGATGAAGGTTCGATTCCCTCCAAGGGCACAGAATTACTTAATTTGATCAAGTGATGTAACGTTTTGAAGTAATACGGCCTCGTATATTTCTGTGCTAGAAATATCTTTCTTGTTAATACCTCTTGTTTCTTTGTCCTCTTTCATTTTCAAAATTGTTTTTCTTGAATCTTCGTTTAGATTTTCCATTAGATAGTCAATTTCTTTGGCTTTCTCGCTTTTTTCTGTAAGGAACCATATTTCTATTTCCCATTTGATATCTTCAATTTCTAATATTAAAACTACAATATATCCATTAGGTCTGTTTTTCTTGGGAAATTTTACAAAGTCACCATATTGATATTTTTGGAAAAGCCGTTGGTTGATTAAGTCTTTGAGTGCTGCGAAAGAACTCTCTTTTGGATCTGATGTGGTTACAATGATATCTATGTCAGGAGCGACCATAAGATCATATTTGTAACTGCCAGTAATTTCCACCTCCCCATATTTGGAAAGAGTAGATACTAAATTTGTATCTTTTAATATTTTGTCAGCAATAGCTTTGATCATAAATGTTATTATAACTTAACTATGTTAAAAGTTTTTAAGATTTTTTTGTGTTCCCTATTCTTATTATCGCTTTCTACAAATTCTGCATTGGCTATTTCTGATCCCCTTTCAGTCCCAAATAACAAATTCGGAATTCATATTACAGGTGAACAAGATCTTGATTCTGCTTTCAAATTAGTTAATTCCACTGGCGGCGACTGGGGCTATGTGACACTTGTAATTACGGAGGCTGAACGAGATCACGATAAATGGCAAAGAGTTTTTGATCAAATGCGCCGCTTCCATTTAATTCCAATTATTCGTCTTGCTACAAAACCAAAAGGCCCAGTCTGGGAAAAGCCACAAGAGGCAGAAATTAATAATTGGATTGCGTTTTTAAATTCCCTCAATTGGGTTGTTCAAAACCGCTACGTGATTATTTGCAACGAGCCAAATTTAGATGCTGAATGGGGTGGAAAATCCGACGCTAACGAGTATGCAGCCTACTTAGAAAGTTTTTCCCAAAAATTAAAATCTGCTTCTCCTGACTTTTTTGTTCTTCCTGCGGGCCTAGCTCCAACACCGTCAGAATTTAAATTTCTTCGCCAAATGATGAAAGCCAAACCACAAGTGTTTGATAATATTGATGGCTGGACTTCCCATCCCTACCCTACAACTTCAATTGATTTATACAAAGAAGAATTAAAAATTATCAACAAAAATCTGCCAATTTTTATTACAGAAACTGGCTGGTCAAACAAAAGTTTCTCAGAAGACCAAATTGGAAAAAATTTAGTTTACGCTTATAAAAATGTGTGGAATGATCCCAATATAGTTGCTGTAACCCCATTTATTCTTAATTATCCTCAGGAGCCATTTGGAATTTTTTCTTGGACCAAAGCTGATGGCAGTGTTTACAATTTTTACAATGATGTTCAAAAGTTAGAAAAAATAAAAGGTGAACCAATTCAAATTACAAAAGGAGAAATCTTAGGCGCTCTCGCTCAGCCTATTATTCCCGTTGGATCTGATTATATTGGTTTAATTTTGGCAAGAAATACGGGCCAGTCAATTTGGAATTCAAATGATATTTCAATAGGAAGCGATTTTGTTGATTTGCCAATTAAAAATATTACTTTCCAAGACGTGGAGCCAACTCGTTTAGGGTTAGTTATTTTCAAAGCCGCAGCACCAGAAAATACTGGAATTTACACCCGCTCGTTATTTTTGAGGGATAAAAAGAATTTGCGGGTTACTAACAGTTTTCCAATTGAGGCCTATGTGACAAAAATTGACCAAAGTAAAATTAAGGAGTTTTTTGAAGGTTTGTTAAAGCGATTAAATCTAAATTTGTGAACTATCAAAAAAGTAATAGTTATTTCTTTGTAGATAACAAGTCAATTTCATTAGCTAAGAAATTTGCAAAAAGCTGATAGTCTTTGCCTATAAGTAAATTCCGATGCTCAGGACTAATCATTGTCAGTATTTCTGCCAAGGTAGAGAGATCTTCAAATGAATCTTGTGAATTGTAAGGATCATTGCAATTCTCAACTATATGTACTCTTTCATTGGCTAATGCAGGTAAAACTGCTACTTTGCTTGAATTTCTCAAACCAAATTTATATCTTTTGGCGATTTTTGCTAAATCAAAAAATATATCCTGTTGAACAAGTTCACCCCCTTCTCGATGACTTTTGGTAGCTGCTCTCAAGTTTTCTCGACTTAATTCTTCAGAAGTAAATAATCCTAAATTACCAATGTTTTGACCAATTGGGGTAGTAAGTATGTAGATATTCGTTGCTATAGAACAATCTGCAGGCAAATAAGAATCTATAAATTGTCTTACTGGTTCTTTATTATTTTCAAATCTGTTAATACCCTGATCACTTCCGACATAAAATATTTTCACCTGTGGTTGATTAGTCGATTCTATAGGATCAGAAGTTTTCGGCTCGGCAATAAAAGGAAATGGATGCTCGTCAAATTTATCATAAGAATAAATTGGCTCTCCATCAGGGCCGATTCTAACTTTAGCAGGATATCCTTCACTAGTTGTAATTGAACCCAAGTCTAACCCCTCGGCCAAAGCAACATAAGACTTATCATGAACCAATTTAAAATAGTCGGATTGGGTCATGTTTGAAGAAGTTATGCCTGTCAAATCCGTCACAGTATCGATTAATTTTTGGTTGGGGTTTGTCGGCTCACGTAATATTTGATATGTTGCAAGTCCAACGCCACCTAGAAGTGCAGCAACACCAGATATTTTTAAAAAATCTCTTCGCGATAATCCTGTTTCCTCCCCATGTCTGTGTCTATCTCTTGGCATATGAAGCTGGAATTATATAGCATTAGTATCAGAAATGCTACTGAGCATGTTTTGCTTTAGTGAACAAAAGAATTATTTAGAAAACTTTACAGTTTTTAAGATATCCAATTGAAGTAGCTTGATTTGATTACCTTCAGCTGAATCAATATATATAGGTGGAAAGAGCAGATTGTCATTCAAAAACCATTCGATTGATTTGCCTCCAGAAATTACGAACAATAGTTGCTTTGCACCTGGATAATAGTAACTATAATCACTCATTTTTAATAGTTTGGTATTTTCAAAACTATCTAATATTATTTTTTTGTTAGATAGGTAACTTTGAAGGTTTGATATATTCTCGAGAGTGTATATATTTGTTCTATCTTCACCAACGGGAACCCGACGAACACGTTTTATATTATCAATTGTACTAATTTCAATACTTTCAGAGCCATCTATGGTATCGATTATTAATTTTCGATTACTATCAAAATCTATATCTTCTCCAAAACTATTTGCAGTTGCTAGAGAATTTTCACGCACAGTTGCCTCAGCCGGAATCATCAGCGAAAATCCTAGATCTGAATTAGAATAAAGCTTCCAGTTATTTTTATTTTTGCGAATTGTTTCAATTTCTTGGGCCCTTCTAGCATCTCCATTTTTAAGACTGGCCAATTGGTTACTTTCTAGTTTTTTAATACCTACGAAGATTAATAAGATTGCTAAAAAAGAAGCAACTAAAATTAAGGTAATCGTTCTGATGATTTTAATAAGCATCATTTAGAATATTATGATTATACAGATAACTTGATGGTTAGGTCAAAACTAAGTGAGCCCAATGTGATAAAATACACTTGTAAAAAGGGCCCATAGCTCAGTGGTAAGCGAAGCTTGCCACTTTTGAAGTGGTAGAGCAATTAACTCTTTAGATTATAAAAGGGCCTGTAGCTCAATGGTAGAGCGGTACCCTCTTAAGGTAATGGTTGAAGGTTCGAGTCCTTCCAGGCTCACTTAGGGCCCTTTATAATCGGCAGCTTTGCTGATTTGGAAAAGGTCGATGGTGTGAACAATCAGATTGCCGAATCCATCTGGGCTCACAAAAGTTATGTTATAATGGCTTCATGATTAATATCTCCTATAAAGTTACCAAAAGGGAATACTTTTCTGTTTTTTTGATAAGGATTTTCAAAAGTCGATTCACATTGTGGTTGGTTCTTGTATTGTTCTTCGTTGATTTTTTACCTGTTTTACAAACGATTCAAAAATTATCGAGAGATCTATGGGAAATTTTTGTTATAACAGGTTTTATCGGTAGTTTATTTTCAACTATTATTGAGATGATAATAATTTTTGTTGTAGTGTTTGTGGTAGTTTCACTGTATATCTGGCGTTTGAAAATTCCTCTGATTAGTTATAAATTTTCCCCAAAAAATGCTATCTTAAAAACTGAGAATCTTAAATCAGAATATGGTTGGA
>DATJGY010000004.1:0-4691 GCA_035494495.1 Alphaproteobacteria bacterium
AACGAAGTCGTTCAAAGACTGTTGAATTTTGTATCCCTAAAATCTTTGAAAGACTTAAACTCTCCGGCTGCCAATGAAACTAAAAGATTGATAGAAACTTTGGAAAAGTTAGGATATGGCGAATGGATTGAGTTCTCTCCCCTTGTGCTACGTGGTTTTGATTATTATGATGGCATTGTATTTGAAGTGTTTGACAATAATCCACTAAACACCCGTTCTATGTTTGGCGGCGGACGTTACAATGGACTCGCAGGAATTTTTGGACAAGAACCGTTCCCAGCAGTTGGATCGGCTCCAGGAGATGAAACAACCAGATTATTTTTGGAAGGTTGGAATATTTTGCCCAAAATTAAAAGTACACCTACTCAAGTTTTGGTCACAATTTTCTCTCCTGAACTTGCAGACAAATCTCTAGAGATTTCTCAAAATCTAAGATCTTCAGGTATTAATGTTGAACTGTATCCAGAGACTGAAATTAAATTAGACAAGCAACTCAAATATGCTGACAAAAAACAAATTCCATATGTGGTTATAATCGGCCCTGAAGAAATTGAAAATAAAGTTGTGGTTCTAAAAAATCTCGAGACAAAAGAGCAAAAGAAAGTTACAATGAATGAGTTATGTCAACTCCTCGCCTAAAAGCTTACATTTACCTTCTCATAGTTTGTATTATTTGGGGCGTGGCTGGACCAGTAATCAAATTAACTTTAAAAGAAGTTCCTCCATTTATTTTTTTACTTTACAGATTTGGAATTTCCTCCGTTATTGCAATCGCCTGGTTTTTATTTACCAAAAAGGCAATTTTTACTAAAAAACTAAGTACAAATTTAAAAATGCTTAGTTATTGTTTTTTAAATACCACTGCCTCACTTGGGCTATTGTTTTGGGGATTATCTAAAACTTCTCTTCTTGAATCAAGTTTAATCGTAATTTTTGGGCCAATTTTAACTGTTCTAGCAGGATATTGGTTTTTGAAAGACAGGATTACAAAGATTGAAAAAATAGGAATTGAAATTACTTTTTTGGGTTCGCTACTTATTCTTATTGAACCCTTAATCAAGGCCAATATTAATTCAGGAGATTTTTTTGGGAATCTATTGGTTTTTGGATATGTTGTGTTTACAACAATTTCAGCGGTTTTAATGAAAGAGATCCTAAGAGAAGGCGTTAACCCAGTCAGCGTAACTCATTTATCTTTCATCGTAGGTTTTCTCACAGTTATTCCAATTGTGCTATTTTTGTATCCCCCATTTAGCATTTATCATTTGATATTTAGCATTCCACCCGCTTATCATGCTGGCGTCTGGTATATGGCAATTCTTTCTGGAACTATAGCTTTTTCTCTTCAAAACATTGCCCAAAAAACGATTGAGGTTTCAGAAGCTGCAATTTTTATGTATTTATTTCCAATTATTTCTGGAATTTTAGCAATCTTCATTTTGGGTGATAAATTAACGCCAATTATTGTAATTGGATCAACTTTAACTATTGTTGGAATTGTAATTGCAGAACGGAAGAAGAAACGGTATAATTGAGCCTCATCACTATGAAAACTGCAATCCAACCAAAATATTTTGAAGAAGCAAAAGTAATTTGTGCTTGTGGAAATACATTTACAACTGGAGCTTCCGTTCCTGAAATCAAAGTTGAAGTTTGCTATGCTTGTCACCCGTTCTACACAGGACAGATGAAATTCTTGGATACTGCTGGCCGAGTTGATGCTTTCAAAGCTAAAATGGCCAATTCTGGAAAAGCAGTCTTAAGTAAAACCGAGAAGAGAAAAATCAAAAAGCAAAAAGAACTTCTTGAAGAAATGAATAGACCAGATTCTCTGGCAGATCTTCGTAATGCATCCAACTAATCAAATAGTATATCTTGAAATCCGCGGCGCCACTGGCGGCGATGAAGCCAAATTGTGGGGCTCTGATTTACTTCGAATGTATATCCGTTACGCTATTAAAAAAGGCTGGAAGTTGGTTGAGATGGATGACAACACAATTAGAATTTCAGGTCCTGAAGTTTTTGATTTATTAAAAAATGAATCTGGAGTTCACCGAGTTCAACGAGTCCCAACTACCGAAAAAAGAGGTAGAATCCATACTTCAACTGCTACAATCGCTGTTTTACCTGAAATCAAAGAAACTGAAGTAAATATTAATCCTGGGGATTTGGATTGGAGTTTTACACGAGCCGGCGGCCATGGAGGGCAAAATGTTAATAAAGTCTCAACTGCTGTCCGACTGGTACATAGACCAAGTGGAATTGCAGTAGAAGCCCGCGAAGAGCGTTTTCAAGAGCAAAACCGCCAGATTGCCCTATCTTTACTTCGTTCCAAATTGTGGGAAAAGCAGGAAGAGGAAAAATTAAAAACTATTGCTGGTTACCGCAGTGTAATTGGCAAAGGCATGAGAAGTGAAAAAATTAGAACGTACAATTTTCCACAGGATAGAATTACTGATCACAGACTTGGGAAAAGCTGGGGGAATTTGGAAGTGGTAGTTGACGGGAATTTGGATAAAGTGTTGGAGTTAACTAAAACTCTTCAGTAAATTTTATTCAAACTTAAAAGTCCTCAACATCTGCTGATATATTTCATAATTTTTATAGTCCTCAATATGATCGTACGTTTTTGGTGTACCTTCAGAGGTTGTATTGAAACCTATTCCACAACTAATTTTTTTATCTTGTAGTGGAATATAAATATCTTCATCCCAAGTACTTTTTTTACCATTCTCATAGATATTTCTCCAAATAATTTTATCTGCTTCATAGCCTTTAAACATAATACGTTCTTTTATGGTATCTCTTGGCAATGATAAGCTATCCCAACTTTTTAAATGCATATCAACGCTAGTTGTACCGTCTCCACCACAATCTATCATTACCCATCCTTCATTATCAAGATAATTTTTCTTAGGAAAAAAATCAACAAAAGTATTTGGATTAGAAGCCAAATCTTTTTCATTTGTACCACTTGCATGAGTCCCAGACAAACGCCAATCCGGCGGATACATAATGCTCCAACCATTAATTTGTTTAAATTTCTTCCAGCCTTTAACACTAACAATTGGTTTCTCTAAAATTTGAGGATAAACAATCTCTTTTACTTCTGGTGTTGGAGAAGGTAAAGCATTTTTGGGCCCTGGAGAAAATAAAAGTGAGAGTGATAAGAAAAATGTTGTAATTGCTTTAATCATGGTTAATTTAACAATTCAATAGCTTTTTGAAGCTGTTCATCTTCAACTGTCTTATCATCATTCAAAATCTTTACATCAGGCTCTAAACCATTGCCATGAACCCATGTTCCTTTTGGAGTTAGCCATTTTGCTGTTGTAACATGAAGGCCACTACCACCTTTGATTTCAACCGGCTCTTGAACAGTTCCTTTACCAAAACTCTTCTCCCCTACAAGTTTTATATTTTTATTGTCTCTCAAAGCTCCAGATAAAATTTCAGAAGCCGATGCGCTGCCACCATTGATCAAAACTATAACATTGTAATTTTGGAGACGGCCAGATTTTTGGGATTTATATTCTTGGCGAGTTCCGTCTCCGTTCTCTTGAATTACGATAGTTGTGCCGGAATTTACAAAATCGCTTCCCAAATCAACCGCAGCCTGCAAATAGCCGCCTGGATTATTTCTCAAGTCAACTATTATATTTTTAACATTTGATTTCTTAGTAATTTCATCCACGGCTTTATTCCATTCATCCACAGTATCAGCACCAAATTTGCTTACTTTAATATCAGCTACAGTCTCATTTTGGCCAACAAATTTAAGAACAACTGAAGGAACATCTAACTTGGCACGAGTAATTTCAACTTCAATTGGGTTAGATACTCCGTCTCTAACTAAAGTTAAATTAATTTTAGTATTAGCCGGGCCACGAATGTAAGAAACTGCTTGTGGAAGGCTAATTCCCTGGGCGTTTACATCAACATTTTTACTTTTATCTACAATGCGAACTATATAATCCCCTGGTTTAACTCCTGCTTTCTCTGCTGGAGAATCTGGAAGGGGCGAAATTACGGCAAGTTTTGAATCACGATAGCCAATTTCAATCCCAACTCCTTCAAATGAGCCACTTAAATCCTCATCGACAATTTTATTCTGGGCCGGAGGCAAATACATGGTGTAAGGATCTCCAACCGCAGCAACCATACCTTCGATTGCGCCGTAAACCATTTCAGCAGGAACCAATTTACTTTTGTCATAATATTTTGCAGAAAGTGTGTCCCAAACATTCCAAAAAAGGGAAAAGTCTACATTTTTTTCAGGCGGAGTAACACGGCTAATTGTCACACCAAGAGCCTTTGAAACTTCTGCTTTATATCCCTGAACACCAAGATAATAGCCACCAGAAACTGAGACAACAACAAGAATTAGAGTAAAAATTAAATTGCGGACTTTTACAAAATTAAGCATTACTTGATAGTGGGGACAAAAGGAATTAAAGCTAAATGACGGGCTCTTTTGATGGCAATTGTCATTTTTCTTTGATGCTTGGCGCAAATTCCAGTTCTGTCTTTGCTCAAAATTTTGGCTCGGTCGGAAACATATTTCATTAAAACATCTCCATCTTTGTAATCTGGATTTGTATCATTTTTGCAATATGGACAGTGCCTTGCAACTGGCTCTAAATCTTTATTTGTTAATCTTTTTTTGAAAGCTTTTTTTGGCATATATTAAA
>DATJGY010000005.1:0-7332 GCA_035494495.1 Alphaproteobacteria bacterium
ACAAAAACTTGAAGAAAAGCGTTTAAGTATTGGAGAAGCAGATGGGCCAACTCAATCACGTTTTCCAACAGGAAGGTTTGAATTAGAGCAAGAAATTGAAGGTTTGGATATAATTTTGACAGGAATCAGAAAAGAAATTAGAGAATTGGAAAAACAAGCTTCTTAGCCTATACTTGAACTATGTTAGATATTCAAATCATTCGGGACAATCCAGAAAAAGTTAAACAAGGAGTTTTGGCCAAGCGCTATGATCCAAATTTGGTTGATGAAGTTTTAAAATTAGATCTTAAAAAAAGAGGTTTACTTAAAGAAATTGAAGAAATTAGAGCGCAAAGAAATGCTGTTTCTCGAGCGAGGGATATTGAAAAAGGCAAAGAAATAAAAGAGAAACTTCAAAAGTTGGAGCCGGAACTTTCGGAAATAGAAAATAAATATAAAGAAGTTTTATGTCAGTTACCAAATTTACCAAGTGACGACACTCCGCTTGGAGCAGATGATTCATTTAATCAAGAAATTAAAGTTTGGGGAGAAATTCCAAAATTTGATTTTGAACCAGAAGATCATATGAAAATTGCAGACCGCCTTGGTCTTATTGAAACTGAAAAAGCTAGTAAAATTTCTGGAGCAAGATTTAATTATTTAATGGGGGACGCTGTCAAGCTTCAATTTGCTTTAATTCAATTTACAATCAACGAGCTTACAAATCAGGATGTTATTTCAAAGTTAGCGAAAGAAGCTGGAGTTGCAAATAATTTGTTTGTTCCCATGATTGTTCCAGATATTATCAAAGCTGATGTTATGAAAAAAATGGATCGTTTTGATCCGATTGATGATAGATATTATTTGCCAGAAGACGACTCTCTTTTAATTGGTTCTGCTGAGCATACTTTAGGTCCACTTCATATGGATGAAATTTTTGATGAAAAGTTTTTACCAATTCGCTATTTGGGTTATTCAACTTCTTTTAGGAGAGAAGCCGGTACTTATGGAAAAGATACAGCTGGAATTTTCCGCCGCCACCAATTTGATAAACTTGAAATGGAAACTTTTACAACACCGGAAAATGGTCAGAAAGAACAAAACTTTTTAGTTGGTATTCAAGAATATTTGATGCAAGCTTTAAATCTTCCTTATCACTTAATTATTGCGGCAACCGGAGATATGGGTAAACCTGATTATAGACATATAGATTTGGAAGTCTGGCTACCAAGTCAAAAGAAGTATAGAGAAACTCATACATCAGATTACATGACTGATTATCAGGCAAGAAGATTAAATACTAAGGTTAAACTTGGTAATAAAATTGAGTATGTGTACATGAATGATGCTACTGCATTTGCGATGGGAAGAACCATAATTGCAATTCTTGAAAACTACCAGCAAAAAGATGGCTCAGTTAAAATCCCAGAAGTTTTGCAAAAGTGGATGGGGAAGAGTGAGATTAAAGCAATTTGAAAATGAATCTCTTCGACTGTTATATTGCTGTTGATTGGAGCGCTAAAAATGTCCCAAGTCCTGCTAAACCTTCAAAAGATGCACTTTGGGTTGGAGAAAAAGATACCTTAAATAATACTCAGAAAGAAAGTTATTTTAGAACAAGATTTGAATGTCTAAAATATTTGCGCGAGCTTTTAATTGAAAATATAAAATCAAACAAAAGAACCATTATTGGATTTGATTTAGATTTTGGTTTTCCCGCTGGCCTCGTTAATTCTTTAAATCTTAAAACAGACAAACCTAAATGGCTGCAACTTTGGGAAAAGTTAAATCAAATGGTTTCTGATGATGAGTTTAATACAAATAACAGGTTTGAGGTAGCAAACAAATTAAATGAATTGTGTATAGAAAATATTGCTAATTTAGGTCCTCTTTGGGGTCATCCAATGAATCAAAAACATAGTTACTTAAACCCTAAAAGTTCTGTTTACCCTTTTAAAACAAAAACTGGAGATTTACTTAGAAAATTGAGATGGACAGAAATGAGAGAAAACAAAGCTCAGCCTGTTTGGAAATTGATCGGCAGTGCAAGTGTTGGCGGGCAAACTATCATTGGAATTCCTGCAATTTACAAATTGCGATTTGATCCTTTGATTTATAAATATAGTAAAATTTGGCCATTTGAAACTGGATTTTCTTCAGTTGTGAATCCAATTGGCGAACCTTCTGTTTTGTTTGTAGAAATTTGGCCAGGTATTTTAAATGATAAACTAGACTCCAAAATTCCAATTAGAGATCAGGCACAAGTAAAAGCAACTGTTGATTGGATGGCTGAATTGGATGGAAAAGATGAATTGAAAAATCTTTTGTCAATTCCTAAAGATTTGGACGTTGTTGCTCAAAAACATTGTATTGAGGAAGAGGGATGGGTTTTGGGAATGGGTAGTATGGTTTCAAATCATGACAAAAATCTTAACTTCGGATTTCTATAACCGTAATCCGTTATTAGTGGCTCCAGATTTGTTGGGGAAAATTTTAGTTAGAAATTTTGATGGAAAAATAATCTCAGGAAGAATTGTAGAAACTGAAGCATATTTAGCTTTTAATGATGAAGCATCACATAGTTTTGTTGGAAAAACAGAAAGAAACAAATCTCTTTTTGGTAAACCAGGAACTGCGTATGTTCATTCAATTCATATGCAAAATTGTATAGACGTTGTAACTGAAGGCGTTAATATTCCAAGCAGTGTTTTGATTAGAGCTCTTGAGCCTTTGGAAGCAATTGAAATAATGAAAAGTTTACGAGGAAAAGAAAATCTAAAAGATTTAACAACTGGTCCAGGGAAATTATGTAAGGCTTTGGCAATTACAAAAGGATTTAATGGCTATGATTTAACTAAGTTGGGAGATTTGTATATTATTGATGATAATTATTCCGTTTCTGAAAAAGATATTATTAAAGTTAAGAGAATTGGTATTTCAAAAGCAACAGAAAATGAATATAGATTTTATTTGAAAGATAGCCAATTTATTTCTAAGAAATAGATTCTACAATTCTTATATCTTTTTCAATTAATTTTTGCTCTTCGTCAAACAAAAAATCAGCTTCTAATTTTTTACCCTCCAAAACTAACGGTAACCAATATTGTTCATCTTCTAACATTTGGTCATAAGGAATATTTTTTTGCCCACACCACTTAGGTGTCATTTCATCAGTGTCTGCTGGTTCTCCATCCCATTTGTTAGAGAGAAAAACTGTAACTTGCATAGTTCCCTCTGGTTTTGTAGCCCAATAGAAATTAATTTCGGCAACTTTTTCTAAACTAAGTGAACTAACTCCTATTTCTTCATACGCTTCTCTTTTGGCAGCATCGTCAATAGATTTATCTGTAATTTCTCTTTTTCCTCCAACACCATTCCACTTTCCTTCTCCAAAGCCACGCTTTTTCATTGCCAACAAAATCTCATCATTACGAATTAGAAAAACCAAAGTTGCTTGTTTTAAGGGAGTTGTTAATTTTTCTTTATATTCTCTTAGTTTTTCTAAATTTGCCATAATTGGATTATACTACAATCTAATTTATATTCTTCACAAAAGCTGCAGAAAGAGTATGATCAAATCATGGATAATTTACTTCACGAAGTAGCAACAACAGCTATTATCATGAAAGGTAATAAATATCTTGTTACCAAACGTTCTCCAAATAAAAAAAGATTTCCAAACAAATGGACAGTTCCGGGTGGCAAATTAGAATCTAAAGATTATTTAGCTCTTCCCAAAGATACTGAATTTTATTGGTATAACGTTTTGGAAAGGGTTTTAAAAAGAGAAGTTAAAGAAGAAGTTGGAATTGAAGTAAAAAATGTTGAATATCTAACTAGTCTAGCAACTGTTCACGCAGATGGTAATCCTTCACTTGTTATTTCTTGTATTGCAGATTACGTAAAAGGAAAAATAAAACTTCAAAAAGAAGAAACAGTTGATTTTGCTTGGGTAACTGTTGAAGAATCTAAGAAGTACGATTTGATAGATGGTATTTATGAGGAATTTGTAATGATTGAGGAAAAGAAAAAGGGAAAAAAAGTAGAGTGGAAGAGGGCTAAATAGTTCTCCAATGTTCTTCACAAAAATCTTAGAAACTAGGCAATCAAAATTTAATGGCAATATTCGCGTTCTTAAAACTTTGGGCATGGGAGTTTATATCCAATCTGAAGGCTTAACTCAGTCTGGAGGAATAGTATCGACGATCTGGAAGACAACGTTGTCGAAAATTCGAAGCACCAATATCGAAATCCGAAAAGTTTTAATTTTGGGTTTGGGAGGAGGGACAGTTGCAAAGATAGTTCGAGAGTATTATCCAACTGCAAAAATAACTGGAGTGGATATTGATCCTATTATGATTGAGTTGGGAGAAAAATATCTGAACTTAAAAGCTGACAAGATTTATATTCAAGATGCGTGCAAAGTTGTTCCAGGAAAATTCGATTTGGTAATTGTAGATTTATATCAAGGCGACAAATTTCCCAAAAAGTTTGAAAGCGAAAAGTTTTTACAGCTCCTAGCTAAAAACAATTTAGTAATTTTTAACCGTCTTTATTACAAAAACAAAAAAGAAGAGTCTCTTGAGTTTGGTAAAAAACTTCAGAAGTATTTCAAAAAAGTAGATTGTTATTATCCCCCAGCTAATTTGATGTTTGTTTGTTACAATTAAAAATATGAGAATTAGACTTTCGAGAAATCAAATTTCAGAACTTTCAAAGTATTGGTTTGATTTATCAAAACTTACTTTTGCTTCTTTAATTTTAAAACTTTTTGAACCTGGAATAGCTAAATTTGATGGAATTTCTATTGGCATTGCTCTTTGGGGATTGATGGGAACAATCATTTTTGCTACGCTGGGTTTAGAGTTTTCTAAGAATAAATAATTATGATATCAAATATAGATCAAGGTCTTTTGCTTTTTTATATTGCTGGTGGAATACTAGCAATAGCTGGGACTCTTCTTCTAATTGCATCTAAGAAAAAATAAGCTCGCTTCTGGTACAATTAAGTTGTAAAATCAAAACTTATGTTAAACATTTTCTCCAAACTTCTAGATTTAAATCAACGCGAAGTTGATCGCATTGCCAAAATTGTAGATCAAATAAATTCTTTCGAATCTAAATATAAAAAATTTAAAGATAAAGATTTTGAGAAAGAAACTCTTCGTTTTAAAAAACTAATCGCCAATGGCTCTTCACTAGACACTATTTTGCCTGAGGCCTATGCCTTAGTTCGTGAAGCCTCCGACAGGGTTTTAGGAAAACGTCACTATGATGTTCAGCTTATGGCTGCAGTTGCACTTTTTGAAGGTAAAGTTTCTGAACAAAAAACGGGAGAAGGAAAAACTTTGTCAGCAGTCCCTGCACTTTATCTAAGGGCTTTAACTGGCCGAGGTGTGCACTTGGTGACTGTTAACGACTATTTGGCTCGCCGTGACGCTGGTTGGAATGCTCCAATCTTCCATCTTTTGGGCCTTACGACAGGTACGATTACTCAAGAAAACAAATCTTTTGTTTACGATTCCAAGTTTAATGATACAAGTCATGGTGACGATAGACTTGCGCATTTAAAACCAGCTTCTAGAAAAGAAGCTTATGCCTGTGACATTTTGTATGGCACAAATAATGAGTTTGGTTTTGATTATTTGAGGGATAATATGGTTCCTGCTTTATCTGGCATGGCTCAGCGTGGCCACTATTTTGCAATTGTTGATGAAGTTGACTCGGTGTTGATTGACGAAGCTAGAACGCCTTTGATTATCTCGGCTCCAGACACTGAACCAACTCAAAAATATTATAAATTTGCTTCAATGATTGATAAGTTAGATGCGGAAACCGATTATACAATTGACGAGAAATCAAAGAGCGCAAGTTTGACAGAAGTTGGAATTACCAAAGTCGAGAAAATTTTGGGAGTAGATAATTTGTATGAGAAAGAATTTGAAAGCATTCATCATATTGAAAATGCACTGCGCGCGAAAACCCTTTATCTTCGTGATAAAGAATATGTGGTTAAAGACAATCAAGTTGTGATTGTTGATGAATTTACAGGCCGGCTTATGCCCGGCCGTCGCTGGAGTGATGGACTTCATCAAGCAGTTGAAGCTAAAGAAGGAGTTGTAATTCAGCAAGAAAGTAAAACCTTAGCAACAATTTCATTCCAAAATTATTTTAGGATGTATGAACATTTGGCTGGAATGACAGGAACTGCTTCAACCGAGTCTGAAGAATTTAGAAAAATTTACAAGCTTGATGTGATTGCGATTCCAACTCATAGGCAAATGATTCGTAAAGATAATGGCGACATTATTTACAAAACTTTGCATGGAAAGTATCAGGCTATTGCTGAAGAAATTGAGGAGTGTCATAAAAAAGGCCAGCCGGTTTTGGTGGGTACTACATCGATCGAGAAAAATGAAATAGTTTCTGGATATCTTAAGAAAGCTAAAATTCCACATCAAGTTTTAAACGCTAAAAATCACGAAAAGGAAGCCGAAATTATAGCTGAAGCAGGCAAACCTGGAGCTGTCACAGTTGCAACCAACATGGCTGGCCGCGGAGTTGATATTGTTTTAGGAGGAAGTAAGGGTGAAAAACGCGAGCAAGTTATTAGTGCCGGGGGATTGTATGTAATTGGAACTGAAAGGCATGAAGCCCGAAGAGTTGATAATCAGTTGCGCGGCCGCTCGGGTCGCCAGGGAGATCCTGGAGCCTCTCGTTTTTATCTTTCGTTGGAAGATGATTTAATGCGTATTTTTGGTGGTGAACAAATTTCATCAATTATGGACCGGCTTAATCTTCCCGAAGATCAGCCAATTGAAAATGGTTTGATAGGCCGGGCAATTGAACAATCTCAAGTTAAAGTTGAAGGTTTCCATTTTGATATTAGAAAAAGACTGGTGGAGTTTGACGATGTTGCCAACCAGCAACGAGAGATTGTCTATGGTTTAAGAAAAAGAATTTTAGAGTCAACAAATGTTAAAGAAGAAGTTGTAGAAAAACTGAAACATCAAATCGAAAAAGCGGTGATGATGGAAGGAGATTTGGCTATAGCTCTAGCCGAAATAATTCCATTTGATGACGTTTCCTTGAAGAGAATTAAAAGTGAAGTTGATAATGCTGCCAACAAACAGGAATTTTTGGAGCAAGTTTTATTGGATGTTTATGAAAAACGCGAACAAGAACTTGGTGAAAAAACAATGCGGGATATAGAAAAATATGCATACTTAGGTTCAATTGATCACTTGTGGATGGATCATATTGACCACATTGATGATTTGCGCGAAGGAGTTAATTTGCGAGGTTATGGTCAACGCGATCCTTTGGTTGAGTTTAAAAATGAAGCTTACACTT
>DATJGY010000006.1:0-15600 GCA_035494495.1 Alphaproteobacteria bacterium
GTTAAGTCGATAACCGAAACTCCAAGAGGTAAAGAAATTTTCTTATCCCGAGCTGATCCTGAATTTGTAAAAAAACTTTTTGCTCGTGAAGTTCCGGAAGTAGCTTCTAACTCTGTTGAAATTAAAGCTATTTCCCGTGAGCCAGGCGTTAGAACCAAAGTTGCTGTATTTTCTTCCCAATCTGGAGTTGATCCGGTAGGAAGTTGTGTTGGTCAAAAAGGTATCAGAGTTCAAGCAGTTACCAATGAAATTGGCGGCGAAAGAGTTGATGTTATTGGCTGGAATGACGACGTTGCTGAGCTTATCAAAGCTTCACTTTCACCGGCTGATAATTTAACTGTCACACTTGATAAAGAAACAAAGATTGCAAAAGTTTCGGCACCTGAAGATCAACTTTCAATGGCAATTGGTAAAGATGGCCAAAATGTAAGGTTAACTGCAAAATTGACAGGTTACAGAATTGAAGTTGAAGGGAATGGAGAATATACACCAGAACCGGAACTCGAAGCTGTCATCAGCGCAGATCCTGAAACCAGTTCAGGACCTAAAGAAGTTAAGAAACCTAAAGTTAAGAAAGCCGAACCTGTTGAAATTGTTGAAGAAGAAGTTAAAGCTGAATTCCCAACAGTGAAGTCTGAATAATATGTTAAATAAGCAATTATTCAATTTTGAAACAATAAAATATGCAAAATCGACAACCAATTGTAGTAGTTTTGGGCCACGTAGATCACGGTAAAACTTCGCTTCTTGATGCAATTCGTAAATCCAACGTAGCAGGTGATGAAGTTGGTGGAATTACTCAAAGTATTGGAGCTTCGGTTGTAAACCTGCCTGCGCAGGCAGGTAACATAACCTTCATTGATACTCCTGGTCATGCTGCTTTTTCAAAAATGCGCGGCCGAGGCGCAAAAGTTGCTGACATTGCAATTTTAGTAGTGGCTCAAGATGACGGCGTTGCGCCTCAAACTCGAGAAGCGTTACAAATTATCAGGGACGCTAAAATTCCATTCATAGTTGCCGCTACAAAATCTGATGTTGCTGGAGTTTCCCCCGAGTTAGTGTTAGGACAGCTCGAAAAAGAAGAAGTATTTTTTGAAGGCCGGGGAGGACAGACTCCATATGTTTCGGTTTCGGCCAAAATGAATACTGGGATCTCTGAGATCCTGGACATGATAATTTTGATGGCCGAAGTTGCCGAACTCAAAGGCGATTCGAAGTCTCCAGTTGAAGGAGTTGTAATTGAATCGGGTCGCGACAAAATGGGATCGGTTGCAACTGTTATCGTAAGAAATGGGTCAATCAAAGTTGGTGACACAATTTTTGCCGAAAAATTGGAAGCTAAAGTTAAGGCATTGTTTGATGACAAAGGAAAAAGTGTAAAAGAAGTTTTACCGGGTTTTCCAGCCCGTGTTTTTGGATTTACCGAAGTTCCGGTTGTTGGAGCCGTCATCGGCAAAAATCCTGAAACAAGTTCAGGATCTGCGCCCCAAAAAGTGCGAGGAATCTTCGATCTCAGGAGGCTTCGAGACGACGAAATTCCACTAATTTTAAAAGCCAGTAATGCCGGAGTCTTGGAAGCTATTATTGCCTCTCTTCCACCAAAAATTATAGTTGTAGATAGCGCAGTTGGTGATGTTACAACTTCTGATATTTTAAATGCTAAAACAGGGGATGCTTTAGTTTTTGCTTTTGAAAGTAAAATTTCAGGGAGCATCTCCAAATTCGCCGAAGCCGAGAAAATCACAACTGAAAGGTTCACAATAATTTATGAAATGCTCCAAAGACTCGAAGAGATATTGAAAAAGGGCAAAGTTGAAATTAAAGGGCGAGCAAATATTCTTGCCAGTTTCCCATTCAACAACAAAAAAGTTGCCGGGAGCAAAATTTTGGATGGTAAATTTACCAAAGGCGACAACGTAATTTTAATGCGGGGCGAAAAAGAAATTGGCAAAGCGCGTGTTAATTCGATTAAAAAACAGAAGCAAGATGTAGGGCAAGTTGGCCAGAGTGAAGAGTGTGGCATGATTTTAGAACCTCAGCTTGATTTTGAGATCGGTGACGTGTTACTATCGGTCGCTAAGTAGTAATTAGCCATTAGAAATTAGTAATTAGTTTTCTAATCGCTACTGGCTACTCGCTAATTACTAACCAATGGACACGAGCTTTACATCTTTAATTGATAACGCATCTTCTATTCTTATTCTCCTTCCCACAAAACCCTACTTTGATCAGGTTGCAGCCGGACTTTCACTCTACCTTTCTTTAGTTGGCACGAAAGAAGTTGGAATTTCTTGCCCCAGCCCGATGATGGTGGGTTTCAATAGAATTATTGGCATTAATAAAATCGTAAGTGAAATTGGCAATAAAAATTTGACTATTAAATTTAATAATTACGACGCCAACAATATTGAAAAAGTTAGCTATGATATTGATAATGGCCAGTTCAAACTTACCGTCGTTCCAAAAGCTGGTTTTGCTTCCCCTCAAAAAGATCAATTGGATTTGAGTTTTACTGGAATTTCTTCTGATTTAGTAATTTTAATCGGTGGCGCAAATGATTCTCATTTTCCAATTTTAACTTCCCAAGAGTTAGTAAATGCAAAAATTGTTCATATTGGAACTCGAGTTTTGGAGTCTTCACGAGAAGTTATGTCACTAGCCAAACCTGCATCTTCCACTTCTGAGCTTATTGCTAATTTGATTAAAGAAAATAATTTAAGTTTGGATGTTGATAGTGCTTCCAACTTAATTATGGGAATTGAGGAAGGGAGCTCTCATTTTGAAAGCAGTGAAACAACACCCGAAACTTTTGAAACTTTTGCATATTTGTTAAGAAGTGGTGGAAGAAGACAACCAAAAGAGAGACTTAGCCCTATGAATTTCCCTATTGGGTCAATTCCAAGTCAACCGTTTTTTGAAAAAGTAGTGGAGCCAGAAGGAACAAACGAAACTGAAGTAGATATCAATCCTCCTTCTGATTGGTTGCAAACTCCAAAAGTTTTCAAAGGTTCTTCAGTTCCTCAATCCGATTCGTTTAGTGAGAATAAAGGGTAGTTTTTGAATTTGATTTTTTAATTTAGGAAGATTATACTCACCCACATAATGACAGAAAGAATTTTTAAAGGAAAAGGGAAAAACTTTAAATCTGATGTTTTGATTGATGGCGTTCCTGGAAAGGACATGCTTGAAATGATGGCTGGAGCAAATAAATGGCATCAAAGAGCAAGATTTGTTTTTGCTCAAGAAAAAGGACAAGATTTTGATTTAATTGAAGCAGAACTTCATGAAGGTAGACAAATTATCGAGGCTGGTAAAGAAGATACAGTTTTTGGAACTAGAAAAATGGCACTAGAAACTTATAAGGAATTCGAGCAGAGAGTAGCGGAGTTTGGGGGAGATGTTTCCGAATATGCAAAACAGGCATCAGGATTAACTCGTGCAGAATTGGATTATAAAATTAGAGAGTATTCTCGAAATAGCTAATTTATTTCCCCTTTGAACTTATCCACACTGTATGCTAAAATACCCCAGATGTTTGCTAGGTTTTCTTTGAAATAGGATTACTTTGCAACACATGACGACATGGCACTTAAAATTGACGAGAAACAAGAATTAATAAAAAAGTTTTCAAGAGAAAAAGGAGACACGGGTTCACCTGAAGTCCAAATTGCACTTCTTTCTATCCAAATCAATAAATTAATTGAGCATCTTAAAGAACATAAAAAAGATGTTCACTCAAGACGCGGACTTCTTTCAATGGTAGCTAAAAGAAGAAGATTGTTAAGTTATTTGCACAAGAGAGATGAAGAAAGATACAAAAACCTCATTAAAGAACTGAAGTTAGATAAATGATGTCAAAAAAAATCGAGAAATCAATAGAATTAGGAGGTAGAACTCTTACCTTAACCACTGGTGAACTTGCAGAACAAGCCGCTGGTGCTGTTATGGCCAGAATGGGTGACACTGTAGTTTTGGCTACAGTTGCTTCCGCCCCCTTAAAAATGGAAATGGATTATTTCCCACTCTCCGTTGAATATCAAGAAAAATTGTACGCAGGTGGAAGAATCAAAGGCAGCCGCTGGGTTAAACGCGAGGGACGACCTACTGATGAAGAAATTTTAACCTCACGTTTAATTGACCGTTCCATTCGCCCACTTTTCCCCAAGACTTATAAAAGAGAAGTTCAAGTTGTAGTTATGGCAATGGCTGTTGATATGGAAAATGATCCATCGATTTTGGGTGCAATTGCCGCTTCCGCCGCAATTCACATATCAACTCTTCCATGGAAAGGGCCAGTTGCAGTTCTTAATGTCGGTCTTAAAAATGGTAAGCCAGTTGTTATTCCAACTCATACAGACATGA
Organism: Alphaproteobacteria bacterium; assembly: GCA_035494495.1. Classification (GTDB taxonomy): domain Bacteria; phylum Patescibacteriota; class Microgenomatia; order UBA8517; family UBA8517; genus DATJGY01. Next base: position 4,363 of record DATJGY010000006.1, read on the forward strand.
GTACATCTGATCTCGATTTGGTAGTTTCTTCCACCAAAGAAGCAGTTTTAATGATTGAAGCTGGAGCAAAAGAAGTTACTGAAAAACAAATTATTGAGGGCGTAGAATTGGCTCAAAAAGAATCAAAGGCAGTTCTAAAATTGATTGAAGATTTGGCCAAAGAAGTTGGCAAAACCCGTGAAGTATATGTAGAAGAAAAACCATCAAAAGATCTTGAAACCAAAGTTCACAAAATTGCTGACAGTAAAATCGAAGCAGTTGTTAAAAGCATGGTGGCTCAAGAAGGTGGAAGATCAACTGAGCTTGCAGAGCTTATCGCCGAAGTATCATCCCAAGTAGCCGAGGAAGAAGTTAAATGGATTCCAGAAATTATTGATCACATCAAAAAAGATTTTATCCGAGATCAAATTCTTAAAAAAGGAATTCGCCCAGATGGAAGAAAATTAACAGAATTAAGGCCGCTTTCAGCTTCTGTCGCGGTTTTGCCTCGTGTTCATGGTTCGGCATTATTCCAAAGAGGTCAAACTCAAGTCATGTCTATTGCAACTCTTGGGCCTGAATCCATGGGCCAACTTCTAGAATCAGCAGAAGGTGAAGAAGAGAAGCGCTATATGCATCATTATAATTTCCCACCTTATTCAACTGGTGAAACTGGTCGTGTTGGAAATCCCGGCAGACGTGAAATTGGCCATGGTGCTTTAGCCGAAAGAGCTTTATTGCCAGTTTTGCCCTCTAAAGAAGATTTTCCTTATGCAATCCGCGTAGTCTCAGAAGTTATGAGTTCTAATGGTTCAACTTCTATGGCTTCAGTTTGTGGATCAACATTGTCTTTAATGGACGCTGGAGTTCCAATCAAATCTCCGGTTGTTGGAATTGCCATGGGACTTATTATCGAATCTGCAAAAGAATATGCAGTGTTATCCGATATCATGGGCATTGAAGATTTTAATGGTGACATGGATTTTAAAGTTGCAGGAACCGACAAAGGAATTACAGCACTTCAGTTAGACGTTAAAACTTTGGGATTAACCTCTGAAATCTTAGAAAAAGCATTGGAACAAGGCAAACAGACTCGAGCTGAAATTATGAAAGTAGTTTTAGGAGCTCTAGCCGAACCAAGAAAAACAGTTTCGCAATATGCACCTAAAATCAGAGTCGTTAAAATCCCAGTTGATAGAATCGGAGAATTTGTAGGCCCTGGTGGTAAAAATATCAAGAAATTAATTGCAGACACTGGAACTCAAATTGAAGTTGCAGATGATGGGTCGGTAAGTGTTTCTGGAATTGATGAAGTTGCAATAGGGAAAGCCATTGAATGGGTTGAGTCTTTTGCTAAAGAAGTAATGGCAGGGGAGATTTATGAAGGAGAAGTTGTAAGAATCATGCCTTTTGGAGCATTTGTAAATATTTTGCCAGGGAAAGATGGCATGGTACACGTTTCCGACATGGGCCGTGAAGGTTTTGTAAATAGCGCTGAGGACGTTGTGACCATTGGCCAAAAAGTTACAGTGAGGGTTAAGAAGATTGACGAAATGGGAAGAATTAATTTAAGTATGAATTTGGATCCAAATGCTGATGCCAAGATTGAGGCTGAAAAGGCGGCTAAATTCGGCGACCGACCTCCAAGAACTGGTGGATCTTTTGGTGGCGGCAGTCGTGGAGGATTCGATAGAAATTCCAGAGGTCCAAGAAGATTTGATAATCGTGGTGGTTCAAGGGGTGGATTTTCCAGAGGAAATGAAGATAGACCAGGAGTTTCCGGCGGCCCACATTTCCCAACTTCAAGATTGGTGGATGATAGCAAGAAAGATTTTGGGAGGTAAACTTCCCCTGTATGGATAAGAAAGTATTACTATTCGACATAGACAGGACAATTTTTGACACCGATAAGTTATTGGAACTGCAATATGAAAGCTTTGCAAAAATAATCAATACCCCTGATATTGAGGATTTTCACAAGTTTTGGGACAACACTCTCTCTGGCGAAAGGCACATTACATCTGAAGAGAGGTTGAATTTAATTTGTTCAGAATTCAAGATTCAAGATTTTGATTTACTGTCAAATGTTTATTATGGAAATGAATATAAATACATATACGAAGAGTCTGTTTTTCCACAAACAAAAATTGTTTTGAATAAACTAACAGAGAAATTTAGACTGGGAATATTTTCTGAAGGAACAGAAAAGTATCAAAATCATAAGTTTAAATCTCTCAATCTCCATGATTATTTTGATAAAGATTTAGTTTTTATTTTTGACGCGAAGGATACACAAGAGGCCTTAGTTAAAATTCCCCACGGTGCGATTATCGTTGACGATAAAGAAAGAATTTGCCAGTTCTTAACAGAAAACAAAATTCGAGCTATTTGGTTAAACAAGAATGACGATAGAAATAGTTCTAATTTTAAAACAATACATTCTTTGCTAGAACTTCCAGGAATACTGCTATAATAAATTTGTATGGACTCTGCCTCACAGGAAATTACAGTTTTAATTGATCGCATTAAGCAAGCTGACTTGCCTGAAAAACTCCGCGAAATGGTTCTTGTTCGCCTCAATCAACTTTCCAAACTTACCAATTCCCCATCGTTTTTACCAGAATTTGATAGCATAGAAAAATATATTGATTGGATAACGGCCTTGCCGTGGAACAAAAAAACTCAAGACACTTTGGATTTGGATAATGCTCGCAAGGTTTTGGAAAATCACCATTATGGTTTGGCTGATATCAAAGAACGTGTTTTAGAATACATGTCTGTCATGAAATTAAAACACGAAAAGGGCGAAGGAGCGGATATTTACCGTGCTCCCATATTATGTTTTGTGGGTTTGGTTGGAACTGGAAAAACTACAATTGCCTATTCAATTGCTGAGGCTTTGGGCAGGCCAATTGCTCGTATTCCCTTTGGAGGTATGGGCGATCCTTTGGATTTGCGTGGTCAAAGTAGAATGCACCCTGAGGCTGAGCCTGGGAAAATTATTAAGGCACTCAGAGATGCTCAATCTAGAAATCCAGTTATTCTGTTGGATGAAATTGACCGTGTTACGGAACAAGGTAGAAGCTCAATTATGGGGGTTTTGGTTGAGCTACTCGACCCCAAACAAAATCATGCTTTTTCCGATCACTATATTGATTTTCCATTTGATCTTTCAGAAGCCTTGTTTATAGCAACTGCCAACAACACTACAAATATCGCCACAGCCGTCATGGATCGTTTGGAACCAATTTCCATGCCTAGTTATTCTGATCAAGAAAAAGTTGTGATTGGTCAAAAATATATTTTGCCGTCTGCCATGAAAGCGGCCGGAATTACTGAAGGCAATATGGCAATTGCAGATGATGTTTGGGCGAATATTGTGCGTCCCCTGGGTTACGACGCTGGAATCCGTACTCTCGAAAGAACTATAGATGGAGTTGTCCGAAAAGTTGCAAAGTTGATTGTGGAAGGAAAACTTCAGTCAGTTAAAATTGACTCCACAAACGTCAAAACTTTTCTGCCGCAGTGACGAGTCATCGAGTCAAGCTGAATTTATTTCAGCTTCTGCCTGTCATCCCGAACCTGTTTCGGGATCTTCGTTAAACATATCTATTTTGCATGATAGAATATCCCAGTAAAGCTATGTTAACCAAAGAAGACATTTTAAAAGAAATACAAAAGTGGGCCAAAGAAAATGGTGGCAATAGTCCAAGTGAAAAAACACTAAGGGAGAAAGTTGGAATACCAAAATGGGATTGGATTGCCTACTGGCCAAAAATTACGGATATGCAGCGTGAAGCCGAATTAATTCCTAATGATTTTGATAATACAAAATATTCTAATCAAGATTTATGTAAAAAATTTATCAAATTGATGCGTGAAAAAGGAAAATGGCCTTCAAGGGATGAGATGGATTTCGAACGACGTCATAATCCTAAATTTCCCGCTTCAGCAACTTTTTATGACAAGTTTGGTAAAGTTAGAGGTCTAGCTTTAACAATTCTGGGTTATGTTAAAGACAAAAAAGGATATGACGATGTAGTTGAAATATGCAATCCCATTCTCGAAAAATTTGAACAGAATGAATTGTCAGAAAAATATTCACCTGAAGGTGGAAGAGGTTACGTTTATTTGTTAAAAACCACACTCAAAAATGCAACAGCTTATAAGATTGGAAAAACTAAAGATTTGGCACGTAGAATAAAACAACTTCGCCAGCCCTCAAACAGAGAAGAGTTAATTCATTCAATAGAAACTGATGATATTGATGGCGTGGAAAAATATTGGCATGACAGATTCGAAATCAAACGTCTTTATTCCTCTGAACCTCAAGATGAATGGTTTGATTTAAATACGTCTGACGTAAAAGCGTTTAAACGTTGGAAACGTATAGTGTAAGTATTTTTTTCAGATGTTCAAACAAGGTTTTGTTTATATACTTGGTAACCAAAAGCCAGTTTTGTATATTGGAGTTACTTCAAATCTAATTCAGAGAATTCACAAACATAGAAGCGGGTCTGGAAGTGGTTTTAGTTCCAAATACAAAACTTATAAACTTCTTTATTACGAAATATATGACAATATGTTGGAAGCTATCAAAAGAGAAAAACAACTTAAAAATTGGCATAGGGATTGGAAGATTAATTTGATAAAATCTAAAAATCCTGAGCTCAAAGATCTATACGACAAGATTATGAATGGCGAAGATCCTGAAACAAGTTCAGGATGACATATGAAAATCCTAGTTATCTCCGACTCACACAACAACCTTACCAATCTCAAACACGTCATGGGATTTGCAAAACAAATAAAAGCTTACGCAGTTATTCATTGTGGAGATTGGAACACTTTAGAATCTGTTGAAACTGTAATATCATTTGGAATTCCTCTGTATGCTGTTGTTGGCAACGCCGATATCGCGGACGATGTTAAAAATAAATTTCCAGAATTTTTAGAAGTTAAAATTGATAATTTGCGGATTGGTGTTTGTCATTCAATTGTAAATTGTAAATTGAAAATTGAAAATTCAGACGTAGTCTTTTATGGTCATACTCACCGACAAGAAGATAAAATTATAAATGGCGTAAGGTGTGTAAACCCAGGCGCTTTAGAAAATGGAATTAATTTTGCAATATATGATACGACTTCTGATAAAATAGAATTTATTCATGAAGACTAAATACGACCTCCTTCATAAATTAAAAGACAAAATGGATAAGGATGAATCGTTACCTCTTAAGAAAGGAGCGACAAAATTAGTTTTTGGATCAGGGAACACCGAAGCCAAAATTTTATGTATTGGTGAAGGGCCAGGCCGCACTGAGGACCAAATGGGTTTGCCGTTTGTAGGCCAGGCAGGAAAGTTGTTAGATAAATTATTAATTTTAGCAGGACTTGAAAGAAAAAAAGTTTTCATCACCAATGTTGTGCATCACAGGCCGCCGGAAAATCGCGATCCGCTGCCAAACGAAATTGAAGCTTACGGAAAATATCTTGACGAAATTATCAAAATCATGAAACCAAAAGTTATTATTACACTTGGCAGATTTTCCATGGCTAAGTTTTTACCAAATGTTTTTATATCGGGAGTTCACGGACAAAAATTTGATGTGGAGTTTCAAGGTCAAAAGTTGGTAGTTATCCCGATGTATCATCCAGCTGCTTCACTTCGGAATGGCGATATTTTAGACAAAGAACAAAAGGACTTCGTGCAATTGAAGGAGATTTTGAGTACAATGGAGCGACACTAATGACACGAATGAAAAACATACGAATGTCACGAATTCTGAAATATTCGCATCATTCGCGTGTGATTCGTATATTTGTGTCGCCATTATGTCACTAAAATTCATAGCTTTGTCAGGTACAACGGATGTAACCGAGAACTTATACGTCTATGAGTATGGGGACTCAATCATGGTTGTTGATTGCGGAGTGGGATTTCCAGACTTGGAAATGCCTGGAGTAGAGCTTGTTCTTCCTGATTTCTCCTACATCGTAAAAAATAAACACAAACTCAAAGGTGTTGTACTTTCTCAAGGCCACGACGATCATGTTGGTGCACTTCCTTTTCTTCTCAAAGAAATTCCCAATGTTCCAATTTTCTGCCCGCCAATTGTTACAGAATTTTTAAAAGTTAAATTTAAAGATTACAAAGTTTTTGATTATAAGCTAAATACGTTTAATCCCGACACTGACATTTTTGAAGTTGGGCCATTTAGGATCACACCTTTCCGAGTTACTCATTCGGTTCCTGATACAGTTGGATTTGCAATTGATACTCCGGAAGGAAGAATTTTCCATGTGGCTGAGCACAAAATGGATCAACAATCAGTTGACGGCATGAGTTTTGATATAGAGAAGGCCAAAAAATTAGCCGCTGAAAAAGAAGTTTTATGTTTGATGTCTGACTGTCTTGGGTCAAACAATCCTGGTTTTGCCCCAAGCAGTGTAGGAATTGAGAATAATATGTTTAATATTGTAAGTAAAGCTAGACAGGCTGTGTACATGACAGCAATTTCGTCTTCAATTGGCAGATTCCAACAAATGTTGAGAGTTGCAGATAGAGTTAACAGAAAAGTAGTTTTAGTCGGGAGATCGATTCAAAGTAAAATCGATATTGCTCATGGTCTTGGCTACATAAAAATTTTGCCAGGGCAGATAATAGAACTTAAAGATTCCGCTAATTATAATCCTGAAAAACTTCTCTATATTGTTGCGGGTTGTTATGGCCAAATTGGAAGCTCGGTTTACAAAATGGCCTTGGGCGAAAACGACAAAGTAGAAATTTTAAAAAATGACACATTTATTTTTTCTGCCGATCCTGGCCCGGCCTATTCCAAAGAAAGCATTGATTTTATTGTTGATAAATTAACCGACATTGGAGTGGATGTGCATTATTACGATTTGAACGAAGGGTTGCATGTTTCTGGCCATGGTGGTCAAGGTGATATTACGGAGTTATTTAAAATTGTAAAGCCAAAATATTTTGTTCCAACTGGTGGCACTCTTCGCTATATGAAATCTTACGAAAATTTGGTTGTTGCTTACGGTTCTCCAAAGGAAAATGTTTTTAGACTTAAACCCGGAGAAAGTGTTATTTTTGAACACGGAGCTGCTCATCGCGGAGAAACAATTTCTGTAAAAGAAGTTTTTGTTCATGGTTTGGGAATTGGGGATATTGGCAAAGTTGTATTGGAAGATAGAACGGCATTAGGCAAAGAGGGTATAGTTGTGGTCACTTTGAAAGTTAATAAAAATGGAAATTTATTAGATAAACCAGAATTAAACAGCCGGGGATTTGTTTTTGAGCAAAGATATGGCAGGGTACTAGACGATGCTAGTTATGAATTATCTAAGGTTATGAAAAATAGAAAATTAGAAAATTCACCAAGTATCAAAAACTTCACAAATCAGTTTTTAGAAAAATACTTTTTTGATAAAACCCGCAGAAAGCCAATGATTTTACCAGTGGTGGTGGAAATATAGTTTGGTAGTTTGTATACATTGCTTGACTGGATGTATATAAACTACTATACTTTGTATACATCTAAAAAAAGATGTAAACAAACATGAATGACTATAAAATAGGGACGAATATTGAACAAAAAGAGGGTTTTCAAGCCTTCATTCCTGCCATTTTCCCACCAAAAGACGGATTTCTTTTTGATCCAAGGATATTGAAAAAGAATGACGAAGCCACTCGTCTTTTAGGTAAACTCGACGGTATTACTAAACTTCTTCCCGACGCCGACTTTTTCTTATTGATGTATTTACGAAAAGATGCAGCATCTTCCAGCCAGATTGAAGGAACAATGGCTACGATGGTCGACGCAATCGAGGCTGAAGTAAAAGTCAGTGAAAATATTCCAAACGACGTAGACGATATTTTACATTATATCAAGGCACTTAATTATGGCATCGAAAGAGTGACTACTGGCAACTTTCCAATGGCATTAAGATTTTTACGTGAACTTCACAAAGAATTAATGCACAGGGCACGAGCAACACATTTTTCTGATCCTGGTGAATTTCGAAAGTCACAAAATTGGATAGGAGGAACGCGTCCAGACAATGCACATTTTGTCCCACCGCCTGTACATGAAATGAATAAAGCTTTAGAAGAACTTGAGAAGTTTATGCACACCGAAGATGTAACACCTGTTGTTATAAAAGCAGGACTTGTTCATGCACAATTTGAAACAATTCATCCATTTTTAGATGGAAATGGTAGAACTGGTAGAATGCTAATTACATTTTATTTATGGAAAGAAAAATATCTAGAGAAACCTGTTCTATTTTTATCTTCATACTTTAAAAAACATCAACAAGTTTATTACGAAAGACTTTCAAATTATCATGACGGAAAAGTGGCAAATTGGATCGAGTTTTTTCTAGATGGTGTTATTGAAATAGCAAACGAGGCAATAGACATAGTTGATAAAATAACTAAATTGAGAGAAAAGGATATTGTAAAAATTCAAACTTTAGGAAAACGTGCTTCTGAAAGTGCATCTAAAGTGCTGCCGAATTTATATGGTCAACCAGTTGTAAACGTATCTGTAATTCAGAGTTGGACAGGGTTTACTCGTGCTGGTGCTCAACAAATCATTAGTAGGTTTATTAAAATTGGTATCTTGGATCCTAAAAATAAAGATGTAAAATATGGACAATCGTACGTTTACAGAAAGTATTTGGATATTTTTATCAATAATGATCAAAAATAAACTGTATTACTCTAGTGGTTGTAGAATTTTGGATATTGCATTTTTAAAATAGTGGGTTATATACTGTTGTATGCCACTGCCCAAGAAGGTAATTTTCTTCACAATTTTCGTTATTTCTGCTGCTGCAATTTTAGGTACATATTTTTGGCGTAATCAAAAAGGTAGTCCTCAAGCAGTTAATTTTGTTCCCAAAAAAGGCACAGTGGCTGTTGAACGTAAAATAATAGATGCTAGCGAGGGTGGCGAAATTATAGCCAATCAAACGAAAGTAGATTTTCCGGCTGGATTTAGCCAACAAGATGTCAAGGTTGCTTACCATCAACTAACAACCAAGAGTATTGCTGCCAATAATCAAATTGGCGAAATGTTTGAGTTAAATGCAAAAACAGATAGTGGAGAAGAAGTTAAAAATTTTGAGAAACCGCTTCAAATCGTAAGAGAACTTACAGACGCTGATTTAAAAGACAAAGATCCTCAGAAACTTGCTCTTTATTTCTTTAATACCAACACTAAAAAATGGGAAAAATTGCCAAGCAGTTATGATTCTGAAAAAAAACAATTAATTGCAACAACTACTCATTTCACTACTTTTACAGTCGCAACTGACGATCCGAATCAAGGAGTAACTCAACCCGCTCAAACTTCAATAATTGATGATGGTGATCCTTCCCCCGCATTTACTACAGATGGACGAGATTTAAATGGTCAGCCGCAGCTTCTTTTGCAAAGTGGAGTGGGTTATAACGGCGGATCTCACTATACTGGTAATTCAATTGATAATGATTGGCGCAACTGGTCTAAATGGAGCGCAAACAGCCTAAATGGAGAAATTGAAGTTTTTGTGACAATTCCTGATATTGGTGCAAAGTTAACCAGTGGTGCTAAATACACAGTCACTCATGCTGGTGGCCAAACTGCAGTTGTTGTTAATCAAAATACTAACAAAGGCAAAATTGTAAGTTTGGGAAAATTTAATTTTAATGGAACGGGCTCAGTTTATTTAGATGATGTTGTTCCAGAAAAAGGCCAGTCTTTTCTTTCATATATTGTTTTTGATGCCGTGAGTTTTGGAAATTTTGATGCCAATCTTGATATTACCCCACCTGAAATTTCTAGAGTCAAATCAAGTAATGTAGATGGTGGAATAATTTTTGAGGCAACAGTAACTGACCAAGAAAGTGGAGTAGATAAAGTTTATTTAATAATTAACGGCGAATCGTTTTTAATGAAGAGAAAAGGAAATACAAATATATTTTCAATTAAACTCTCAAAAGTTACAGGTCAAAAAATAGATTACTCAATACTTGCCCGTGACAAAGCAGGAAATGAATCTGAATGGAATTCAATAAGAGGTTATGTAAAAAGAACTACTAACTCTTCTCTGTTGGGAAAATGTGACGGAGGGCCAGGAAGTTTATGTGCTAACAATGACAGTCAACCAAATCAACCTAAAACCAATAGTCAAATTGTTGGTGATCCGGTTAACACTGTAAATGGAAATTTAATTGAAAAAGAGGCGCTTTTAACAATAAGCGGTAGGCCAGGCATTAATTTGGAGCTTACATATAACTCTCAAGGAGCACAAGAAAGTATTTTTGGAGAAAATTGGACTCATAGTTACAATTACCATCTACTTGAAATGGATAATGAAGATTTTCAAGGAGTTTTTGTTCAGTATCCTGATGGTAAAATTATCACTTTTACAGGCCCAAATTTTATTCCCGAGCCAGGGCACTATGAAAAGTTAATTAAAAATAGCGATGGTTATGAACTTACTTTTCGAGATAAATCCAAAGCTAAGTTTGACATTGATGGCGAACTTGTCCGACTTGAGGATATTAATGGCAATGGACTCAATTTTACTTACGGTACTAAATTGCCATTTACACTTCTTTCGCAATTAATTTCAATCAAGGCTGATGGTGGAAGAGAAATTACATTTACTTACAACTCAAACGGTAATGTTGAAAAAATCACGGCTCCTGAAAATAAAATTCTAAATTTTGATTACAACAATAATGACTTAACTTCAATTACTGATGCCCGTGGAGGATCAACAAAATTTGAATATACAGATCACTTGATGGCTAAACGTATTACTCCAAATGGTTACCCATCAATGGTAAATGAATTTAATAATGAGCGCCAAGTTATCCACCAAATAGCAAATGCAAATGCCGCCAGAACTTTTACTTACAACAATCACGAAACCAAGGTGGTTGATGCTGAAAATAAAACTACAATTTACAAATTTAATGATAAGAATTTACTGTCTGAAATTGTTGATGCTAAAAATACTTCTGAAAAATTTGAATATACAGAAAATAAAGAAATCAAAAAGTTGACAGACAGAAACGGAAAAGTTTTTGAATATGAATATGATGATCATGGTAATCAAACTCTTGAGCGCGATCCATTAGGCTTTGAAATTAAAACAACTTATGATTTGAATTTTAATAAACCATTTCAAGAAATTAACAAACAAGCCGATCATATTACTAAATGGGAATATGATTCTAAAGGTAATGTTACA
>DATJGY010000007.1:0-5650 GCA_035494495.1 Alphaproteobacteria bacterium
AATCCATTTTCTGCCAAATTCATGCTCCAGGCTATGAAAGTATTCTGATCAAGAGTAAGTGTGCCAAAAAAAGAAAGTAAAAGCCTTAAAACCAAACCTCCTAATATAATCATCAAAATATATTTGTTATTTTTAAAGAATTTCATATATTTTTATATTGTTAATATCGTATATCTTTTTTAATTGCATATTATTATCAAACTTTTTATATACCTCTGGAAATTCTCCAGATTCGTCTTCACCGAGATAAATATATTTAGCATTATATTTTATTTTTACGTCATTTACTTCACCTGTTTTATACACTTTTTCTACATCCTCGACTCTTGAAAAAACATTATCAATTCCGGTATTAAATCCATGAGAATATGGCCAATTAATATAAGAGATAACCCTCAATCGACCTGCAATGTCACTTGGTGCAGAATGAACTGTGGGCATAGTTACAAAAATCGTTTTTTGAGGTGTATATTCACGAATCCATAAACCAGCTTTATAATCTGCTATTGAATAGGCTGGAGTTTTATTTAAATATGTATGCACCAAAAGATTGACAGAAGTGAGAGATGAGATTACAACAATACCACTAAAAATAATTAAGGAGATTTTTTGATTTTTGGTAGAAGCATAAAACGCCGACAATCCGACACAGATAAATGGAATTAAATAATAAAAAAATTTAAACATATCAAAAGGGTAAATAGTAAAAGTTACTACAAATGGAATTGCAAAAATAATTAGAGAAATTAAAAAAAGTGGTCGTAATTTTTTTACAAATCTGCCTATAAAAAAACTTAAAACAAAAATAAAAATTCCAATACCAAAGTCTTTAATTACAAATTCTAAAAACCAATTTAGAGAATGATCTTGCCATGGACCCCAAGAAAAAGTTGAAGAAAAAATTTCAAATATACTTCTTCCATCCGTTTTTGTAAAAAGAAAAACTGTACTTAAAATTAAACTCGGCAAACCAAACTTTAAAATATTTTTGATATTGACATGTGGAATAAAAAATAACCAAGCAACAATAAAACCGAAAAGTTGAAACTTCAAAAGTGCAGCAGCAAGAATCCCCGCTAGGAAATATTTCCGATTATCTAGTAACAAAACTGTCAAAACAATAACAGGAAGCCCAACCATCATTGGTCGATTTTGTAAAAAAAAATCGGTCATTGGAACCATTTGTAGAATTTCTGAATTCGAACTAAACGAGGAATTTGTAAGCACAGCAAAATAGTTTTCTCCCGTTTGGGATAATTTTTGAATTAAATCTGCAAAACCTAAATTACCAAATAAAAGCGCCATACTTCCAGCAAGAAATGAAAAAGATTTTTTGGAGGTGTAGGAAAAAGTAAGTGCATAAACACTCAAAAAGAAAGTCATAGCAAAAAATGAATTCAAGATAATTAAAACTTGAGGGAAAAACTTATCGCATAAAGTTGTAATAATTGCTGCATGAAAATCGGCAAAGTAATAATAGCTAAGTTGATGTCCTGAAAAATAGGGTGCTTGAGGTGGAAAATTACCTTGAGACAAACTCTCAACGATAGATAAATGCATGGCTGTATCTTGCCAATTTGGACCGGCCATTACAAAATATTTTTCATGCAAAGTAAAAACTCCTTGCTTAAGCACTATGAAGAAAGTTAGATAAATTAAAACGCTTGCTAAAATTAATGATAAGTTTTGTTTGATATCAAATTTTAAATTTATCTTTTTCTTTAAAACTAAAATTACAAAAATAACAATAAAACATACAACTGACCAAAAAATAGTTATTTGCGTAAAACCAAAGATTAGAGAAACAAAATAAGAAAAATAACTTGAAATTATTGTGCTAAAAATAAAATATAAAGGTAGCTTTTTCCAAAGTTCAAACTTAGGTAAAGTTAATTCCACAAAAATAAGTCCCGGCAAAAAAGTTGTATAGACAATTCCTAAGAAAAGCAGGCTATAATTAATCATGAATAGATGGAAATTTACCTTAATTTTGCTCTCAGTTGCTAGCTTTTTTATTTATTTTTTAACTTCAGCAGGTAAAACTCCATACAATTATTTTACAAGACTTGCAGCTTCTTTTCTTGAGGGAAAATATTATCTAACAGAAAATCCAGCTTGGCTAAATGAATTAATTCCAATTGGCGAAAATAAATTTGCCATAGTTTACCCACCAGTTCCAGCTTTGGTTTCAATTCCATTTATTGTGGTTTTTGGAAATAAATTCGAACAACAAATTCTTTCTCAATTAATGGGTAGCTTAGCCGCGTTTGTATGGGGATGGTTAGCATACAAATTAACCAACAAAAAGTCTATTTCTCTTTGGATGTTTTTACTTACAGCATTTGGAAACATCATTTGGTTTTTGTCAGCTACTGGCTCTGTTTGGTATGTGGGACAAGTTTGTGCATTTTTATTTTTAACTCTTACTTTGTACGAATCATTAACTAAAAAAAGATTACTTTTAATTGGTTTGTATTTTGGACTAGCAACGTTATCAAGACTTCAGTTAAGTTTAGCTTTACCTTTAGTTGTTTGTTTAAATTGGCAAAGTCTGAAACATATAAAGAAGTTGATTTCTTTATTTCTACTTTTAAGTTTTTTTGGCATTATGTATGGAACCTATAATTACTTAAGATTTGGTTCATTTTTACAGACCGGTTACTCGCTTATCCCAGGAGTTGTAGAAGAGCCTTGGTACAAAGAAGGTATTTTTAGTTTTTCCTACATCGTAGATAATCTTAGAGTTATGTTTTTGTCTCTGCCAATTTTTAAAAATATTTTTCCATTCATAACACCATCTTGGGGAGGACTGGCGATTTGGATAACTACCCCAACATTTATCTATAGTTTGTTTAACAACTTAAAAGAAAAATCAGTTCTGTTTTCTTGGGTTTCAATTTGTTTAATATCATTTATCATTTTTACACATGGTGGAACAGGCTTCACGCAATTTGGTTATCGTTACGCAGTCGATTTCTATCCTATTTTATTTTTTTTGATTATAAAAAATTTAATTAAAAATGATCTCAAATGGCATCATTGGATTTTGCTTACATTGTCAATTATTGTTAATTTATGGGGTGTAATTTGGATTAATAAGTTTGGCTGGGTAAGCTTTTAACCCACTCATGAATTTCTTCCCATTTCCCATTTCCTAGATGGGGAACGAAAACATATTGTTTGTCATAAATTTTAGAAATTGGGGGATTAACCAATAAACTTTCTGGAATTAAATATCCAAGAACATTGTTTCTTGCCTTAAAAATTTCTTTGACTAAAGTTATCCCAATTTTATTATCAATGTCTGTTTGAACAGAATTTTTAAACACCTTATACAACGCTTGAATTTGTTTGGGATTCAAAATAACTTTTGGACTTAAGATTTTATTTTTTATAGCATCGATTACTTTTTGTTGGCGAGATGAGCGGGCAGTGTCAGTTCCCTCGTCGCCTGTCGCATGGCGAGATCTTACAAATTTCAAGGCAGTTTCCCCATTCATAACTTGTAAACCCTTTTTAAATTCCACAACCTCATACCTACAAGCAATACATGGGTCATTTTCGCGGCCTGCAATGGGATATAGCTTGTCTTCAAATTCGTTATCCACTTGAACTTCAATTCCTCCCAAAACATCAATGATTTTTGTAAATCCCGAAAAATCAAGAAGAACATAATGATTAATTGGCAAATCCAAGACTTTTTCCACACTCGTTTTTGTTAAATCAATTCCACCGTAGTGATATGCGGTATTAATTTTTGCCCGAATCTCAGGAATCCACAAATCACGAGGTAAGGAAATCACGTTAACTCTGCCGGGAGAAACTGAGGCAACCATCATGACATCGGTCAAATCGCCGGCTGTATGATTTTCGCCCCCAGTCCCTAAAATTAAAATATTAACTTGCCCTATGTTGGTTCTATAAAATTTCCAAGACCAAAAACCTATCACAAATAATATAAGTAAAATTATAACCAACACAATCTTTTTAAAACTCATGTTACTATTGTATTTGGAATGAATGATCTAAACAAGCAACAGCAGGAAGCGGTAACTTATACTGGTGGACCATTACTAATTTTGGCAGGCGCTGGAAGTGGCAAAACTAAAGTTCTAACCCATCGCGTAGCCTACTTTATTTCCCAAAATTTAGCTAAACCTGAAAATTGTCTACTTTTAACTTTTACCAATAAGGCTGCTGCTGAAATGAAAGAGAGAATGGGAAATATAAACATTGGCTTTGCGGGCACATTTCATGGTTTTTGTGCCAAAGTCTTAAGAATCGATGGCCACAATATCGGAATTCCAAACAATTTCATTATTTACGATGCTCAAGATCAAAAAGATTTAGTGAAGCAAACTCTCGAGAGTATGAATTTATCAACCGATCAATACAATCCAGCTTCAATTTTAAATGGTATTGGGGAAGCAAAGAATCAAATGATGAGCCCTGAAGAATACTTGGAATTTGCTAGAGGAAGTTGGCAGGAAGTAGTTGCTAAAGTTTATGTAGCCTACGAAAAAAATTTGAAAGAAAATGGCGCTTTAGATTTCGATGATTTAATGATTAAAACTTTAAAGTTATTTAGAGAAGTTCCAGAGGTTCTTGCAAAATGGCAAAAACAATTAACTCATATTTTTGTTGACGAATGGCAGGACACAAATAAAATTCAGTATTCATTAACAAAACTTTTAGTTGGTAAAAACAAGAATATCACTGCGGTGGGGGATGCTTCCCAATCTATTTATTCTTGGCGCGGCGCGGATTACAAAAATATAAATTATTTAACACGCGATTATCCAGACATTAAAGTAATCAACATGGAACAAAACTACAGATCAACTAAAAATATTTTGGATGCTGCAAATTTGGTAATTTCAAAAAATACAAATCATCCAATATTAAAACTTTGGACAGAAAAAGAAAACGGCGCAAAAATAAAACTTTACTCTGCCAAAAATGGTTTTGACGAGGGAGATTTTGTCGTTGATGAAATAAAAAAAATCAAAAAATATTCTGACATTGCCGTTCTTTATCGAACCAATGCTCAATCCCGCGTTTTAGAAGAAGCACTTTTGCATTCTGGAATTCCTTACACTTTAATTGGCGGCACTAGATTTTATGATAGAAAAGAAGTTAAAGATGTAATTTCCTACATTAGATATTTGGTGAATCCAAAAGATTCTGTTTCCAAAAAAAGAATTGAAAAAATTGGCATTAGGAGATTTGAGAAACTACAAGAAATTTCGTTTGATAAAAATATAACTACTCTTGATCTCTTGGATTTAGTGCTTCAAAAAACTAGTTATCTAGATTTATTTCAAAAAGAATCAGAGGAGAATATTGCAAGACTAGAAAATATTAAAGAGCTTCGTTCTGTTGCCACTGAATTTCCAGATGTTAATGAATTCCTAGAAAACGTGGCATTGGTCGAAGCCTCCACCTCCACTAAAGTTTCGGCGGACAAGGGTTCTACTGTAACTCTCATGACGCTTCATTCTGCAAAGGGATTAGAATTTCCAATTGTGTTTATTGTTGGCATGGAAGAAGGTTTGTTTCCGCACTCAAGAAGTTTAATGGACACAAGCCAACTTGAGGAAGAAAGAAGATTGGCCTACGTGGGTATCACACGGGCTAAAGAAATTTTATA
>DATJGY010000008.1:0-16741 GCA_035494495.1 Alphaproteobacteria bacterium
CGATAGAGCGTAGTGGGGCTCGGGTTTTTCCTTCGATTGCTCTCAGGACTTGGGCTCTGGATGTAACAGTAGCGGCACTTCTGCGGAATTCCACCGCAATTCACCAATGGCTCAATTTACTTTCTGAAACTAGCCTCGTCAAGTAGTATTAATTACCGCATATTTACTGTACTATTTCCGCTAGGTTGACAAAGGATAGTGGCAAATGATATCTTAGCTTCATAATGAAAAGACGCGAAGTAATAATTGCTTTAATAATTTTTATAATTTTAGTTACAGCAGTTGTGCTTATCAAAAAGTCTTTAAATAAAAAGCTTTTAGTTACACCTGTAGCAACTCCATCTATCCAACAAAGAATTGACGACAATTTTCCTGGCCTTGTAATTCCAAATGATATTGAAAAAGCAGAACTTAAAGATGTTTCTGGAGGAGACAATATGGGAATTGCTACACGAACTGAAATTTTGGCAAATCTCCCTGATTTGAAATCTGGACAATATTATCAAGTTTGGCTAAGTAATGGAGTAAAGCAAATTTTATTAGGCAATATGAGAATCGCTAAGGCTGGTTGGCTCTTGGAATACAAATCTTCTGATTATCCTGGCTATAACAAAATTATTGTTACCTTAAATAATACCCCAGTTCTTGAAGGATCTTTCTAATTCCTCTAGAATAGATTAAGGTGCAAATCGTAATCTACTCCACAACTACTTGTCCGTATTGCAAAATGCTTAAGGATTACTTAACTTCCAAAAGTATTGCCTTTGTCGAAAAGTTAGTTGATCAAGATGAAAATGCCCAAAAAGAAATGTCTACAATCTCGAATGGGTTTTTAGGAGTGCCTTTCGTCACGATTACAAAAGACGATAATACTCGCGAAAACATTCTTGGTTTTGATAAGGGCAAGCTAGATTCGATTTTGCAAATATGATTTTTGTTAATTACAAAAACTACGAAGAGGGAACTGGAGAAAATGCTGTTTCTTTAACCAAGATTTTGGAAAGTGTTGCTCACGAGACGCAAATTAAGATTATTCCATCTGTTCAAAATGTGGATACTGAATCGATCTTAGCTTCAACCTCGCTTGAAGTTTGGCTCCAAAAACCAGAAGAAATTTTACCAAGTGGAATTTCGGGTATGTTCCTAAACCACAGCATGTATAAAGTTGAAAATTTTGATGACTTATATGCGGCCCACGAAAAAGCTATTGCTGCGAATTTAAAAACTTTAATTTTTGCCGCAGATTTGGATGAATTAAAAAAAATCGCAGCTTTATCTCCAACTTACATTGCTTATGAACCACCAAGTCTAATTGGCAGTACGACTACTTCTGTGGCCCAAGCAGAACCAGAAATAATTTCCCAAGCTGTTGAAATTGCAAGGAGTTTTGGCTTGCCGCTGGTTGTTGGAGCAGGAATTCATTCGCAGGAGGATGTTAGAAAAAGTTTGGAATTGGGAGCTGTGGGTGTGGCTGTAGCTACTGATATTGTAAAAGCAGAGGATCCAAGAAAGGAATTATTGGATTTAGTGGAGGGGTTTAAATGAAAATTTATCTTGGTGCTGATCACCACGGATATGAATTAAAAGAAAAAGTTGCCAAGTGGCTTTTTGAATGGGAACACAAATTCGAGGATTTGGGAGCTGAATTTTTAGATCCTGATGATGATTATTCTTTGTATGCCAACGATGTAGCTTCTTTGGTTGCGGCTGATATTTTTTCAAAGGGGATTTTATTGTGTGGAAGCGGTGTGGGAATGAATGTTGCGGCCAATAAATTTGATGGCGTTAGGGCTTCGGTTGGTAAAAATCCCGATCAAGTCAAAGCTGGCAGAAATGACGATGATATGAATGTTTTGGTAATTGCTTCTGATTTTACTAACGAAAACGAGGCTCGCGAGATGATAAAGATGTTTTTGGAAACTAAATTCTCTGGTAAAGCCAGACACGAAAGAAGATTGGAAGAGATAGAGAAAATTGAGGCCAATAATTAATATATGAACCTGCCTAAATTGGATAACTTAGATATTGCTGGCAAAAGAGTTTTACTTCGATTGGATTTAGATTGCGAACCTGATATTAATGATTTGCGTATTAAATCTTCTTTTGAAACTTTGGATTACTTAAAATCTCACAACACTTCTGAAATTATTATTTTGGGTCATAGGGGTAGACCCACTACTTTTGACGAAAGTGTATCTCTCAAACCTTTTCAGCCAATTTTTGATAAGTGGGGAGCGAGAGTAGAAGAGAATTTGAGGTTTGACCCTGGTGAAGAAAATAACGACCCTGAATTTGCCAAGAAATTATCTTCAATGGGAGATATGTTTGTTAACGAGGCCTTTGCTTCGAGTCACCGTGAACATGCTTCGATTGTTGGGCTTCCAAAACTTCTTCCTTCGGCAGTTGGTTTTCATTTTCAAAAAGAGATAGAGAATTTGAGTAAAGTTTTAGAAAATCCAAATCACCCAGTTCTTTTTCTGTTGAATGGTATTAAAAAAGACAAATTAGATTATTTAGAAGGCATAAAAAAGTTGGCAGATAGGAGTCGTTCCGATAAAATTTTGATTGGCGGGAGACTTCCAGAATATTTGGGGGACGCGGCTTTAGAATCTGTTCGTCTTCAACCAGAGAGTGAACAAGTTATTATTGGCAACCTGACAATGGACAAAGAAGATATTACATTAAATACAATAGACAGGTTTGAGAAAGAGATAAAGAAGGCGCAAACAATTGTTGTTTCCGGGCCGGTTGGTAAATATGAAGATGAGGGGCATAGACAAGGAACGGAAAAAGTTTTCAAAGCAATAATAGCAAGTAGCGCGTATAAAGTAGCAGGCGGTGGAGATACTGAAAAAGCGATTAATATGTTAGCGATTAGCGATAAGTTTGATTGGATTTCAGTTGGCGGTGGGTCAATGTTAGAGTTTTTAACAAAAAAGACTTTACCAGGGCTTGAAGCACTAAGATCCTAAAAGTTCTTTCCCTTTGTTTATTAGTTGTTCTTTTTCTTCTTTTGGCATATTTTCCCACCATTCCATTTCGTCGTATGTACCAATAGCTGCATTTATAGCCTTTAAGTCAAAATTTCTTTCTTCTCTGGGTTTTCCAAAAGCTTTTGACATAGCTTCCTCAATTGATTCTCTTTTTTCGCTTATCTCCTTTTCAGAATTTAAGAAAAATCTTCTTATTTCTAACTCAATAGGTACTTGTCCAGCTAGAGTTTGACTTAAGGGAATACCTTTATCATATTTAAATACTTCTGCAGTTGTCTTTTTTGCCTCTTTGTTTGAGTGATGTAAAACTGACATCTCCTTAAAAATAGAATTAACTTCTTTCCCTAAATTTTTAATAGTTTCTCTAAAAACACCAGAAACTTCTACATAATCCACTTCTAGATAAGAAGCAAAGCCTTTAATAAATAGAGCTTGTGCAGGAAGAGATCCTGCCCCCACAACAAAACTATCCATAATCAAATCTTTTTTCGATCCTAAGTTGTCCAGTTTGATAATTGATTCCATTTAAGTTTTGTAGATAGTATACTGTAATCACTGCTCATATGGTACGCGTAGGAATCAATGGTTTTGGTCGAATAGGGAGATTAGCATTCCGCATTGGAATTCTTAAACATGCTGATGAACTTCAATTTGCTGCGATAAATACAACAGGCAGCATGCCAGCTTCAGGTTGGGCACATTTAACCAACTACGATACGATGTACAGAGAGTTTCAGTACAAAGTACAAAGTACAGAGTACAAAGACGCGAAAGATATTACAGATGATGACCCACTTCTTGGAGAGCTTTTGATTTCTGAAAAAAATATTAAGGTTCCTGTTTTGGCTCAAAAAGATCCTGCTAAAATTCCTTGGGGTAAGTATGGCGCTGACGTAATAATTGAAGCAACTGGTTATTTTACAGATGAAGAGGGTGCTAAAAAACATGCAATTGGAGGAGCAAAGAGAGTAGTAATCTCAGCTCCTGCAAAAGGAGGGAATGTTGGAACTTACGTTCTAGGTGTGAATGAGGTCAAGGGAAATGCTGAAGTAATTTCCAATGCTAGTTGTACAACTAATTGTATCGCCCCCGTTGCGGCTGTAATTCATGCCAAATTTGGGATTCAAAAAGCTATGATGACAACGATTCACAGCTATACCGATGATCAGAATTTGCAGGATGGAAGCCACAAAGATTTAAGAAGAGCCAGAGCAGCGGCGATGAATATCGTCCCAACCTCAACCGGTGCCGCAATTGCAACTACAGAAACTATTCCAGAATTAAAAGGAATTTTTGACGGCACTGCTTTACGAGTTCCTGTGGCAACTGGTTCTATTACCGACTTTACTTTCATTTTAAATAAAAACGTAACTAAAGAAGAGATAAATCAGGCTTTCAAAGATGCTAGTCAAAATCCCTTATATAAGGGCATATTGACAATTTCCGAGGGAGAATTAGTTTCCTCAGATATTATTGGTAGAAGTGAATCTGCAATTGTTGATTTGCCTTTAACGCAAGTAGTTGCGGGAAATATGGTAAAGATTTTTGCTTGGTACGATAATGAGTGGGGGTATGCTAACCGGCTTGTAGAACAAGTAATTAGAGTTGGGAGAAATTTAGAAAATAATATTGTTCCAACTGACCCAATATCTCTGTCTTTTAAATCCTAATGGACGAAAATAAAAAATACGCTGATGACGGTTTCATCAAAAACATTGCTTTTTTTGGTGATGCCAATATTTCCGAAAGCGATCCAGTTTACAAAGATGCTTTTGATGTAGCAGAAACGCTGGCTTCTGCTGGCTTTGCAATCGTCGATGGCGGCGGCCCGGGGGTAATGGAAGCGGCAACTGCCGGAGCCCAAAAAGGTAATGGGGAGACAATTTCTGTGACGTTTAATCCGGTGGACGCTCCTGGCTATGAAGATAAATATCTCAAAAATGTAACCGACAAAGAAATTGTAACCACAAATTACATCGAGCGCATGTTTAAGCTGATGGAGTATGGCGATATTTTTGTAATTTTCAAAGGGGGAAGTGGAACAGTTAGTGAATTTGGCACAGCTTGGGTTTTGGCAAAATTGTATTTTGGTCACCATAAACCAATGATTTTATTCGGCGCTTTTTGGGCAGAAATCATTGATGTTTTGAGAAAAAATTTAAACATAGATAATAACGAATTAAGTGTGATGGAGGTTTGCACAACTAAAGAAGAAGTTCTTGCCGCTGTCAGGAGATTTGAGAAAAAGATTGCAGGCCGAGATCATTCAAAGGCTCACTTAGGATCGATGGATGATTCCTTCAAAATATAGAACAAGTAACTAGTTAATTTGTAAATTTGAAGGTGGAAAGTATTTGGTTAACCTGTGAAACAAGTTGTTTTGTTTCTTCGAGGGTTGGTGCACTAAATTGAATATCTATCACAAACCCTTTATCGTTATGACTCATAGGATATAGTTGCCAAGCACCCTTAGCAGCTTCAAAGCCTTTTATTTCTTCCCCACTAATTTTATAAGAAATGTTGTTATAACCCGATACTGCAAAAGATTTTTCATATATCTGCCAACATTCTTCATTTGTCTTGCACGACATTATTTTTGGATCACCTTGAACATACCCAATGTCAATATTGATTGAATTTTTTGGTGGTCCATTTTTGATATCAGACCATGTAAGGTGCATATTCGATGGACTTGAAGAAAATCTTTGGTCATAATCAAATGATTCTGGTAATTTTATACTGAAAACTTCGTTTGTGTAAGTTTTCCAACCAACAGTTGGATCTGTTGTGGGTTTCACAGTAGGAACTAAAGTTGGTTCTATTGAAACTACTGGACTTGCAGTTGGAACTTCTGAAACTACATTTGTTTTGTTTTTTGAAACTCCAAAGTAATATGCAGCAACAACAGCTAAAATTAAAATTATTAAAACCAAAAAGATTTGGATAAATCCAGCAGAATTCTTTCTCACGATTACAGTATAATAATTAAAAGATGACAAATACAAGTAGCCATTCAGAATTAACTAACTTAGCCAAAAAAGTCAGAGTCGATATCATCAACATGATTTACAAAGCTCAAAGTGGCCACCCTGGTGGAAGTTTGTCAGCTGTTGAAATTCTGACTGCGCTTTATTTTGAAATTATGCAGAGTGAAGACAAATTTTTTCTTTCCAATGGCCATGTTTGCCCAGCGTTATATTCGGTTATGGCTGAAAAAGGTTTGATTGATAAAAATTTACTTTCAACCTACACAGAATTAGGATCTGTTTTACAAGGCCATCCAGAAAGAACTAAATTGCCAGATTTAATTATGAATACTTCGGGCCCTTTGGGATTGGGTTTGGCGCAAGCTGCGGGTTACGCCGCAATTCAAAAAGGTTCATATGTTTATTGCATGACGAGCGACGCTGAGCATCAAGAAGGCAATCATTGGGAGGCTGTGAATTTTGCGGCGAAGTATCACTTAAATAACTTAATCCAGTTTGTTGATAGAAATAAAATTCAAATTGAGGGAACTGTGGAGGAGATAATGCCATTGGGGGATTTAAAAAAGAAATATGAAGCCAGCAATTGGAATGTTTTGGAGATTGATGGACACAACTTTAATGAAATTAATAATTCAATAAATCAGTTAAAACAAAATAGAAATAATCAGCCAAATGTCATAATTGCAAATACTATTTTTGGAAAGGGCATTAGTTTTATGGAAAATAATCCAGATTGGCATGCAAAGGCGCCGAATGAAGACGAATACAAACAAGCAATGTTAGAATTGAATGGAGGTGATTTTAATGAATAAAGTTATTTTACAAAAATTTGCTATTTACGCATTAGCTTTAGGAGGTGGAATAATGTTAGGTTTGGCTTTTGAAAGTGGTGAGACTAAAGATTATATTTATGCTTTTGCATCTTTAATACCTGGATTATTTTATGTGTTTGTGGAGGCTGGAAAATGAAAAATTCAAATTTAAAATCAACCCGCGATGGTTTTGGAGAAGCTCTTGTCGAATTGGGAGAAAAGGACGATCGAATAGTAGTTTTGACTGCTGATTTAGCCGATTCAACCCGTGCCCGTGCTTTTGCTAATAAATTTCCAGATAGATTTTTTGACGTGGGTGTAGCTGAACAATCACTTGTTACAGTTGCGGCTGGCATGACTGCGGCCGGCAAAATTCCATTTACAACAACCTATGCAGTTTTTTCCCCTGGAAGAACTTTCGAGCAAATCAAAGTTACTGTGGCTTTAAACAATCTTCCTGTAAAGATTGTAGGAGAGCATGCTGGTTTTGGAGCTTCGATGTATGGCGCGACTCATGAATCTTTGGAAGACATTGCTCTAATGCGCGTGATTCCAAATATGGTCGTTGAAATTCCGGCAGATTATGAAGAGGCAAAGAGGCTTACTATGGAAATTGCACATAACAATAAACCTAGTTATTTAAGGCTTTCGAGACAAGATTCTCCTGAGATTAATTTAAGTAAAATTTCTAAGTCCCCTCAAGTTGCGATTATTGGCTGTGGGCCAATTTTGCATGAAGCAATTTTGGCTGCTGAAGAATTAGAAAAAATTGGCATTGAAACTTTGATAATTAATAATCACACAATTAAACCAATGGACGAAACTGCAATAATTCGTGCGGCAAGGACCTGTGGAGCAGTTGTGATGGTTGAAGAGCATCAAATTGTTGGGGGAATGGGATCTGCTGTGGCTGAAGTTTTGGCCCGCAATTTCCCAGTGCCAATTGAATTTATTGGAGTCAAAGATTCTTTTGGTGAATCGGCAAAAACATATCAAGAATTGTGGCAAAAATTTGGTTTAACTAAAGAGCATATTATTGAGAGTGTGAAGAAAGTGATTGCTCGAAAATCTTCTCAGTAAGTAATTGGAAGTGGGGTTGGTTTTGATGTTGGACTTCCTGAAGGTGTGACTTCTATAAATTTGAAGGTGGAGAGGATTTGATTTGCTAATTTTTTTGTATCTGAATCCGTTGAAACAAAAATTTCTAAAAATTTATTTGTATTTAATTTGATTAAATATTTATCATTCTCATTATCTTTCGTAATGACTTTCTTAGCTTTTTGTCCACCCAACGAAGTTTCTATGTTTGTTTTTAAGTTGTAATCTAGTTCCTTTGTTTTCATCGCCAAGGTGATTAAAGTATTCTCTTGAGCTGGTGCACGATAATCTATTTGTGTTTGGGTGATGTTCATCCATGTGGCGTTGGGATTGGGTATTTTGACATTATCATTATCATTCGAAGGTTCTGTATAAAAATTAACCTCCTCAGGGTATTTAAATGTCAAACTCCATCCATCATTTGTATATGTCTTCCAATTCGCCATCGGATTTGGAGTTGAAGTTGGAGTAGGTGAGGCAATTGATGTTTGGTAACTTGCCAACATATCTTTTAATTTTTGATTTTGATAATACAAAAATGCGACCGTGCTAAGGGATAAAATAATAAAAATAGCCACGGCCAAAACTGGAGCTTGGGTTTTCATATCAAAATATTGTACACTAAATATGTTAACCTGCCATGCAAGAAATCATCCAAAAAATATTCTCTCCAAATAAAGGCATACTTGCTCTCGACTGGAGCACAAAAACTATTACTGAAAAGTTTGCGGCTATTGGTTTGACTTCAACTCCAGAACTCAACAGGAAGTACAGAGAAATGCTTTTAACAACTCCCGGAATCGAGAATTATATCAGTGGAGTTATTTTTTTTGAGGAATCAGTTCATCAAGGTTTAAATAAAATATTGGATGAAAAAGGAATTATCTCTGGCATCAAAGTTGATTTGGGAGGCGAACATTTTAATGATGTGGAGGAGGCAACTTTAGGGCTTTCGGATCTAGATCAACGGCTTAAAGAGTTTTCAAAATTGGGATTAAAATTCACCAAATGGAGATCACTTTTCAAAATTACCGATATTTACCCCTCAAAAGAATTTTTGGAAGAAAATTTAAACAGAGTTGTGAGTTACGCCAAGGTTGCAATTGAAAATGGTTTTGTTCCAATTTTAGAGCCTGAAGTTAGTATGAAAGGCAATCATACGACTACTCGCTGTGGAGAAATTACGGAACAAGTTTTAGTTTTAATGTTTGAAAAATTAAGACAAGAACAGGTTGATTTGAAAAATATTATTCTTAAAACTAATATGATTTTACCAGGCCAAGACGGCATTGTACGAGCTAGTGCGCTGGAAATTGCTGAAGCGACTTTAAGAATTTTGAGAAGATCGGTCCCTACGGAAGTTCAAGGTATAGTTTTCTTGTCAGGTGGGCAATCAGCTGAAGAAGTTACAGTTAATTTGAATGAAATTGTAAAAAGAAAAACTAGCCAAGATCCCTGGGATATCTCTTTTTCTTTTGCACGGGCTTTGCAGGAAGAAGCATTAAAAACTTGGGCTGGAAAAGACGAAAATATTTCAGCAGCTCAGGAAGTTTTTATTAAAAGATTAGAAAGGGTAGTGAGTGCAAGAAATGGGCAACTTTGACCTACTAAGTATTGGGGATGCTTCAATTGATACTTTCATGACACCGATTGACAGCGAATCGATTTGTAAAATTGACACAAAAGAATGTTTAATTGCTTTTCCTTATGGCGCCAAAATCCCAGTTCGTAATTTAGATTTTTCGGTTGGTGGTAATGCGGCAAATAACGCAGTTGGAACAAGGAGATTGGGAATAAATTCCGGAATAGTTTTGACTTTGGGGGATGACAGTGTCGGCAATATGATTATTGAGAATTTAAGGGCGGAAAATGTAGATTTAACATATGTAATTCAGCAGCCAGAAACAAATTCCAATTATTCTTCGATTGTTAGTTATTCAGGCGAACGGACAATTTTTGTGTATCACGCGCCACGCAGTTATGAATTCCCAGTTCAATTGCCAGTTGTTCCTTGGGTGTATTTAACTTCACTTGGGGAAAGTTTTAAACCATTCCAAAATCATTTAGTTGAATGGTTAAGGAAAAATCCTACAGTCAAACTTGCATTTAATCCCGGTAGTTGGCAAATGCGAGCTGGAGTTGAGGTAATTGCCGAGGTTTTAGCTTTAAGCTATATGATTTATGTAAACAGGGAGGAAGCTATGAAATTAACAAATTTAGCAAAAGAAACTCCCGACCGAGATTTATTAATCGCTTTGAATAAATTGGGCCCTAAGATTTGCATTATTACAGATGGTGGAAAAGGTGCAATTGCGTACAATAGTTTGGACGGCAAGTTTTTTAAAGTTGGTGTTTTGCCGGTTGATGCATACGAGCGAACTGGCGCAGGGGATGCTTTTGGTAGTGCTTCCTTGTCGGCTTTAATTCACGGTAAAAGTCTGGATGAGGCACTTGTCTGGGGAACTGTTAATTCCGCTTCAGTTATTGGCTATACTGGAGCACAAAAAGGACTCCTAAAAGAAAGTGAATTACCTTTGTGGATAGAAAGAGCAAAAAGCTCGGGAGTTGTAGTAGAATCTTTTTAACATGGCAAAAATTTTTGTAACCAGAAAAATTCCAGGAGATCACATTCAAAAACTTACCGACGTAGGGCACGAGGTGACAGTTTCTGAATTTTCTCGAGCTTTAACTCCCGAAGAGTTAGTTGAAAAAATAAAAGGTGCTGATGCTATTCTCTCGCTTTTAACCGACAAAATTGATGGAGATGTAATTGATGCTTGTGGCCCTCAACTTAAAATAATTTCTAATTACGCAGTTGGTTTTGACAATATAAACATTAAAGAGGCAACTGATCGGGGAGTTATTGTCACAAATACTCCCAGCGAGGAAGTTGATGAAGCCGTTGCCGAGCACACTTGGGCTTTAATATCGGCTCTTTCTAGACGCATTATTGAAGCAGATGAGGCAACTCGCAAAGGTGCATATCGCGGTTGGGAGCCAGATATATTTTTGGGGCATAGTCTTTTAGGAAAAACACTTGGAATAATTGGTATGGGCAATATTGGAAAGATGGTAGCTAGGAGAGCCGAAGGCTATAAAATGAAAATTTTATATACAAAAAGAACTCCTGATGACAATAGTGTTGATTTAGATACTTTGCTTAGCGAGAGCGACGTGGTGTCTCTACATGTGCCATTAACAGATGAAACTAGGCACATGATAAATAGTGAGACATTAGCGAAAATGAAAGATAGATCATTTTTAATTAATACTGCCCGCGGGCCTGTTGTGTGTGAAAGTGATCTTGTTCAATCTTTGCGACATGGCCATCTAGCCGGAGCAGGATTGGATGTTTTTGATAACGAGCCAAATATTGATCCAGAACTCATTGGTATGCCGAATGTAATTACAACTCCACACATTGCCAGTGCAACTCATGAAGCAAGAAATAAAATGGGGGAAATGGCAGTTGCAGCAATTTTAGATGTTCTCTCTGACAAAAAACCAGAAAGTTTGGTGAATCTTGATGTTTGGGAGAAGAGAAGGAAATAGAATTTATCTTGCTTTATCTGGTTCTGCTTTTTCGATGGCTGGTTTTACGTAAAACGGTTCCGACACGTTTATCATACCAGTTTGAGAGTCAAAATTAGTTCCTAACATAACTCCAAACTCTCTTTTTTCAATATCGAAATTCATTAATACGCATCCACCATTTAATTTGTC
Organism: Alphaproteobacteria bacterium; assembly: GCA_035494495.1. Taxonomy (GTDB): domain Bacteria; phylum Patescibacteriota; class Microgenomatia; order UBA8517; family UBA8517; genus DATJGY01. The sequence continues at coordinate 11,614 of DATJGY010000008.1, forward strand.
TTCGGGTTTTAAGTTTGATAAAAAGTCAAAAAAAGAATCTTTAGTAAGAGTAAATTTTTGTTTTGGTTCTCCTGCATATTGAATGTTAATTGCAATATCTCCCCATTTTGTAATATTATTTTTGAAAAAGTCTATAGGAGTAGTATCCGATAAATTTTCAAAACTCTTAAAACTTCCTTGTCCGAGTAAACGAGCATACGAACCAACTTCAGGAGTTAAGTCAAACTCTATAGTATTAAAAGATAAATCGAATTTCATTCCCTTGTGTATGAAATCAAGTGGCCAATAATTTAGATCTTGTTGAGCAGTTCCATCCCAATCCGGAACTATTTTTAGTTTATCAATTATAACTTTTTGATCGGCTACATCCTCTACACTAATTGCCCAGGCACTATTGTTGATGACGGTATCGGTTATTGTTAGATTTGTTGTTGTTGAAGGTTTTAAATCTTGATTTACCCATATACTTGTACCTTTACAGTAATCAATAGTTGATCTGTTAATTTTTATACTGCCATCTGGACTATTGAATGTTGACGCTATTCCAACTCCTCGCTCATGTTTGTATTTGCGATTTTGTATTAGATGGGAATTGTCTACATTTATTTTTACAAAACCATTCGAACATATTCCGTCCCATTCAAGACCTTGAATTCTCGAACTTCTCACCTTTAATTCCAAAGGTCTAGAATTTTCTGTGTTATGAAGAATAATACCTTTTGCTAGTTGAGAGTTAGTTTCATCAAGATCATTTGGTTTTGCTATATCATAATTTATCCTAATTCCCGAGACTTCTAGATTCATGTTATCTCCAGCTATAAAGGCTGGAGACGGGCAATCGCCTCCTTTTTTGCTTGCATCTTGCTTAAAAGGATTGAGGCCTTTGAATACGATATCTTCTACTTTGCAATTTTCCTTGCCCGATCCTTTGAAGTTTATAATCCTATCTAATCCATCTCCCATAAAAATTGGTGGACTAAACAAGTTCCCTTGTACGTTGAATTCGCCTTCAAGAATTAGACCTGCTGTAACTTCTTGAAAACCAGATTTTTGTCTAGCATCTTCCCAAGAAATGTTTGATAAAGCTGATTCCGTTTTGTTGGGGAAAAATCTAATTTCTTTGTCTGCTGCATTGCTAAAATCTAAAATAATTGGATTTTCTGCATCGTTTTTTAAAAAATAACCACCGCTTTCTGTTTTTTTGACAACATCAGGAAAGAATGATCTCAAAGATTCAAAATTTGGCGTATATTCTTGTCTACCATTTGGTCCCGTGATTTTCGATAAATGATTATTCATATCAATCTTCTGTTCGACAGAAAAAGTTATTCTTTCTCTAGCTACAACTCCACTGCCCAGCCCTGCAGCCGTAAGTGCAGCAAGTTTTATGAAATCACGTCTTGAAATTTTCCCTGAATTTTCTGATGAAATATCTGCCATGATGTCAGTATATAACAAAGAATGATAAAATCATTTCATGGGCCTATTTGGAAAAAAACAAGATCCTGAGGAAAGAGAGATTGAGGATGAGGAATTCGAATTGGAAAATGATTTTGAAACCAGAAAATTAAAAAAACAGCTTCGTGATCTCAAATCTGAAAATCGTAAATCTCGACAAGAGCCAGTTAAACCTTGGGGGAAGAAAGAACGTTTAATAATATTAGTTGTTATGTTGGTAACGATTCTTATTTCTGGGAGTCTTTACTTGACATCAAGACCTAATTTACAATTTTCAATTCACAATTTACAATTGCCAAAGCTGGAACTTCCGGATTTGGATATTTTTAAAGAAGGCACTATAATAATTACAAAACATGACTAAACTCAAAACTTTCTTTAGAACTTTTGTTAAAAGCTTCCAGCCAAATTATTACAAAGATATTTTAAAGGCCAAGTTTTCTTTTTCACTCAAGTATTTAACTTTTCTTCTTTTTGTAATTTCACTTGGATATACATTATTTATTGCGGCGGGTTTGCTTGTTGTTAAAAAAGAAATTCCAGGATTTGTAGAAAAAACCAAGAAAGTTGTAACAACTGCATATCCTCAAGAATTAGTTGTTAGCGTTAAAAATCACAAACTTGTTACAAATGTCAAAGAGCCATATGTTGTTGCAGATTTTATTGTGATAAATACAAAAGCTAATGTAGAAGATGTAAAAAATTATAAATCTCAAGTTTTGGTAACAGATTCTTTTGTTGTTTACTCAGACAAAGAAGGACAAATTAAGGCATATTCATTAGAAGAAGTATTGAAAGATTTGGATGGTGTTGTTTTAAATAAAGACATCTATCAAAAATTGACTTCAGAAGTTTTGCCATATATTGATCAACTTCCAACATATTTCAATATTGGCTTGATGATTCTAATTTTACTTGGACCAATTGTAGGAACAATTTTAAGTTTAGGTTGGTATTTGTTTTATTTACTAATCTTTTCTGTAGTTTTACTTATAGCAGCAAAGCTGCTGAAAAAAGATTTGTCATATTCACAGGTTTACAAACTTGGAATGCACGCTGTAACTTTACCAATTTTAATTACACTTCTTGTCCATTTTCCACTTCTATTTTCTTTGATATTGTTAGTATTCATGATTATTGTTTTTACTAAACTCGATAAATGAAAACACTCTCAAGCCCAGTTGACTTAATCAAAAAATCTTTTGAAATATTTTTCAGACGAGAGAATTTTATTTATTTTGTGAAGATTTGTGGAATTTATGCAATATTTAATGTCCTTCTTTTGCTTCGAAAACCTGATTTTGATGCGATGTTCTGGATCACAATCTTGGTAAGTTTATTTTTTAGCATAGCTGAGGTGGAGGCTATTAGACGTGTTGTTGGTAGAGAAAAACTTCTTGTTAAACCTGCTTTTCTGGTTGGGTTTAGAAAATACTTTAAATTATTTCTTCTTGGTATTTTACTTGAACTTATTTTCATTCCTGGGTTTTTATTTTTAATTATTCCTGGTGTTATATTCCTGGTTTGGTTTGCATTTTCTAGATTTATTCTTGTTGAAGAGGATATAAGAATTACACAAATATTGAAGAAAAGTAAAAAACTTGTCGATGGTAGATTTTGGCAGGTTTTCGGCAGACTGTTTGTTTTTGGAATTTTTACAGGTTTAGTGACGATAGTAACAATAATCATTCCTTACAGAATTGGATCCGTTATTAGTGTTTTTCTTTCCCCGCTTCTTATTCTTCCTTCTTATCTTCTGTACAAAGAACTTAATGATTAATGGTTGAAGCTCCAGAATCCAAAATTGGATTAATTTTACCTACTGGTGTTGGTGATGGAAGCGGTTTGCAATAATTTTTTGGCACCTGATTTTTAACAAACCATTCGCCTCGGCCCAAACAATTCACACGAATCATATCTTCTGGAACTTTCCAATCAATAGAAGGTTTACCATTTAAAATTGCAGACATGATTTTATTCCAAATAGGGGAGGCTCCAGTGACACCTGAAGCAATATGGCTCATTGGAGAATTGTCATTATTACCAACCCAAGTTACCACCAAATAATCTTGATTAAATCCAGCTGCCAAATTATCTCTCAAATCATTACTTGTTCCAGTTTTGACAGCGACTTCAGGATGGTTTTTGATAACAAGCGCAGAATTTAAACCAAATGAATGAGATCTGGCAAAATTATCTTTTAAAATATCAATTAAACTATATGCAACTTTTGGATCCAATACTTGAGAACTTTTAGATTCATATTTATCCAACGTCTTGCCATTATAATCTTTAACTTCCAAAATTGGCATTAAATCAGGTTTCTTGCCGTAATTAGCAATAGTTGAATACACTTGAGCTAAATCTACAAGATGTACGCCGCCTCCGCCCAAAGTTAATGACAAACCATATTGGGAAGGATTATCCCAAGTTGTAATTCCCATTTTGGTTCCCAAGTCAATCATTTTATCAACCCCATATGAAGCCAAAAGTTTAACTGCAGGAATATTTCTTGATTCAGCTAGAGCCTGTCTTAATGTTATTTTGCCTCTAAAGTCTCCATCATAATTTTTTGGAGAATAAGGAGATTGACCTGGAATTGAATATGTAATTGGTGCATCATCGATAACACTAGCCGGAGTATAACCGTGAGCTAATGCGTAGGCATAATTAACAACTTTGATTGATGAGCCAGGTTGCCTTATGCGAGTTGTGATATTAACATTGCCATCATTTTTAATATCAAAATAATCTTTACTTCCAACCATGGCTAAAATTTCTCCAGTCTGTGGGTTAACAACTAAGGCTGCACCATTTCCAACTCTTAATTTCGTCAGCTTATCAACTTCTTCTTTGACGATTTTTTCTGAAACTTCTTGAATACCTAAATCCAAACTGGTTGTCACTTCCAATCCACCTTTTTCAACCATCTCCTCGCCATATTTATCAACCAGTAGTTGGCGAATATACATTACAAAATGTGGAGCCTTGATCTCTTTTTTATTTTGTATAAAATTTATTTTTGTATTTAATGCTTCTTGCTCCTGATCTTTATTAATGAATTTATTTACAACCATTAGATGCAAAACTTCTTTTTGTCTGGCAAAAGCTAGATCTGGAGTTTGACCAAATGGAGAATAAGCTGTTGGGCTTTTAGGTAACCCGGCCAAAAAAGCGCCCTCTGCAAGATTTAAATCTTCTACTTTTTTGCCAAAGTAAGACTCGCTTGCTTCTTCAATTCCATATGCAGTTCCACCGTAGCTAACCTCATTTAAATACATCTCCAAAATTTGATCTTTGGAATAAGTAGCTTCAACCTCAATTGACAAAATTATCTCTTTAATTTTGCGCGTAATAGTTCGCTCGGGAGTTAACAATACATTTTTAACCAATTGCTGGGTAATTGTTGAGCCACCTTGAAGAGAACCGTGCTGTAAATCAGCAACTGTGGCCCGCAAAATGCCTTTAATAGAAAATCCTGAATGATCATAAAATTCTGCATCTTCAGCTGCCAAAGTTGCAAGGCGAGTATTTGTTGAAATTTTGCTTAGTGGAACGATAGTTCTATTTTTATCTTTGTAAATTTTATAAAGAAGAAGACCATGTTTATCATAAATTTTGGTTGAAATTTCGGGAGTTCTTGTATCCAATTCTTTGGGCGAAGGGAGAT
>DATJGY010000009.1:0-8793 GCA_035494495.1 Alphaproteobacteria bacterium
ATCTTTTAAAATTAAAAAGTAAAATGATAAAAATATAAATGCTAAAACTAAGCCAATCGGGAGAAGTTTTGATTTTGATTTAAATTTACGTTTTGATTTTGATTTGAGGTTTTTGACAAAAGATTTTATTTTTAATTCTAAAGCTTTAAATTTTAGATCAATACTTTCATCAAATAATGAAATCCGGAGAGTTGCGAGCTTGAATATTTTTTTAAAATCAGGGATCTTGATTTTAGCCAACAAAGTTATTGCAAAAATTAATTTTGACAGTAAAAAATAGAATGGCTTGCCGATTGCAACGAGCAGCTTTTTTAGCATTCGGGCATTATACACTTTTTGAGGCTATTTGCAAACTATCGGATGTATTTTCAATTTTGAATCAACGGATATCTAATTATGGCTGAACTACTGGCAATTCCACAAGTTATACAATACAAACTTCCATCGGGATCAGTGTAAGTTGGTTTATTTTCAGTGTGGATTTGGCTTGGATCTGCATCAGATTTTGCCATTTGGCCAGTGTCATTGTAAATTTGAACATCTTGATTAACTACAAATGAAGTCGAGGGGACTGTTCCTTCAATAAAATATTCAAAACGGGTAGGGCAGCCTGGATTTGCGGGGTCACTTGAAGGAAGCCCTCCTGTATCAGCACAAATTGTAGCTCCAACTACTCCTGACGGCTGTTTTGGCCAAGAGTGAGTTTTATTTTGTTCATATTTATCTAAAACATTTTTGATTATTTTATTCCAAATAGGGGAAGCGCCGGAAACTCCAGAAACAGCTCCGCTCATAGGTTTGTTATCATTATTGCCAACCCAAGTGACTACAACCGCATCAGCTGTATAACCAACAGTCCAGTTATCACGTCTGTCGTTAGTGGTCCCAGTCTTAACTGACACTTCAGGATGACCTGCGACATTAAGTTGGGAATGTTCGCCAAAAGCTCCTGATCGGGCATTATTATCCAAAAGCATATGAGAAATTAAAAATGTTGTTGTGGGCTCCAAAATTCTTTGTCCTGTTAATTCACTTTTGGCTGGGTCATATTCTTCTAAAACATTACCTGTCCAGTCACTTACTTTTGTAATTGCGGTTAAGGGTTGTTTAATTCCCTGATTTGCAAACACACCAAATGCCTCAGCCATATCATACGGCCGGACTTCACCACCACCCAAAGTTAAAGACAAACCATAATCCGATGCGTCGGTGAGAGTTGTTAAGCCCATCTGTTTAGCAAATGAAACAAAGTTATCAATGCCGTTTATAGCTAAAATTTTAACAGCGGGAATATTAAAAGAATTGCCCAATGCAAAACGAGTTTGAACTAAACCATGGAATTTCCCATCATAATTTTTTGGGCAATATTGAGATTGACCAGCAACCAAGAAACAAGTTGGAATATCTGCAAAAGCCGTAGCTGGAGTTATTTTTTGATCTTTAATAGCTAAGGCATAATTTAAAGGTTTAATTGAAGATCCAGGCTGCCTTTCCCTTAAAATTATATTTACTTTTCCATCTTCATCAGTTGCAAAATAATCTTTGCTCCCAACCATTGCCAAAATTTCACCAGTTTTTGGCCGAGTTACAATCGCCGCGCCGTTGCCTACATTTTGTTTTTTAAGCTTTGCTACTTCAGAAGCTATAGATTCTTGAGCTAGATTTTGAATATCCAAGTCCAGAGTAGTGTTAACTCTTAGGCCCCCTTGTTCAACCATTTTCTCACCATATTTGTCGGCCAATTGCTCTTTGATCCACAAGGCAAAATGCGGAGCTTGAGGAGGTTTAATTGGAGCATAGGTTAAAGTATCTGCAAAAGCTTTGTCAGCCTCTTCTTGAGAAATATATTTATTTAAGACCATTTGTTTTAGAACCTCAGCTTGTCTTACTTTTGCCAACTCAGGATGAGCTCCAAATGGGGAATAACTAGACGGCCTTTGAGGCAGACCTACCAAAAGCGTAGCTTCGGCCAGCGACAAATCTTTGGCCTGTTTATTAAAATAGGTTTCTGAAGCCGCTTCAATTCCATATGCAGTTCCACCGTAGGGGATTTGGTTTAAATACATCTCCAGTATTTGATCTTTGGTGTAAATGCCTTCAATTACAATTGTTAATAAAAATTCCTGGGCTTTGCGCTTAAGATTTCGATCTGGGGTTAACAAGCCATTTTTAACCAACTGTTGAGTTATAGTTGATCCGCCCTGAACTTTTCTTTTGAAAACAGTGTTGTAAATTGCACGAATTATACCAGTGAATGAAAACCCTTGATGTTTGTAAAAATCTTTATCTTCAATTGAAATTGTAGCTTGTTTGACATAATTAGGAAGCTCACTAAGTTTAATTGGTGTTCTTCTCTTGTCAGCAAAAATTTCATACACAAGTTTATTATTTCTATCAAATATTTTTGTCGAGACATCTAAATTATTGGCAGCAAGTTTAGTTGGCAGGGGAATGCCCCAGAAAAAATACAGAGAAAAAGAAGTGAGAACAGTGAAGAAAATTAGCCTCTTCAAATTATGCTCTGAAGTAAACTGGTTTTTTATGACTGATAACAATTTTGAAAATATACCTTTCATTAATGTATTATAGACTAATGAGTCTTTTTACGAAATCTAGTTTTCTAATCACTCTTTCTGATCTCTTAGTTAATCTTGCCGCTGGCTGGTTCGGCATAATATTAATTCTTCCCGGAATTTGGCAAACTTCGAATTTCGAGAATAGTGTTATAATAATTTTGAATCTTTTTTACGGAATTATGGCGTTTTTATTATCGATTTTAATTAAAGATTTAAATTATGGAAACTGATTTAGTAAAAATAATATTTAAGGCCCAAAGTATTTTTGGAATATTCTTGCTTTTTGTAGTTATCCTTTTGTTCTATATCAAAAAAAATCATTCGATGTTAAAAAAGTAAACTATGGATATTTTCTCAACCCCTTGGCCATCGTTAGTTTTATTACCTATAATAGCTATTTTGATGTGGAAGCTCTTCAAGAAGAAAAGATAAACAATGGAATCGATTGAACAAATAGAGCAAAAGATTTGGTGGAGTTATTTGGGGGAAGATTTACAAAAATTGATCTCAACGTCACATTTTTTGCTCGCCGCAGTCAAAAGTTGGGGAGCTGATTTACCTGGAGGCAGAAAAGAATTTCATGATTATTCATTTGTAGTTTTTCCTGCTGCCAAAGCCTATGAAGGTTTTTTAAAGAAATTGTTTTTTGAGCTTCAATTTATTACCGAAGAAGATTATTATGGCAAGCGCTTTAGAATTGGCAAGGCTTTAAACCCGTCACTAGATAAAGATGCAATGCGTGAGGGAGTTTATAATAAAATAACAAAACACTGTGGAGGACAAGACTTGGCTGATGTTCTTTGGGAAACTTGGAAAGAGTCACGCAACTTAATTTTTCACTGGTTTCCAAATGAAAAAAATACAATTACATTAACTGAGGCAGGGGATAGGATTGAAATGATAATCAGTGCAATGGATAGGTCTTTTAAAGAGTGTAAAATAGTATAATAATAATTGTATGACTGCCAAAACCACATTAGTTAAGAATGTTACGATTTACGCCACTTATCTCATCATCTTCTGGGCATTTTATAGATTTTTAATCAAACTTCCTGATGAAGTAGAAGAATTGATAATCAAACCTCTTGTTTGGCTTATTCCAGTATTTTACTTTACTAAAAAAGAAAGTTTAAATTTAAGTTCTCTAGGTTTAACTTTTAAAAATTTATTCTCCTCAGTTTATTTATCATTAGGATTAGGAGCCATTTTTGTAATCGAGGGGATATTAACTAACTTTTTGAAATACGGCCATTTTAATTTTGGTGCAAATATTGGCTCTACTCCTTTGATGTTTTCTTTAGGTTTATCTTTTGCCACGGCTTTTTCGGAAGAATTAGCTTTTCGAGGCTACATTTTTAGCCGCTTGTGGATGGCATTAAAAGATGAATGGACAGCAAATGTAGTTACAACTTTATTGTGGACTGGGATTCATGTGCCAATAGCCTTCTTTATTTGGAAGCTAAATTTGGCTGCAGGCTTAACTTATTTAATGCTAACTGCAATTTTTGGAATTGGGTCAGCATTTATTTACGGTAAAACAAAAAACATCTGGGGATCAATCTTTCTTCACGTCCTCTGGGAATGGCCAATTATTTTGTTTAGATAGTCTTTCTCTTTGTTGGAGGTAAGTCTGGGACTGCTACCATAATGTTTATTCCTGGAGTTTGATCAAAGCTTGGATCTTTTGCTTCTCTGTAATTAACAAGTGCCAATTCTGGAACACTCATTAAGGTAAGTCCGTGCTCAAAAGCGGATATTTCTCTTGTTGTTTTTATACCATCTGCACCTTCCGTGGTAACTGTAATAGAGTTTGGAACTCGTAGTTCAGTAATGGATGGGCCACCGTTCAAACTAACAATTGTGCCAACCAAATCTCCAGGCATTAAAACTTTTTCGAAACTTTCAGGAGGAATGTTCAATGTTCCACCCTTATCAACATTAGAAAAGTTTATATCGCCCATCCGAAGGTAATATTTTTTATCGCTACCCCAACGACTTTTGAATAGATTATTTACAGTTGTAGGTAAATTGTTTTTTAGCATATCTATTTTTGCTTCAAATAGAATTTGGTTTTTTTGCATAATAATCATTATTTGATCTAAGATTGCCTGCTCTCGTTTTGGGTTGGGGGATTTACCGGCTGAGCATTCAAGGGTTGCGGTATGGGCAAAACCTGCTGATAATAAAAATGCCGGTAAAGATTGGTCAAGTTTGCTTTCGAAATATTTCCTGGCTCTGACATCTTTTATAACTGATATATTTGGAAAATTTTTTCTGAACCAATCATAATTTTCATTCTCTCGTTCTAATTGATCATGGTAATTAGGACCTTTATTTTTAGAGTTTGCCAATCTGTCAATTATAAAATTTGGTTTGAGGTATTTCTCCTCACCGTCACCGTGAATATCGGAAACGCAATAATTTTCAGCTAAGTAACGATTAACTATTGCTACCCCATAATTTTGAGCTAATTCTTCAAAAGGATCTTGAGCAGTTTGAGTAAGTTGAATAAACTTTCGGTTGATATCCACCACTTTATAGCCCAGGTAATATTCCAATCTTTGGACACACTCGGCTAAGCCTGCCGCTATAACTACCGGTTTATAGCGTGTTCTTATTTCAGCAACTCTTTGCATAATACGTACACCCAAATTTGCGGCGGCGCCTTCATTGTGGATTTGAGTATTGAAAAACATTCCCTGTATTTGATCCTTATTCATCTCTGAATTGGGTAGAGTATCAGTTGGTGATAATTCAACAAAAGTAACAGTTAGTGGTTGCTCTATAAATTCTCTTTGATTTTTGAGATTCTGGGGCGTTATGTCTACAGAATAGGAATGTACACCCAGTTTTTCCAATTTTTTTTGATATTCAGTTGTAGGCGGAATAAGGCAATATTCTGGAGTGAAACGATCTTGTATACGTATTTTAGATTCTATTGTCATTTTTATTTTTGTATTTTTGGACAATTTCCCACAATTTAGGAATAGTATCAATAACTTCTTCGTGGACTTTTGCTCGTTCTGTTATCGTTTGAGGTTTTTGGTGATGAATGATTGTTTCAATAACAAGAGCAATGAAAGCAGGGGATTTGTGTTTAAATCTAAATTGGTCGATATATTCGTTCCTGATACTAAAATCGTCAAGTGATCCATCCATACTATTTAGAACCCAACCATTGACAATTTTCTCACCAAATCTAGTTGCGCCATCTTTTTGCATAGGATATCCACTTTTTTCGAGAATATTTTTTAACATGGGACAAATTTGATTCAAAATGTCAATTTCTCCATAACCATAACTATAAAAATAATGCCGATCATGAGGACTTAAGAATCCATACCTATTTTTTTCAAGTAAATCTTCGTGAAGATTAATTAATAATGCAGGCTGAGTTTCTACAATCCATTGCGTTAACGCTTTTGCAGCTTCACTGCTGGGCCACAATCTTCTTGGTATCGGCAAAGATGGTGCTAATTGATTTGCTAGTGCATGATCGGGATCTCCTACGCTTACCCCAAACGTCCTGCTACGATGAGCGTTAGGATATCTATCGTCTACAACGTAACCTTTCATATTTGTTGTGGGGATGAATGTAATTGGTATGTCGAACTCTTTTGACATTTCGGCGATGCAATGAACTTTATTGGCAGAGGCTTGGAGAGGCGCTGGTTCTTCACCATGGATATTCTCCAGTAATCCAACACCATATTGCTGATAGTTAGGGGATCTAAATTCGTAAGATGGAAGTTGATTTTTTTGACCAGTGCCTTTATCTACTATCTCTTGAGAATAAAGTTGTTTATAATCCCAGCCGTATTTTGTCACAAGCAAAAAATAACTTTCGTATAATTCATGCAACGGCTTCCTGCCGTCTTTGTTGAAAGTTGTTATTTGCGGATATTGAAGGCGTTCCATTGCAGTTTAGGCCCGAAGTATAACCTATAGAATTAATGAATACAAATTGAGGGTTTTTGCAAATTGATATATTTTGATATAAAATCACGGTCATGGTAGAAATAAGTCCAGAATTAAGAATTGCAAGAATTAAAAATACTCATCAAGCTTATTCCATTCTCTTGCGAGAAAAAGGTTTAGATATTGTTAATTATCCAGTATATCCATTGCTTAATGACGGTAAAAAGCTTATTCAATACCATAGTTTTACGAAAGCATTTGTAAAGGATGGACATGTAGTATTGACAGATGTAGGAGTTTCAGCAGAATTATTCAAACATTTACTTGGGCATCCAAACCAGCCGCAAAAACATAACGACCTTTTGGAAATTTATAAAAATTTCCATAAATGGGATCTTCCAGGAACTAAAAACCCCAAGAACCCAGCTCCAGTTGAAGAATCGATACTATTTGGATTTAGAAATGCAACAGATTTCAGCTCAACTCTCTGCCGTGTAGATCTTTTGTTAAAAAATTTAATTGTTCAGGAAGAAGATTATTTTATCTACAAACCCATTCAATGAAGGAGAAACCTGAAGCTTGGGATATAATTAATCGCAGAGCTCAACAGCAAGCTGCAAGAGATTTTGAGCTTTATTTAATTACTGGTGAAATCCCAGATTTTGACCTTCCAATACCTATCTTTAAAAGCGACAAAACTCTTGTTGAATACCAATCTGGGTCAATACTTGTAAACGGCAAACTAAATATTGACTTAGTTGATTACCAGGGAGCCTTATTGGCTAACTTCTTAAATAATCCTGGAGTGGTACAAAATTATGTTACTTTGGCTAAAATCCATAAACAAAAAAATCTAGATTCAGTTGCAGAAACAGCAAGAGATCATTTATTCAAAGCTATTTCTGGAATTAACCATTTATCTGATATTTTGAAAAACATAGACACATCTTTAGCAGAAGTATTTCAGGAAGTTGATGGTGAGGGATATGTGTATAAACCCCATCCTTCGGTGAAGTTAATTTGACAAAACTAGCCTTCGGATCTACCATTACAATCACCGGATGAAAAAATATTTCCTCGGTTCTGCAGTTTTTGCACTCGCTTTCGGTGTTTTTTTGGTTTCTGCAATGAGTGCATCTAGTCCTCGTAGGGTATTTGCAAGCACACTTCCGACCCCGCAGCCAGTTATCTCAATTGCAAATTCGATAGATTATATTCTGCCTTTTCCTGGAAAAGTTTTGCCTGATAGCCCGTTTTGGAGTTTAAAGGCCCTCCGTGACAAACTTCAATATAGTTTTACTTTTAATAAAATTAAAAAAGCCGAACTGGCTTTACTTTTTGCAGATAAAAGGCTAGCTTCAAGTAAAACTTTATTTGAAAACAAAAAACCAGATATTGCCCTTGCAACTTTAACTAAAGCTGAAAAATACTTGGAAATTGCAGCAGGGGAGAAAACCAATCCTGAATTTCTTGTCAAATTAGCAAATGCCTCTCTCAAACATCGCCAAATTATTGAAGAAGAAATACTGCCTTTGGCCCCGGAGGATGCAAAACCAGAAATAATTAGACTGGAAATGTATCCAAAAAATACCTATAAAATATGTAGTGAAGTCTTGATTTCGTTGGGAAAACCTGCACCAAAAGATCCGTTTCTTGGGCATTAAACCAATTTTTCGCTTCACTTTTCAATCTGTTTACTTTTTCATAAAAAGATATCCCATAATCAATCTCCGCAAAAACTTCAGGAATTTTTAATATTTTACGCACAGATCATGCGTATCATGATATATTCTGACACAAATCATACTAGTTGACGGTTTGACGACTGTGTTTAACAATCACCTTGTTACACCAATGCCAGAATTACAATTACGAGTAGCCAAAAATCTTAAAAAGAAAACTGAAGAGAAGCATGTTAATGGAAAAGCCTCACTTCCTTGGCCATCTCAAATTGTTAAAAGAGATGGTTCACAACAAGAATTTAATCCCCAGAAAATATTGGATGCTATTGATAAATGTTTCAAAGATTTAAAAGTTAAACCTAAAACGTCAATAATCGAATTAGCCCAAAGAGTTGTAAATATAGTCTCAGTTAGATTCCAAGTGCCAACTGTTGAGAATGTTCAGGATATGGTTGAGTTGGTTTTGCAGTCTTCAGAAGAGTTTGACGCAGCCAAGCACTATATTTTATATCGAGCTGAGCATGCCAAAATGCGTGAAGAAAGACCAATTCCTCTTAAGGTTAAAAAAGCTTTTGAAGAATCAGATAAATATTTCCCAACTCAGCTTCAAAAGTTTC
>DATJGY010000010.1:0-27525 GCA_035494495.1 Alphaproteobacteria bacterium
TCACCGAAACTTATCTCCCCTATCTTTCTGGCGTTTCAACTTCCACTGATTCAATTGCCCAATATTTAGCTTCCCAAGGCCATAAGGTTGTAATTGCTAATCCAAAACCAATTTTAAAACGCAAAATTGATATTCCAAAAAATGTGAAGTTAATTTTTGCGCCATCACTTCCCGATCCTTTTTATAACGGCAAGTCTATGGCAATTTTTCCACTTGGAATCATTCCACTTTTTAAAGCTTTCAAAGAATATAAATTTGATATTGTTCACATTCAAGAACCAGGAAGCTTGGGAATTCCTGCCTTAATTCTATCCAAAATTTTTAAAGTTCCAGTAGTTGGAGCTTTACATTTTATTCCTGAACAAATTAACAAAAAGTTAACACAAGCAATCGATTGGTATATCAAACTTATTTATAATCACTACGATGCAATAATTGCCCCATCTGAATATTTTGCAAATTTTTTAAAGAGTTTAAAAATACAAAAACCAATAGTTACAATCTCAAACGGCGTTGATACCAAAAAGTTTTTTCCTGTTAAAAAATCTTCATCCAAAATTATTAACTTTCTTTTTCTTGGCCGGCTTGATGGAGATAAAAATGTTGCAACTTTAGTCAAAGCTATGCCGTATGTTAATCAAAATGTTCATCTTCAAATTGTAGGCGCTGGCAAACAAAAAAAATCTTTGCATGCTTTAGCTAAAAATTTACAAATTGAAAACAAAATCACTTGGACAAATTATGTTGACGACAAAGAAATGGTTAATCTTTATAAAAAGGCTGATTGTTTTATAATGATGTCGCCTTTTGAGGGCCAAAGTATAGTTGCTCTCCAGGCTGCAGCTTCTGGTTTACCTCTAATTTGTGCCAATGCTGGAGCGTTGCCTGAAATTTGTTTGAATGGCAAGAATGGCTTTTTGGTTGATACTTATGATTTTAAAACTCTTGCCAAAAAAATGAATGAAATTGCTTTGAATAAAAATCTAAGAGAAAAATTTGGTAAAGTAAGCCGTAAAATTAGCCTCAAGCATGAAAAAGCTCTAGTTCTTAGAGATTTGGAAAATGTGTATAATAATCTAATTCGAAAATGAAAGTTTTTACTGTAGCAATAATCGCCACCCTTGTTTTGCTTGTTGGAGGGATGTTTGCAATGACACGAAATAATGACAAACCATCATCTTCCGAAAAAGTAAGTAACGAGATTTTAATTCCACGTAGCAGCTATCAAACTTCTCCCAATGCCACTGTAACTTTAGTCGAATTTGGAGATTATCAATGTCCAGCTTGTGGCGATTATTATCCACTTGTCAAAAAACTGACAGAGGAATTTGGAGATAAATTAAATTTTGTTTTTAGAAATTTTCCACTTACTCAACATAAAAATGCCAACATCTCAGCTTTAGCAACTGAAGCTGCTGGACTTCAAGGAAAATTTTGGGAAATGCACGACAAGATTTATGAAACTCAAGACAAGTGGTCGAATCTAACTCCTTCAGATGCGAAAAACATGTTTGAAGGTTTTGCAAAAGATTTAAAACTTGATACTGAGGAATTTAGAAACAATATTATGTCACTAACTTTAAAAACAAAAATTGAAAATGATGTAAACGACGGCCGTTTAGCAAAAATAACTTCTACTCCAACTTTCTTTTTGAATGGCGAAAAGTTAAATAATCCTGGTAGTTTTGAAGATTTTGAAACTTTAATCAAAGCCGCACTCGTTAAAAATCCAATTACTCAGAATCCTTCTTCCGAAAAATATCATGCTCATTTTGATTTGAAAGTTTATCTAAATGGCAAAGCGGTTGACTTAAGTTTGCCTCAATATCAATCAACAGAAGATAAAGAATTAGATCCTGATATTCATGTTCATGACGGCAATGGTAAGGTTGTTCATCTTCATGCCAAAAATATAACTCTCAAAAGATTTTTTGATTCTATCAAACTTACAATTCTGCCTGGGACAAAAGGTTATGTTAATGGCAAATTGGTTGATAATATTTTGGAGTATGTTCCACAAGATTTGGATAGAATTGTAGTTGGCAATGGCCCAATCGATGCTGTTTCAAATGATGCCTGTATCTACTCAGAAAAATGCCCAGAACGTGGCAAACCACCAACAGAAGCCTGCGTCGGCGGCCTGGGAACTGGATGTGAAGAGTGAAAATATGAATAAACTTTGGAAAAACAAACTACTATGGTTGATTAGTATAATGATTTTAGTTATATTATTTATCTTGTATTCCGTTATAAAACCATATTTTGGTTGGCAAAAATATACAATAGACAATTTCATAACTTTTGAATACCCTTCAGATTGGCATTTACAAATTGATGATTATAAAATGCTCTCAGGTGAAGAATATCTTTTTCTTATCTCTGACTATAATGGGGAATTGAGTCGCCAAGATATTTCGTCCTCTAGTCAAAAATATTTAATAGAAAGCAATAGAACATTGAAGACTGATATGGTTAGTATCGAGGAATATGCAAAGCCATTTTTACATAAATGCGATAACTATCGCTGCTCTATGAAAATAGATCATTTTCAAAAGAGTGGCAAAGATATAATAAAATTATCCTTAAGCAATGAAAATGGAAGATTATCTGTTTTTGGTGGTGAATATTTTTTATTTATTGATAATGGCAAATATTTATACGAAATCCGTGTCGGATATGTTCCTGGTCTAGGAACTTTTTCAGATTTTCTAAGGCAAAAAACAATAGATAAAATTGTTGGTTCTATTGTCATAAAATGAAAATAAAAGCAGGGCCTTCCTCTTTATTTTGAAGTTTGAAATGTTGAAAGAATAGAATTAAAGATATCCGCACTAGTTCCCGGACACGAACGTATAATATAGAAGTTTTGCCCTTTGTCTCCATAGGTAGTATTTAAACCACCTTTTAAAATTACCTCGTCTGACGCTTGATTTTCTTCATAGACAATAACTCTTCTATATATACCAGTCATTCCATTAATCACAATGTTCTTTTGAAATTCAACCTTGGGTGCACCACTTATTTTTGATCCAGAAGGCGACAAAAAAATTACACTATCCTCTTCATCGATTAAGTCTTTAAAAGTTGTTGTCGTATCCCAAATACCACCCATAACTGAAAAGCAAGGTGAACTACGCAATGTAACATCTTCTATTTTTTTTGAACTAAACACGACATCTGGTACGAAAGATGTATTACTAGGATTTTCTTCATTCTTAAACCAATTAGAGGGATATTTAACTGAAAAATTAATTTGAGTTTTTGTCAGTATCTGGGGAGCCTTATATGTTTGCCAGTTTGAAGAATCTATAACCTGATTTATATTATATGTTTCTGTGATAGGACTTGGAATGGAAGGTGAAGGTCTAGATGACTTAGATTTGGAAACGATAACTGAGACTGAAACTAATAAAAATAAAATTCCTAGCAATAATATTAATAATTTGAATGATTTTTTGTTAATCATAAATTAAGTATCTCAAAATATGGTATTTAAATCAAATAAAAAGCAGGGCTTTCCTTGTGGGATCACCCTGCTTTCAGACTTAAGTTTATTTTTATATTATTTTATTTTTAGAAACTTAAGCAATTTTTCCAAAAGACTCTCATCCGAAGAAGGTTGTGAAGTCGCAGATTGACTTTTTTCTTGCGGTGAAGATGTATCTAATGGCGGTAAAACTCTTTGTTGGATAAAACTCATCCCATTAACAATCGTGAGCCAACGTTCACTATATGCTTCTGTTTTTAGTCCATTATATTCAGATATGTATATCTTATTGTTAACCGGGTCTGCCCATTCTACGTATGCAACATGGCCATGAATTGCATTAGCACTATGTATCCCGGGTTGCAAGACTACAAGGTCTCCTACTTTGACATTCTTTATGTCGGTAGTGGTGGGTATACCTGCTTCTTCTGCAAATCCAATCCAATTTTTAGCATCGGCTCCATAATCCGGTAGCCAATTTAAAACATCGGGTCTTCTGCCGGCTGCATACCATGTACATTGTTTCTCCTCAAATGGGCGCTGACGTGAATCAACATCACCAGGACAGAAAAACGGCAACGTAGAACAAAAAGCTTTTTGAATCATTGGCTCCTCAGGTTTGGTAAGATCTGCATTTGGATCCTTAAACTTTGACCAATCTTGTTGAGGTTCATCAGTTGATGGTTTAACTTGTGGTGCTTCAACTAAATTGTAATTCTTCTCCTCCCAAACTGCTTCAGTCCATTTATCTCCCCCAGCTTTGACTTCAGCCCTGATTGTATGGGAACCGTATCCAACTCCATTCCAATCTTTCATCAAGGGAGATGTTGTAGATTCTGCAACTTCATTTCCATCAATCAGAATTCGGATATGAGCTGCGTTGTTTGGACAGTTTCCCCATACTCCAATTCCTGAATTGCTAACAGCAAAGGAAAGAATGTTGCAAATAGTTGGTTTGGGATTACTTGTAACTTTTGGTTTGGGAATTGGCTGGCTATTTGGAATCATATGGTAAGTTCCACCTGTTCCAACTTCAGCAGCCCAACCGTCTGATCCTTGGTATCCTACTTCAAACCATCGTGTGCCGCCGTTGCATTTTGGGCCTGCAATGATGGTTACATATGAGGATACAGGGATGATTTTGATTGGCGTATTGTCAACGCTTGGGCTAGGCCGAAGGTTGAGGTCAGTGCCAATCACTACAGCGATATTTCCAGGCTTGAGCTTTGCAGGACTTGCAGGACAGTTTCCATCTGGTTCCCCACCATTCCCTTGAGTTTGTTTTGGTTGTGGAGTGAAGATGGGTTTTGTGTTTGGAAAATATTGATCTTTAAAATCTTCGAAACCTTGTGGATCAATATTTACATCTGGAATATCAGGGCCTTTGGGAATTGTTGAGAGTTCAGTATCTGAGAATCCTTTGTTGTTAATCATGTTTCTCGTGAGCCCTAGGGCGTCGAGTGTGTCAGGATTGGGGACATGTCTTCTTTCTTCATCGATTATTATGTAAATATTGCCCCCGATATTTATGACATCTTTGTTATTGAAATTGTCTACAACTTTGCCTCCATCGGGAACTTTGACTGGTTTGACAACAACACTAACATTTCTTGTCGCGGTTCCGCTTAAATTTGTTGCTTTTATTCTGTATTGAACAGTTACCGGAGGGCAAACCTGGATATCATCGTTTTTCTTGACAGGATTTTCATCAAGAACTACATTGTCGGCTCCAGTTGTTCTCCAGTGCAAAGTGGTGCAACCTCCTTTGGTAATTGAACCATCATCTGCCCAAAGTTCTACTTCTGGAACTTGCTGTGGTTGGGTTTGAGTTAGGGTGTAGTTTGCTTGAGTGGTTGTCGGATTTTCCCAGTTGGGATCATCTTTGCTTCTTGAGTACACCCAGATTTTGAAAGTTCCTGCAGAGCAGCCCGATGTATTCCATTTTGTATCAAATTCTACTTCTGTAAGTTCAAGATGGCTTAGATCTCCACAAGGAACGTTAATCTTTGTAGCTCCTGGGTTAGGGCTATCGACTTTAATATGGATATTTACTACTGTTCCAACTTCTGCTTGGCCTCCTGGACTAAAATCAAACTGCAAAAGTCCTGGGCCGTGAGATGGGCCTGGTTTGCTAGTCAGATTGTATCCAAAATTTTTGCAATTTGGATCTTGCCACTGTGGATCGTCAGAAGCTTTTGTACAAATGGTTATGTTTACATTTCCTTCTGAGCAATCTCCTGTATGCCAAACTGATTCAAAATCAACTTCTGGTGTTTCTCCTTTTGAAACTCCTCCACAGTTTGGATTGATCTTTGTTGCCCCTGGATTGTTTGATTCAACGTGTATGTGAATTGTTACATCCTGGCCAACTTGGGCTCCATCTCCTGGGTTGAAACTGACGTTGAAGTTGGGGCCGTGGGTTAAAACTGTAAAACCACTTGTGAGTAACAAGCTTAAAACAACTACTACTCTTCGGAACATTTAAAACCTTACCTTTCTCCCATTATGGGAACTAAAATAGATGGAGCGGATTTTAATCTGTTAAAGTACGACTCTAACAGAATAGATTGTACACTATTTTCTCGAGATTGTATAACTTGCTGGATAATACAAAAATACTGCTGGGGAATCTTCAACCAAGAATCTTTGAAAATCTAAATACGTCTTCTTTCTGTCACTCACATCAAGCTGACTTCTGCCATCCTCCAAAAGTTTGTCTATTCTATCGTTATGATATTTTGTAAGATTTGTTGCTGTTTGAGTAGAATGCCAAATTGAATATTGATCAGGATCCTCTGGAATATCCAGAATGGCAAGAAGCGCCTGATATTCACTTGGAACAGTGGCCGAAACTTCTAAATTAATTTTTAGGCCTATTGCTTCCCAATCTTTTGCAATTTTTTCCCCTTCAGGAAGTAAAATCGGTGGAATTGTAAGATTAATACTTACTTCATTAACTTTTGCTTCTTTTTTGTGATTGTTAATTATACTTTTGGCTTTTTCAAAATCATAAGTATACGGCTTAACTTGTGGATTGTAGGCCCAGGAATCAATGGAAATTGGCCCCAAAGCACGCATATCTCCCAACTTATCTTTGTTAATACCATAAGCAAGAGCTTGGCGAATTTCTTTATCCGCTAACAGATTATCTTTTGTATTAAAAAATACCGCCACATATTCACCAGTATTAATATTTTTTGCAACTTTGACTTTTGGCCAAGTTGAAAATGGTGTGGGATTAATTAACCCTTCAATACTATCGGTTTCCCCCATTTCAAATGCTAATTTAGTTCGCCCCTCGTCGGGGTAGAATTTATAGATAATTTTTTCTCCAGTATTTTTTTGCAAAGTCATGTGATCCACATATGTACCAGATAGCGACAAATTTTTAACTTTCCATTCGCCAGTTCCTAGTAGTCCTTTTTTGAAAACTGGTTTAGAAACAATCACCGGAAAAGCTGAATAATCATGCTGAAGTTTAAAAACAATCGTACTCTCATCAGGATGCTCAATAGTGACATCGCTAAAAGCATAGGAAATTGTAGAACTTGTAACTTTTTTGCCATCTTGCCAAGTTAAATTGTTCTTCAATTTAAAAACCCATGTTTTTCCTTTATCTGGAGTCTCCCAAGAAGTTACCAAATTAGGTTCTACATTGCCGTTTTCATCCAGCTTTGTAAGCCCATCACCGATCATTTCCAAGATATTATTTGGCAGGTTGCTAACATTGTACCGACCAGTTATGCCAATTCGGGTTGTTGAGCCGCCGCTTATCACCGGCAATAAAAATTTAAAAACAAAGAAGAATAAAATTCCTAAAATTATGCTTGCAATAATCAAAATTTTAAAACGTGAGATAAATGCCAAAACTAAGCGCACTATGTAGCGGAGGTTAAGCATTTAGAAATTAAAATACAAGCTGTAGAATCGATACTCCAATGAATATAAAAGCAATGACAAAAGTTAATTTGAAAATAAATTTTTCTAAACCTCGGCGCGTAAAAGCAGTTCCTCCCGAAGCTAGTCCACTTCTCCCAAAACCTGTGCCTTTGGCTTGAATTAAAATTAGACCAATTAAAATTATCGAAACTACTATTTGAATAATGGTGAGTACTTGTGTCATTTGAAAACCCAGTAGATTATAGATGAAATAAACGAAATTAGGAAGGAAAAAGCAATAAATGCCAAAAAACCAGGCAAACTAAATGCGGGAAGCGAAAACCAATATGAATTGTAACCTTTAAAAACAAAGTCCAAAAGTTTAAAACCAGGCACAATTAATGTGACTAAATATAAAGTTATTGCGTAACCTACCCATTTGAACAGTCCAAAAGTAATTAAATTAATTGGCAAAAGCAAAATATTAATTATTGGACGGATTATTAAAGTTGTAAGCGTTAACACAAGCCCAGCCAAAAGCAAAGTGTAAGATCCTTCGGCAAATTTTATGCCATTCACAGCCTGGGAAATTAAATACAAAGTAATTGTGTTGATGATGAAATGTTTAAGAATGGTTCGCATATTTGTACTCCTTAGATATTAGATGATGATGATACCTTCTTGCAAATCGGTGGGCTTCGTCACGGATTCTTTGAACTAAATTTAAAGCCAAGTCTTCCAATTTAATTTTTTCCTCCCCTACAATCAATCTATCAGGATGCTTGGCAATGCCAACAATTGGAATATCTTTAATAACTTCTTTAAAAATTTTAACTTGCCCAAGTCCCCCATCAACAATAATCAAATCTGGAACTCCCCACAATGTCATGTTTTTCAATCTTCGCTCTGCAACTTCGCGCATAGAATCATAATCACTTTGGCCATTTTTTTGCCGAATTTTAAAATGTCTATATTCTGATTTTTCAGCCTCACCATCTACAAAAACCACCATTGAAGCGGTTGGATCAGTTCCTGCGAGATGAGCGATATCGAAACACTCGATTCTTTTTAAATTTTTAATATTTACAATTTTCGCAAGCTCTTTAATTTCCAAGTTTCTTTGATCTTCATATAAGTTTGGATTTTCAATATAAAAATCGGTTGGCATTTGAGGTTTGGTAATATAATCTAACTTTTGAATTTGATCTCGGACGTCTACTGCCGTCTCAAAATTTTGATTTTTGGAAGCTATTAACATTTCTTTTTCCAAATCATTTCTAACTTTTATAAATCTCCCTTCCAAAATTGATTTAACATGTTTAATATTTTTTAGATATTTTTTTCTAAGTACTTCGGAGGCGGAGCCTGTTCCCCACTCTGTACTTTGTACTATTTCATTTGGACACGGATTACATAAACCAATATGTGAATAGAAACATGCCTTTTTACCCAATTTATGATCTGAATATGGAAAGATTTTACGGAGCATTTTTAAAACAGAATACACATTTCTGGATGACGGAAAGGGCCCAAAATTACCATTTCTGCGTGTCATGATTACTCTTGGAAATTTATCTTTTGTAATAGTTATATAAAGTGGGTGTTTATCATCTTTTGAAATAACATTATATTTGGGCATGTGTTTGCGAATTAAAGTAGCTTCTAAAAGCAAGGCTTCCAACTCAGATTCAACTCGAATAAATTTTAAAGTTTCAGCGGAAGTTACCATTTGGGCAGTTTTAGGAGCTAAATCAAGATCAAAATATGAATACACACGGCGTTTTAAATTAATCGCTTTGCCAATATAAATTGGCTTTTTGCCTTGTGAAAAAATGTAAACTCCTGGTGTTTCAGGAAGCTTTGGCAAAGAGTTTTTTAGCATAACGTTTGTATAAAATAAAAATTAAAATTGCCAAAAACAGAACAAAAATTATTACCAAACTATTTATCACAACTTGTTTTTTGTTTGTAGGAATTTGGAATTGACTATTCTGAACTTTCACCGTAACAATGTCTGGAGTATCTTTGCCCAATAAACTGAATGGAATGGAAATTGGCATATTGTAGATTGAGTATGGCGGCAAAATACTAATAAAATCTCGGCCTTTTTCTTTATCATCAAAATATACACTCGGGTATAACCCGTAAAGTGCAACAGGCCCAGGATTTTCTATTTTTACGGTTTTCAAGTTTCCTGAAATTTGAGGAATACTAGTTCGATCTTGTGGCAATTTGCCAAAAGACACAAAGATATCTTTTTGTGGATTTGGGCCAAGTTTGTAAGATCCAGGGGCATAAGGCTTAGTTGCATCTTTGCCGTGAATTACAAATGTAAAATGTCGCAAGTCCAGCTTGTTAAAAAAATCTACTCCGCCGGTTGTTGATCCCCAAGTTGGGTCAATTGGAATCCAAACTCCCTTTTCTTTATCATAATATTCAGGCCAAGAATGCAAAACATCGGCTACCAAACTTAAAGGTTGTAATTGAGGATTTTCAGTGTAAGCATAACCATTAATCTCCCGGGCTGGAATTCCCGCCGCACGGGCAATTGCGATGAATAAATCGGTAAACTCCATACAAATAGCTTGATCTGGACGATTCAAGGCTTCCACCGCACCCATCCTTTGAACATTTGGCTGAACTCTTGAGTAATCATAATTCAACTTTGTTGCTACAAAATTATAGATGCTATGTGGAGTTTTAAGTTGTTGTGCCAATTCTTTAATTTGCGGATCATCAGCTTGCCAATACTGGGTACTTGCCAAATTATTATTTAAAACTTCTTGAGTTGGCTTTGGAAACGTCCTAAATCCAGCAAAAATTTGTACAGTTCCTGCCACATTTACATCAATTCTTTGTCGGGGGGAAAGTTTGTAATGAGCTAGCCAATTACCATCTTCATCAACTTCAACATTGCTAGGTTTCGGATCAATACTTTGCAAATATATTTTCTGAAAAGCAGTATCAGGAGGAAATGCGATAGTTGTTTCAGAATTTCTGGCCAGAGGATTTTCTAAATGATAAGCGAGATTAAAAGAAAAAACTTGGAATTGACCAAAACCAGCCGTTATTCCAGTTTGAGTAATATTGTTTTTATTAAAAATATAAGTATGTCCGCCATTATAATCTTGCGACGTGTCAGGCTGAGGAGACATATAAGCTTCTAAACCGAAACTTTCAGGAACTATCAAATGCACAGTATAATTTCTAAATGCATTTTGGTTGCCCAAACGTGGAATGGAAATTTCCCAGACTTCACCTGTTTTTACAGCAAAACTACCATTTTCATACGAGATAAAAAAATGACGCTTGGCATTTTTACCAACAACTGAATCAGCAAAACTAACTTTAATATCAGTTTTATCGCCGTTTTTCTGAGTGTCAACCGTGATCGGTGAGCCGTTGACAGTAGTCGCCTTGATATTCTCAGCATTAATATTTTCTAAACTTAATGTGTAAGTGGTGGCATAAAGTGTGGAGAAATTATTTTCTAAAGTAATATCATGCGTAACTGTGGTTTTGCCTGAATCTTGAACTTTGTAAGTTACTGTGGAATCGACAGAAAATTCATTTTCAGCCTTTGCGGCTGTAGTACAAAGTACCAAGTACAAAGTACTAAGTACTAGCGCCAGCGACAACTTCAAAAATTTCATGATTTAAGTATAACAGACAAAAAACTTGACTTTTAGCCTCTCTCTCTGTATGATTTCATCCGATAGTGTTCACTATCAACTTGCCAACGCGGCAAGATCTTGCACATCTTTATATTAAGAAGGGAGAATAACATGTTCGACAAACCAAATGCAGCAGAGTTTGAACCCTCGACTGGCTCCTCCGTCAAGGGCTTTTCAGAAAAACGTGGCAAATGGATTTTGATCGCCGTTATTGCGCTACCCATCGTGATTGTGGCAATCCTCACTATCACAACATACTTTAACAAGATTATCGATTATCTTTCTTCGTTATTCAGTTAGTTTTATGTCCTGGAGGGAACAATATAATTTAAAACATCAAATTATACCCTTCAGGACAAGCACTTTTTTAAACCTCAAAACTTGACTTTGACCTATAGTAAATGGTAGTATTCCTCCCATGAAAGAAAGTTCTGAAAAAATATATTGGAGTGGAGTTCCAGGAGACGCCGAATATAAATTTGAGCCTAGAAATAAATGGCTAGATGCTTCTATTAAAATCAAGAAAATTGTAGCTAAAGTTGGGAAAGAATTAGATTACCAACTTGTAGGTCTTAAGAAAAATATAGAAGAAACAGTTTAAAGATACTTCCCAGTATACGACTCTTTATTTGCTTTAATATCTTGTACTTTTCCCTGCTCAATAACTCTTCCACCTTTTTCCCCACCTTCAGGCCCTAAATCAATAATCCAATCGCTGTTTTTAATAACATCCAAATTGTGTTCAATTACAAAAACTGAGTTACCTTTGCCAACGAGTAATTTGAGTACTCGCAAAAGTTTTTCAACATCTGCAAAATGCAGACCTGTTGTGGGTTCGTCCAAAATGTAAACAGTTCTACCAGTTGAGCGTTTTGATAATTCTGTGGCGAGTTTGACTCGCTGAGCCTCTCCTCCCGACAGAGTTGTTGCTGGCTGGCCTAATTGCATATATCCCAAACCAACCCAAGATAAGGTTTCTAATTTTGCCAGAATTTGCGGATGAGCATGGAAAAACTCTTTAGCGTCATCAATAGTTAAATCCAAAACTTCAGCGATATTTTTTCCACGATAGGCAATTTCCAAAGTTTGCGAATTGTATCGCTTTCCATGACACACATCACACGCAACCCAAATATCACTCATAAATTGCATCTCGATTTTGGTTTGCCCCTGCCCTTCACAAGCTTCACATCTGCCGCCACGGACATTGAAAGAAAACTGACCTTTTTTAAATCCAGCAGTTTTAGCATCGCGAGTTGCCGTAAATACATCGCGAATTGGATCAAACAAACCAGTGTAGGTTGCTGGATTGCTTCTTGGAGTTCTGCCAATTGGAGATTGGTCAATTAAAATTGCTTTGTCTACATTTTCAATTCCTTCTAATTTTGAATATTTTCCTGGATTCCCACGATACAGAGGATTTAACTCTTTTTGAAGAGCTGGATATAAAGTTTCAACCAAAAGTGTAGATTTTCCGCTTCCTGAAACTCCAGTTATGGAAACTAGTTTTCCAAGTGGAAACTCAACATTAATATTTTTTAAGTTAAATTCACTTGCGCCAAAAATTTTCAGTGAACCGTGACCAGTGGACTGTGAACTGATGTTTCCGACTTCTATCTTTTTCTTGCCCGACAAATATTGCCCTGTGATAGATTTAGGATTTTTCTTGATTTCCTCGGGAGTTCCTTGAGCAATTATTTCCCCGCCAAGTTTCCCAGCAGCTGGCCCAAAATCAACAATATAATCACTTTGTTCCATCATGGCGGAGTCATGTTCCACAACAACCACAGAATTACCCAAATCTCGTAAATTTTTAAGTGTATCAATCAACTTTTGATCATCTCGAGGATGAAGGCCAATCGTAGGCTCATCCAAAACATATAAAACTCCAGTTAAACCTGAGCCAATTTGAGAAGCTAACCTAATTCTTTGAGCTTCTCCACCAGAAAGAGATCCTGCAACACGGCCAAGAGTTAAATACCCAAGTCCTACTGAAGTTAAAAATTTAAGCCGACCTAAAATTTCTTTAATAATTAATTTTCCAATTTCAGATTCCCGTGAATTCATATTTAAACTCTCAACCCATTCAATGGTTTTTGTAATTGAAAAAGAAGTAACTTCCGCAATTGATAAATTGTTAATAGTTATTGATAAAGCTTCTTTTTTAAGCCGAGCTCCAGCACATTCCGGGCAAACTTTCTCTCTCATGTATTTTTTAATTTCCTCGCGCACCCAATCACTTTCAGTCTTCAAATATCTTCTCTCAAGCTCTTCAGCAATTCCTAAAATATTTTTTTGATCTTCAGTTAAATTTTTAATTTGAGTTCGCACATCAACTCCATTTTCTCTGGCAATTTTAAGAATTGATTTGGAATACCAAGTGTCATGCTCAAACATATTGCTAAAAGGCAAAATTCCACCTTCCATAATTGTTAGTTCTGGAGAAAAAATTAAATCAGGATCAACTTTCATAATTTTGCCAAGTCCCATACAAGTTGGGCAAGCACCTTGAGGTGAATTGAAAGAAAATGATCTAGGTTCAATTTCTGAGATCTGGATATTATCAATCGGGCAAGCAAAACGTTCTGAGAACATATGATCAAGGAATTTCTTTGGAACTTCTGGCATTGTAAATTCTTTGTCCAAAACTTGGCTTAAAATAACCATACCTTCCGAAAGATTTAAAGATTGTTGAATGGAATCTGCAAGCCGGGATTTAAGTTCAGGTGAAGTTCCTGTAATTCTATCAATTACTGCTTCAATTGTGTGTTTGTTAGTTTTGATTAAAACTAAATCTTCTGACAAATCTCGAATATAACCATCAATTCTAACTTGTCTATAACCTTTGGCTTTTAGATTTTGAAAAAGCTGAGAGAATTCACCTTTGCGGTCTTGCACTACTGGGGACAAAACTAAAAACCAAGCTTTCTTTTCTTTTTTGGCAGTTAAATCGAGTAATTTTAGTGACTGTTCAACTATTTGATCCAATGTTTGATGAGATATTTCCCGACCACAAATTGGACAATGCGGATGTCCAATCCTAGCAAAAAGTAAACGTAAATAGTCATAAATCTCAGTTACAGTTCCCACAGTTGAGCGCGGATTATGTGAGGTAGTTTTTTGATCAATTGAAATTGCAGGAGACAAACCTTCAATTGAATCTACATCTGGTTTCTCCATTATTCCCAAAAACTGGCGAGCATATGAGGATAAACTTTCTACGTACCGCCTTTGGCCTTCGGCATAAAGAGTATCAAAAGCCAAAGAACTTTTTCCACTGCCTGAAACTCCAGTTAAAACCACAAGTTTATTTTTGGGAATATCAAGATCAACATTTTTTAAATTATGCTGCCGTGCACCACGGATTTTAATGAAATTGTCCATTTGAATCATCAATTATACATCAATTTGCATTTTCTTCAGAGAGAGACTAATATCTCCCAAATGCAAAAAGATAATGAATCTTTCATAAAAAGAGTTTTTAAGATACCTAGAATAACTAAAAATCTCATTATGGAAATTGCAAAAGAAGCAATTGAAGCAAAGAAAGATATACTTGTTGAAATTACAGAAACATTTGAAGACAACCAAAACAAAATTGAAGACAATCAAACGTCTTAATTAATCTCCTTCAACTTGTCCCTAATTTGTGCCGCGAGTTCAAAATTCAAATCTTGTGCAGCTAGTCTCATTTCAGTTTGCAGATTTTTAATTAATCTCTTTTTCTCCATTGGCGTCATGGCATCAATCTCCAAATGCGGTAAGCTATCAAAAACAGGTTCTCTTGACCCGAAGAGCCAGGGAGCTCTTTCGGGTTCTGCGCGATCAACAATCTTTTCTCTAATTGCCTTTTGAACACTAGTTGGAGTTATATTGTGTTTTTTATTGTAAGCAACTTGATATTCTCTACGCCTTTTAACTTCACCTAGCGCTCTCTCCATGGAACCAGTAATTCTATCAGCATACAAAACAACATGACCTTCAACATGCCGAGCAGCACGGCCCATGGTTTGGACAAGAGTTACATCACTTCTTAAAAATCCTTCTTTGTCAGCATCTAAAATCGCCACCAATGTAACTTCCGGCAAATCTAAACCTTCACGAAGCAAATTAATACCAACCAAAACATCATATTTTCCAAGCCGTAAATCATCCAGAATATCGGTTCTGTCCAAAGTTTTAACGTCAGAGTGTAAATATTGAACTTTCAAACCTTGTTCATTCAAATAAGCAGTTAAATCTTCAGCTGTTCTTTTTGTCAAAGTGGTAACTAAAGTTCTTTGTTTCTTAGCTGTAGTTTTTTTAATTTCCTCAATGACATCAGCAATTTGATTTTTGATCGGTCTAATTTCCACTAGTGGATCTGGAATACCAGTTGGCCTTACCAAAAGCTCGGTAGTTTTATTGTCTGACATACTAATTTCCCATTCATTTGGAGTGGCTGAGGCGGCAATGAAATTTGGAATTCGGCGCATAAACTCATCAAATTTCAAAGGCCGGTTATCTAACGCCGAAGGAAGACGGAAACCATAATTAATCAACGTTTCTTTTCTCGATCTATCGCCATTGAACATGCCGCGGATTTGAGGAAAAGTCATGTGAGATTCATCAACCATCAAGTTCCAGTTACTTCCATATGGCTCATTAAAAAAGTCCAAAAGTGAATAAGGTGCATCGCCCGGCTGGCGCCCGTCAAAATATCTGGAATAATTTTCAATACCTTTAACATAGCCCATTTCTTGAATCATTTCCAAATCATATGTAACTTTTTGGGCAATACGATTAGCTTCTAATAATTTGCCTTCACTTTTAAACTTAGAAACTTGGCGAGCTAAATCTTCTTTAATTTTCCCAAAAGTATCTTTGTAAGTTTCTGGATTAGTCATGAAGTGCTTTGCTGGATACACTGTTAAACTGTCTAACTGTTCAACTGTTGAACCGGTTATAGGATTAATCTTCTCAATTTTTTTAACTTTATCATCTTGAAGTTCTATATGCATACCTTCATCCAAATATGCAGGATAAACATCTACTGAATCTCCACGAACTCGAAAAGTGCTTCTATTGAAGCCAAATTCGCTTCGTTCATATTGAAGATCAATTAACTTATCTATGACTTCTTCCCTGCTGATCTTGAGTCCCTCTGCGATCTCAAATACAAACCTCCCATATTCTTTAGGATTTCCAATGTTATAAATACACGAAACCGAAGCTACAACTATTACATCATTGCGAGTCAACAAATTTGCAGTTGCAGCCAAACGTAATTTATCAATCGTTTCATTTATTGCAGAATCTTTTTCAATGTATGTATCAGTTGAAGGAATATAAGCTTCCGGCTGGTAATAATCGTAATAAGACACAAAATAGGAAACTGCATTTTCAGGGAACAAATCCCGCATTTCTTGATATAGCTGAGCTGCAAGAGTTTTATTGTGGGAAATTATTAAGGTTGGCCTTTGAGTTTTTTCGATCACATTAGCCATGGTGTAAGTTTTCCCAGAGCCAGTTACCCCAAGCAAAGTTTGGTATTTAGATCCTGTAAGGATCCCATTAGATAACTCGTCGATTGCTCTTTGTTGATCTGGAATTGGTGTGTATTTGGATACTAATTTAAATTTCATACACCATCATTCTAACATAAGTTTGGATTTGATTAGGAAAGATATGGTTGACCAATTCGGTTTTTATTCGCTATAGTGACTTATGGCATTAATAGTTTACAGAAGACAGCATCAAATCTTAGATTTTATTAAACAGTTTATCCAAAGCAATGGCTCAGCTCCAACTTTGCGACAAATTGCAGAAGCTATCGGAGTTTCATCATTAGCAACAGTTCACGAGCATTTAGGAGCGCTGGAAGCAAAAGGTTTACTCAAAAGAACAACTGGAAAGGCAAGATCAATGGAATTGGTTCTAAGTGATGTTAAATTAGAGCCCAATGGAATTGACGTTCCAATTCTAGGTTTCATCGCAGCAGGACTTCCTATTGAACCTTACACAGATCCCAACGCTACAATGAGTATTCCTCAAGCAATGGCAAGTCTAAAAAAGAGAACTTACGTTTTGCAAGTTCGTGGCGAAAGTATGATTGAAGATGGAATTATGGATGGTGATCACGTGGTAATCGAGCAAACTGATGCAGCTACAAATGGAGAAATTGTTGTGGCACTGCTAGATAACGGCATGGCCACACTAAAAAGATTTTTTAAGGAAGAAACAAGAATTAGATTAATGCCAGCCAATGCCAAAATGTCACCCATTTTTGTTAAGAATGTAAGGATTCAAGGGAAAGTTGTTGGGTTGGTGAGAAGGTATGGGAAGAATTAATTAACTACGTTTTGGGGTTTACCTTTAGCCATCGCAACCAAATTTTCAATAAAAATATTGTAAAGATTTTCTAAAGCCTCTTTTGTGTACCAAGCAAAACCTTGAAATCCAATTGCATTTTCAATTTTACCCAAAGGGCCACTAACCAAATCTTCTGCTTCGTAAACATATGTATCAACCTGACCCAATTTTAGAGCCTGTGCCATTGCTTTTTCATCAACCAATTCTCTATCAACTGTGTTTACTATGATTACACCTTTTTTCATTTTAGCTAACTCAACTTTTCCAATCATATTGTCATTTTTTGGTTCATGAGTAGTATTTAAAGAAATTGCATCCGAGTTTTTGAAGAGTTGATCGAGTGAAACCATTTTTATGCTTTTCATTTTCATTGGAGTTCGGTTGTAAGCAATTACTTTCATACCAATTCCTAAAGCAAGTTCAGCCACTCTGCTACCAATATTTCCTAATCCAATTATTCCTAAAGTTTTTCCTTTCAATTCAAATCCTTGCGTTAAAACATATTTATTACTCTGTGTTCTACGGTCTGAAATAAAAATTCTTTTTGAAGCACCTAACAAAAACGCTATTGTTTGTTCAGCAACAGACTCTCGGGAATAACCAGGAACATTGCTTACTGGTAACTCTCTCTCTCTGCAGAAGTTTAGGTCAACCCAACCAAAAGAAGTTGTGGTAAGACAAAGTCCTTTTAAATTTGGTAACGATCTCATTATTTCTGTCAATTTTTCTTTTGCTTTTTCAAAACCTCCCAACGGATCTGGATCACAACCTACAATATCTGCACCTTTTGCCATTTCTAACAACTTTTCTAATGGAAGTGGTTCTCTAGTTTTTGTATATGAAACCTGACCAAAAAAAGAAAGACGTTTTTGTTGTTCGGTAGTAAAACTATCTTTGGGATTAAAAATTGCAATTTTCATAGTAGTAATTAAAACACATAAACATTAAAATCTAAATATGCATTTTTTGATTGATATTTTTCTCCACCTAGACAAAAATCTGGCTTTGGTAATTTCCAAATATGGAACTCTTACTTATCTACTTCTGTTTGGAATTATCTTCATGGAAACCGGCTTTGTAGTTACCCCATTTTTACCCGGTGACTCTCTGCTTTTTGCAGGAGGGGCATTGTCAGCAATTTCTTCACTTCAAATTTGGCCGGTTTATCTTGTGTTTTTGACTGCTGCAACATTGGGAGATACAGTAAATTATTGGATTGGCTACAAAGTTGGCCCAAGAATTTCAGAAAGAGAAGGCAGATTTATTAAAAAAGAATATTTCGTACAAGCTCAAGAATTTTACGCAAAGCATGGCAATATGGCTATAGTTTTAGCCCGCTTTGTTCCAATCGTTAGAACTTTCGCGCCGTTTGTAGCGGGAATTGCAAAAATGAGCTACAAACATTTTATAATTTATAACGTCATCGGTGGATTTCTTTGGGTAACTGCGTTTACTTGGAGCGGGTATTTTTTTGGCAACCTACCATTTGTAAAAGAAAACTTTCACTATATAGTTTTAGTTATAATTTTTCTTTCTATTTTGCCAGTAATTTACGAATTTCTAAAGTCCAGAAAGAAGATCTCTTCCGGTCATTGAGCTAGGAACTTCAATTTCCAAAAGTTTTAAAATAGTTGGCGCAACATCAGCCAAAATTCCAGAAGTTAATATTTGATTTTTCCCAAATAATTTTGTAGAAACCGCGATAAACGGCACGGGATTTGTACTATGTTCAGTTTCAATAGATCCAGTTTGGGCATCGATCATTTCTTCAGCATTGCCGTGATCAGCAGTAATTAACATTGTTCCGCCGTAAGCCATAATCCAATCGCTTAATTTTCCTAAACATTCATCAATCACTTGGCAAGCCCTGGCTGTGGCTCCAATACTGCCGGTGTGGCCAACCATATCAGCATTGGCAAAGTTAATTAAGACAAATTTGTAATCTGGAAACTCAGTTAGTTTATTTAACACACCTTGTGTAATTTCTCGGGCGCTCATTTCAGGTTTCAAATCATATGTAGCAATTTTGGGAGAAGGAATAATCAAACGGTCTTCGCCTTCAAATGCAATTTCTTGCTGGCCATTAAAATAAAATGTAACAAACCTTTCTTTTTCACTTTCACACGCCCGAAGTTGTTTGTAACCAGCCTCAGAAATTACACGGCCGACAGGAAGTTTCACAACTTCTTCAGGAAAAGCAACTTTGGCTCCAGCTTGAGTAATCGGTTTGCCATATTCTGTCATAGTTACAAAAAACAAATTATTCAAACGAGGCCCACGCGGAAACGGCTCTCCTATTGCAACTGGAGCCTCTTCCAAATGAGTTTTTTTATATTTAACAGCATAAGGATCAAATCCAGAAGAAATGTTAGCTTTACTAAAATCTTCAAAAACAAAAGCCCGGGAAAGCTGCCTTGGACGATCAATTCTAAAGTTAAAAAATACCACTGAATCATTATCTTTAATTGTAATCAACGGTTTTCCTGTTGGATCAGAAATAATTGCTGGCTCAATAAATTCATCAGTTTTCCCTTGAGCATACGACATATCAATTGCCTCCTCTGGAGTTTTCACCAAATGGCCTTCACCTTTTGTTAAAGCAAAATACGCCTTCGCAGTTCTATCCCAGCGCATATCGCGGTCCATTGCCCAATATCTTCCCATGATCGACGCAATTTGCCCAATTCCATGTTTGGTAATTACATCACGAACTCTAGCAACATAAGTTTTAGCTGCAGTCGGTGGAGAATCGCGGCCATCTGTAAAAAGGTGTAAGAAAACGCGATTAAATTCATGTTTTTTGGCAAGCTCGATTAGAGCGAACAAATGCTCAATATTACTATGAACCCCGCCAGCTCCAAGAAGTCCCATCAAATGCAAATTGCCGTTAGAAGTTCTAGCATGATCTATAGCGCCGATTAAAGTTTGGTTTTGGTAAAATGTGCCATCGGCAATACTTATGTTAATTCTTTGCAAATCTTGATAAACAATCCGGCCGGCACCTAAATTCAAATGGCCAGTTTCAGTATTGCCATCTTCTCCTGTTGGAAGGCCTACAGAAGCTCCCGAAGCGCCAAGCTGAGT
Organism: Alphaproteobacteria bacterium; assembly: GCA_035494495.1. GTDB lineage: Bacteria > Patescibacteriota > Microgenomatia > UBA8517 > UBA8517 > DATJGY01. The sequence continues at coordinate 20,476 of DATJGY010000010.1, forward strand.
GTGAGGATAAGTTGCCAAAAACCTATTTATATTTGGAGTTTCAGATTGGGTAATAGCATTTCCCGGGCCAGGTGCCGCGACTCCCCAACCGTCAAGAACTACCAGCATTGCTAATTTTGAAGATGTGTCATTCATACTATTTGAGTCTTAGGAGTTCTGTTTCAATCGCGGATAAACGATTATACTTTGCAACACGTTCGCCGCGGGCAGGGGCTCCTGACTTCATATAATCTGCCGCAACCCCAACTGCAAAATCGGCTATAAAACTATCGTTAGTTTCACCACTTCTATGCGAAACAATAATTTTCATGCCAGCATCACGTGCCATTTTTATAACGTTCAAAGTTTCAGTCACTGTTCCAATTTGATTTGGTTTAACTACAATTCCATTACAAGCTTTTTCCGCGATAGCTTTTTGTAATCTTTTGGGGTTAGTTGCAATCAAATCATCGCCAACTATTAAAGTCTCTGATGTCAATTCGGTATAACTTTTTTTCCAAGAATCCCAAGCATCTTCCTGAAAAGCATCTTCAATCACAGCTAATTTATATTGATCACACAATTGTTTGTAATATTCAAGCATTTGATTATCATCTAAGCCGCCGGTTTTATCTTTAATTACATATTCTCCATCTTTGTAAAAAGAATTCGAGGCAACGTCCAATCCCAAAAAAACATCCCGACCAAGAGAATAAGAAGTTTGATGAACAGATTCGATAAACACTTCGAAAGCATCTGCATTAGTAAATAAATTTGGAGCATAACCACCTTCATGACCCACAGAATGAATAGCGCCACGGTGAGCTAGATTAGTTCCAATTGTTTGATAAATTTCACATCCCATTCGAAGACCATCGCCAAAAGATTTAAAAGTTGCAGGAATCACCCAAAATTCTTGAAAGTCCAAATTCCCCGCACCATGAAGCCCACCATTAATCATATTAAAAAGTGGAGTAGGAATTTTTACTTTTTGAGTTATAGCACCCTTAGAAGCTAAGGCAAAAATCCAAGCATACAATTGTTGACCAGAGGCTATGGCCCCAGCCTTGGTTACTGCCTCAGAAATTGACAAAATCGCATTGCCACCAAATTTAGATTTATTTTCTGTAGCATCTAAATGAACCAACTTTTGATCAATACCAAATTGGTCCACTGGATCCATACCAATTACAGCTTGACCCAAAACCGTGTTTACATTTTCAACCGCCTTTAAAACTCCTTGGCCTAAATATCTAGGATTGTCTCGATCACGCAGTTCAAGCGCTTCATGGCTTCCAGTAGAAGTTCCAGCCGGAACGGAAGAAACTGCAACTTGACCAGAATCAAGCATCACGGCAGTTTCCACAGTTGGAATGCCCCGCGAATCCAAAATTTCTCTAGCCCAAACTTTTGTTATTCTGCTCATATATCTTTTTCAGCTTCTGCAATTACACCCCGAACTCTATCAACAGAATCAGGATTAATTGAAATCGAAGTTATTCCCCATCGAACTAATTTTTGAACCATATCTTCATACTCGCTCGGAGCTTGACCACAAATTGAAACTGTTACGTTATGCTTCGAGCATTTCCTAATTACACGTCTCAAAGCCCAATACACAGCTTCACTTCGTTCATTAAATTCAGATGCGACTTCAGAATTATCCCGATCAGTTCCCAACAAAAGCATAGTTAAATCATTTGAGCCAACCGAAATTCCATCAATCCCAACTTTAATAAATTCTTCAATCATAATAACGTTAACCGGAATCTCACACATCATTAAAAATTTGAAAGTTGATTTTTCAAATAATCCTTCTGAAGCTACAAGTCTGCGAACGCGAGCAAGTTCTTCTGGAGAACGAACAAACGGAACCATAAGATGCAAATTATCATATTTTTCTCTCACTCTTTTAATTGCAGTCAATTCCAAATTAAAAACTTCGGGACTACTTACATATCTATAAGCTCCGCGGAAACCAAGCATGGGATTTGGCTCAACCGGCTCCCAATATTTTCCACCGGGCAAACTTCTATACTCATTAGTCTTAAAATCGGTTGCACGATATGTAATTGGTCGTGGATAAAAAGCTTTGCAGAATTTTTCTAAATCACGAGCTAACTTATTAATAAATTCTCCTTGTTCCTTGCGCTTGATCGCTTCTTTAGGATGGATCCCAATATTAGCAATCATAAACTCGGCACGAAGCAAACCAACTCCATCCACATTCATTTTTGCAATTTCCTCAGCTCGTTCAGGTTCAGCTAAATTTACATACAGTTTAGTCGCTGTTTTGATTTTGCTAAACTTCGCCTTCTCCGGAATTTTAGGATTTAGGATTTCGAGTTTAGAATTTGAACCCAAAAATATTTCTCCCGTTTCTCCATTTACAGTTACCATCATGCCATCTTTAAGCTGATGGGTAGCATGCTCAGTTCCCACAACTGCCGGAATTCCAAGTTCACGCGAAACTATCGCAGCATGACTAGTTTGGCCACCTTGATCTGTAATAATAGCTGCGGCCTTCTTCATCGCCGGAACATAATCAGGCGAAGTCATTGGAGCTACTAACACATCACCTTTTTCAATTTTAGATATCTCTTTTGGACTTTTTAAGATTTTGACTTTCCCAGTTCCAATTCCTGGTGAAGCTGGTGCGCCTGTCAAAATTGGAGCACTTGCAGTCTTAAAATCTTTCTCATCCCTCGAAGCTTTAGCGGAGTGGGATGTATTCATAGTTGTGACAGGACGGGTTTGCACAATATACAATTCTCCTTTTTCCTTAGCCCATTCAGTGTCTTGTGGAAAATAATAATGATCTTGCAATTTTTGGGAAATCTTGGCCAACTTTACAATTTCTTCGTCAGTAATTTTTTGTTTATCCCGAATTCTGTTCGGGACCTGCGTTTCCTCTGTAACTCCGTTTACTTTAATCAACTGAATTGCTTGATCTGAAGTTTCTTTAGACAAAATTGCAAACGTATCTTTTTGCACAACGTAAGTATCAGGGACAACCGAGCCTTGAACAATCATCTCACCCAGTCCCCAAACAGATTCAATAATAATTCGATCTTTGTCATTTTTTACTGGATCGATAGAAAACATAACTCCAGAAACTTCACTTTGAATCATTTTCTGAACTGCAACTGAAACCTTGACAGTTTCGTGAGGAATTTTATTTTCAACTCTATAAAAAATTGACCGTTCTGTAAAAAGCGAAGCCCAACAAGCTTTAACATTTTCCAAGACATTTGCTTCACCTTTTACATTCAAAAATGACGCTTGTTGACCTGCAAACGAAGTTCCTGGAGCGTCTTCAGCCGTAGCGGATGATCTAATTGCTACAAGGGCTTTTTTAAATACTCCTGAGAGTTTTTTGTAAGAAGAAATTACTTGTCGTGCAACGTCATCAGGAATTTTACTACTCATTATTAATTTTTGAATCTGGCGTGAAGCAGAATTAAGCTGAGTTGGATCGTTTACGTCAATTGATTTTAGAATAGAATAGATCTTGTCGACAATTTTGTTTTCTTCCAAAAATAAATCGTAAGCATTGATTGTGACTGCAAAACCAGAAGGAACGGGAAAGCCGGCCTTGGTCATTTCTCCCAAATTGGCATTTTTACCACCAACAAGCGGTGTGTCATGTTTATCTAAATCTTTGAAGGGAATTACAATTGGCAAATTGAGCATTGTATTTATATTAAGCGTTAATATGATAATATTCAATTATGAAATCAGAAAATAGTAAAGCAATACTGGCCAAAGGTCTTTCGGAAGGTTATGTTGGGAAAAGTATAAGAGGATCTGTAGAACGAGCGGGATTTAATTTAGAAACAAGTGATTATCGAGGTCCAGAAGGAAGTTATCATGACGAATGGGATGCCGATTTCAACGGTGGTGGGCAGGAAATTGTAGAAACTCCAAATGGTGAAAAAGCTACTCGAGTATATGCCGGTGGAACTCTAGCCGCTGAAGAGTTAGCAAAACTAAATCTTACTAAAAAAGCTGTAATCGGAGAGTTAATTTTCTTTGTTAATAAACTTGGCCACGGAACAAGATTAGATGAAAACGCTGAAGCAACCGACGGAGCAGATTGGAAATATAAATATGAAGTTTTAGAAAGTCAAAAAGAAATTCCAGTTGATCTTGGGAAAGAAACAATAACTTACAAAAACAATTTGGTTTTTATTCATTATCACGTTGTTTCTCCAGTTAAATAATAAATGATAGAATACATATATGGAACCAAGAACTGAATTTAAAAATACTCCTTCTAATGCGGCTCGATTTTTTTTGGAGGAACTGAAGGAATCTGAACCAGATTGGAAAACAGGTTTTGATTTTGATAAAGCTAAAATTTCATTTGATTCGCAAATGTCAATGACTCCTGATACAAAACCACTTTCAGTTTTGTATAATCTTGGAGAAACATATAAACGTATGAATGTTACAGGCTTTGCCGCTACGTTAGTGGCAAATGGTGAATATGCAGATTCAAATAAAGCACGTATTCTTTCGGGTGTTGCCGCTAATCTTGATCTAGGATATTACAAGGCTTATGATGTTCAATATGGAGGAAAATCTACTGAAACTGTTAGATTAGAGAAACTTCTCTCTGACGTTTTTGAACAAAAACCGTCTACCTCTCAAGGTGAGAAATTAGGATAATTTTAATGGATTGGTTGGGAAAGTGCCTCTTTGAGTTTAATTATCCAAGGTTCAGGACCTGGATCTTCACCGCGATTGATTGACAAATTGTAGCCAAGCCAAGCACAGTAGTGGGCCAATTCAAGTGATTGCGACAATCTACTTGAAGTACTTAGTACATAGGAATTAGTACTTAGTTTTTGATCGGCAAATATTTCTTTAGTTATTTTGTAGCGGAGTTTAATCCTGTCATTATCAAATTTACTTTCAAAAAATAAATATTTAAACTTGTCTTTAATGAAATCTGGTTTTTGGGTAGCTTCTATTAAAACGTGATTTACTTCTGGAAAGTCGTAAAAGACAGTAAACACGCGGCCAATTTCACACATTGCATTGCGGCCGGCGTTAAGTGGGCCAATCAAACTTCGTGAAGAAAATAAAACTGGAACTGAATCTTTTAGCCAGTTTGATTTTTCTTTTGCATCCCACGTCTTTCTGATTTCAACAAGCTCGCTTAGAGCCGAGTTCAACTCGGCTTCTTCTGTTTTGATAAGTCCCACTTTTGTCAAAGCTCCAAAGAGTGCGCCAAAAGAAACTCCCAAGCCAGATTTTGGATAATTTGAAGGATTTGTTTCACCAGCCGAAACAATCACACCTTTGATTTCACCTGATGTAATTACCTCTGCAATTTTGCCCCCAGTTGCAACACCAATTACTTTACAATTCTTTTGTTTTGCAACTTCATAGGCTGACAAAGTTTCCTCTGTGTTGCCTGAGTAAGAATTTAAAACTACTAAAGTTTTTTCATTTACCCAAGCTGGAAGGCCGTAATCATTAAAAACAAAAACCGGAATAAAACTTTCGCCTTCCAACAAACTTTGAATAATTTTTCCTGCGTTACTGCTACCTCCCATGCCAGAAATCACAATACTGTCAAAGTTTAGAGTTTCGATATTAGAATTTAGAGTTTGACTATAAGTGGTTTTAATTTGCTCAGGAAAAAGCTCGAGGGCCTTTCCTATTCCCATGGGGTCTAAATTGTTATTCATTTTCGGATCATCGCTAAAACTTCATCCCGTTTTTGTTCCATTAATTCTTTTGATTTAGCCTCAAGATTAAGCCTTAAAAGAGATTCTGTATTGGATGGTCTGACATTAAAACGATAATCGCTATATTCAACAGATATTCCGTCTAGTGTATCTTGCTTTCCATCTTTATACTTTTGAGCGATCTCATCCATTTTTGTTTGTTTATCCGAAACTACATTATTAATTTCTCCGGACATAAAATACTTAGATACAACAGGCTTTATAAGATCAGAAAGTTTCTCTTCGCTTTCTGAAAGCAGTTCCAGTATTTGCATAGCTGGAATCATGCCATTATCTGCATACCAAAAATCTCTAAAGTAAGTATGTCCACTAGACTCAGTTGCATACAAAGCATTTTCCTGCCTCATTTTTGCTTTTATATAAGAGTGTCCAACCTTACAAATAACAGGTATACCACCGTTTTCTTTTATTGCATCAACTAGAGCCCAGGTGTAACGAGGATCATAAATAATTTTTTCATTTGGAAACTTTTTGAGCATTTGTTTAATAAGAAGTGTGTTTAAAAAGTATGGTTCTAAAAATTCCCCTCCATTAGCACAGAAAAACACACGATCTGCATCCGCATCCCAAGCAATTCCCAAATCAGCTTCGCTATTTTTAACTAATTCAGAAAACTCAGCTCTGTTTTCTGGGACAAAGGGATCCGGGCGACCTTTGGGAAAAGTTCCATCTGGATTATCATTCAATCCGATTACTTCTATTGGTAAGTTCCCAGCTTCAACAACTTTCTTAAAAACAACACCTGCGTAGCCAAAGTTTGCATTGATTACCACTTTAAATTTCTTAATTTTTTTAGCATCTATCCAACTTAAAATATACGATATGTAGTCATCTTCTATATTTAATTTTCTAATAGTTCCTTTTTGAGTGGTCTTCTCAAAATTATCTTTTTCGATTAAATCTCTCATTTGGGAAATTCCATCCTCTAAAGATGTGGGGATAACCTTTTCTCTAATCATTTTGAATCCATGAAATTCTGGAGGATTATGAGAAGCTGACGATTGAATTCCACCAGCATAACCAAAGTGCCCAACTGCAAAATAAAGCATATCAGTAGAAACCAAACCAATATCAACAACATTTACACCAGAGTCAACTAAACCTTCAGCTAATTTATTTTTAAGTTCTTCGGAATGAATTCTAACATCATTACCAACCACAACCTCACCCTGAGGTTTTATGTAAGTAGCGTAGGCCTGACCTAATTTATAAGCAAGCTCTGGGGTTATATTTGTAGGATAAATTCCTCTAATATCGTATGCTTTAAAAATTGAGGTATCGATTTGCATAAAGTGACATCATTCTAATTCTT
>DATJGY010000011.1:0-9288 GCA_035494495.1 Alphaproteobacteria bacterium
AATGGATTTAAAAATTTCTACTCTGGTTGGAGCGATTATTTACCGGGTTATTTATATATTTTGTATTTCCTAGGGAAAATTAAAGGTTTTATTCCTGATGTGATTCTGTATAAATTGCCTGCAATTTTAGCTGATATTTCGACTGGTTTTTTAATTTACAAAATCATTAGAAAAACGAAATCTGAAAAATTAGGTTTACTCGGAGCTAGTATTTACATTTTTAATCCCGCAATTATTGCCAATTCTACTCTCTGGGGGCAAGTTGATAGTTTTGTTGCCTTATTTTCTCTTCTTGCTGTTTATTTACTCACTACTAGCTACTGGCTATCAACTATCTTTCTGGCCATAGGAACTCTAGTTAAACCACAAGCCGCATTTATTCTTCCTGTGGTTTTGTTGATAATGATTAAAGAGAAGTGGCCAATTAAAAAAATATTTGTTTATTTGCTTATTGGTTTATTTATGTTTCTTGGCTTATTTATACCCTTCTGGAATCATGGAAATTTATTTAATTTTATCTTAGAGCGTTTAACGATCTCTGCCAATCAATATCAATTTACTTCAATAAATGCTTTTAATTTTTGGGCACTTTTTGGTTTTTGGAAACCAGATAATTTTCATTGGATAATTGGGATTATTGTTGCGTTATTAATTTCCACTTTCGCGGTAAGAAAAAATAAATCTCCTTATTTTTTGTGCGCAGTTATTTTTTCTTCCAGTTTCTTATTTATGACCCGAATGCATGAACGGCATTTTTTGCCAGCACTAGCATTTTTAGCAATAGCGGCAATTGAAAATCCGCTTTTACTTTTGCCGTATATCGGTTTCTCTTTAACTTATGTGGCAAATTTATACTATGCTTATGTCTGGATTACAAATAATTTTAAAGAAGTTTTTTCTGATTTAGTTGTTAAGTTTATTTCCATAGCAAATATCATCTTTCTTTGGTGTGTGTTATTTCCTGTGAAATTATCATTCAAATTAAAATCTGTTGCTTCAAAAACAATTTCATTACCAAAAACTAATTTATCTCCTACATCTGCGAAATATTTTTTAATTGGTATTTTGATTTTCGCTTTTGTTACTCGAACTTTTAATCTGTGGAATCCTTCTGCAGAATATTTTGATGAGGTCTACCATGCTTTTACAGCTCGCACAATGCTTCACAACGATCCTAAAGCTTGGGAATGGTGGAATACGCCGCCGGAAGGATTTGCCTATGAATGGACACATCCGCCACTTGCAAAATTAGGTATGGTAATTGGGATGAAAATATTTGGAGAGAATGCTTTTGGATGGAGAATCTCCGGAGCGTTACTAGGGGTTGGTATAGTGTATATAGTATATAGGTTAGGGAAAGACATCTTCAAAGATGAAATTGTTGGATTGCTTTCAGCCGCTGTTTTTAGTCTGGACGGCTTACCTTTAGTGCTATCAAGAATTGGTATGAACGATAGTTATCTTTTATTTTTTGCACTTCTGTCGATCTATTTTTTTCTTAAGCAAAAGAATTTTTGGTCAGCTGTAGCATTTGGCTTAGCTCTGGCCTCAAAATGGTCAGCAATTTGGGCTTTACCAATATTGTTTTTACTATGGCTCAGAAGAAAAAACAAATTTAGCATTTCTCTATTTTTGTCATTTATCATTTTTCCTATTAGCATTTACTTATTAAGTTACTTGCCAATGTTTTTATCCGGTCATGATTTATCTATTTGGTGGGGTATGCAGCAGCAGATGTGGTGGTATCATACAGGACTTCGCGCCACCCATCCTTACACTTCTCTGTGGTGGAGTTGGCCGCTTCTTATTCGTCCAATTTATCTCTACACTAGCGACGAAATTGGGGGAATGGTATCTAGAATTTACGCTATGGGAAATCCAATTGTTTTCTGGTTTGGATTTACATCAGTTATTGTGTGCGCAATCTACTCTTATTTAGAAAAAAACAAAAATTTAGCATTTGTAGTGTTTAGCTATTTAATATTTTTTGTGCCATGGGCTGCTTCCCCAAGAATTATGTTTTTGTATCATTATTTGCCGTCAATTCCATTTTTAGCAATTGCAACTGGTTATGTTTTGCGCCGAAATCCGAAGTTGGTTTATTGGGTATTCGGAATTGGTTTATTGGTATTTATTTATTTCTATCCTCATTGGGCTGGTCTTCAAATTCCTTTGTGGTTAGACAGAAGTTATTATTGGGTCTCAAGCTGGAGATAGTCCGTAAAAACCACCCTTGATCATTAAGTAGATAAGCAGTCCTAAAAGTGTAATTACTAATAAAAAATACCCCACTGACCATTGACCTTCTTTGGGAAAGAAAATATCAAAAGGATAGGAGAGAGATATCTCGGTTTTTAATTTTTTAAGCGACTTGATTGTAATAAAAAAAGCTAACAAGAATATCAAAGAAGCACCAGCAATAATTATAAATTTCATTTACAAAGCCAGAAGTAAGGAACCAAATATGACAAGTATGCCCATGCCAAATCCTGCCACCGTTGGCCAATCTGTTCCTGATTGAGGAAGAGCTGGTGCAGTTGGGGTCGGTGTTGGTGTGTGTGTTGGCCCTCCAGGACAGTTACAGCTGGTGCTTGATGTACAAGATGGATTCCTACAGAATCCTTGAGAGCAAATCATACCGTCTTGACAATTGGCGTTACTGCCACAAGTTCCATTGCATGAATTTGGGGTGCTAGTTGGTGTTGGGGTCGGAGTTACAGTCGGGGTCGCAGTTGCACAGACACAACTTGAACTACTTGTACAACTACTATTTCTACAATTTCCAACTGTTGCTCCGTCTGGGATATTACAGACTAATCCTGAAGAACATTGTGCGGTTGATGTACAAGTATCATTACATTGTGGAACTGGAACTGTAAGTGACACCGAACAAGTTGAGGCTGTATCGCCCTGTCCTTGAACTGATGCTGTATTTGTTATGGTTCCCGTGGCACCTGCATTTACAGAAACTCTAAAGGCTGCTTGTGTATCAGTATTTGCAAGAGTACAAGTCACTTTTCGCGTCGTTGCGACGTAAGTACAAGTTGAAACACTATCCACAAAAGTTACATTTGTTGGAAGAGTGTCGGTTATTGTAATACTTTTTGTAACATTGTTTGGTCCAGGGTTTATTACATAAACTATTTGTTGATCCACGCTAATTATTGCATTGGCGGCAAGTAAATTAGTGGCTGAAAGATTATAATTTCCAGCGGTGTTAGTGGTAACGTCTTTATAAGCAGTTTTGTTGGTACACACAACAGCTGTGGGTGGAGCTGTTGGGGTAGGTGTAGGTGTGACAGTAGTTAATGCAAAAGAAAGTGAACAAGAACCGCCCGATGAAGTTTGGCATGTTCCTTCTACATCAGATGGAGCTCCTTGTGGTTTAACACAAGTAAGTCCTGCCGCACACGTTTTAGCGCCTGCGAGACTACCCCCACAAGCTTCACCTTGCTGAGCTAATGTATCAGCGTGTGGAATGCTCGATGGTACATTTGGAGCTACTGGTTGGCTACGTAATTGATAAAGTCTGATTGCTGTAAAAATTGCCACACCAGCTAATACAACAGTAAATAATAAAATTATTGTTGTTCCAACTTTGCCTTTTAGTAAATTTTTCATATATTCATTACTTCCAACCTAATGTCGCATGATGAATCTGAGCTGTGATGTTAAATGTTGTGACGTTTGCTGGAATTATGTAATTATCACAAAAATCTTCATTTCCTGGGCGTTTGATAGTTGTTTCTGGTTGTGCCACTCCATTGATTGTAAATTTGGCCTTGTCAAAACTCCCACCAGTAGCTGATCCAGTTACGCAGAAGTTTACATGATTTCCAGGGTCAAGATCTTTAAGCTGAGCAGTAGTCAATAATACCCAGCTGGTGTTATACGCTTTAACATTCTGGCATGAAGCCGTATCTCCACCACCATTAGTACAGGTATTGTCAGGTACGCAACCATCATCACCTGGTAATACAGTTGGTGTACAGTATGGTGGAGCAAATGCTACACAGTATCCTCCTGTGGCACAGTTAGGATATCCAGCTTCTGTACATTGGCTATCACTGGTACAACCTTTTTGTGATCCCATTTCTCCTCTAGGAACTGCATTGGCACACCTTTTACCATCTACACATACATTGTGTTGTGTCCAGTCGTCAAAGACACAAAATTTTCCATCTCCACCCCCACCATTACTTTGACCTGCACAATTGTTATTTTTTACCTTGTCTGGTGAACAATCACAATCTCCATTAGGACTACAAACACCAGAATGATTAACATTAACTCCATTATCGTTCATGCAAGAACAGGTTCCTTCTTGGGCTGCCTTCTGATCAAACAACTGTTGTTGGCCGGTTAAATAAATCCCAGTTCCAATACCCCCAACCAATACAAGCAAGCCTAAAATTGTGGCAATAATTTTCCCACCACCGAATTTCTTTTGTGGGGAAGATGTCATAGACGGAAAATTTACAGGAGCAGGAGGTAAATCAACAGGTGCAGCTGTCCCCATAGGTTCAGTGATTGGTTGATTGGTTGATTGGTTGATTGGAGGAACTTCGGATACTTCCTGAAAGGCTGGAACAATAGGTTGGTCACCTTGGCTGTCCACCGCAAACGGTTGACTGTTGACTGTTGACTGTTGACTATTTGGATCGGTTTGAGTTGGGTCAGGCATATTAATTTTCAGCTAATTTCCACACAAAAAAACTGGAAAAGAAAACTACTATTCCCATAATAGATAGTAATAAAGTCGGCGTCAAGTCGCCAGTTACAGGAACTGGTTGGGAAGTAGCGATAGCCGTCGCGGTTGGTTTTATACTTGAAGACGGACTTGCAGTTGCTAAACCTTGAGAAGGGGTAGCCACAAAAGCTGGAAGCTCACTGGCTTGAACTATAAAATTTCTAGTTAATTTACGAGTAATACCGCTCGCATCAACCCAAGAAACTGTGATTTTATGCGCACCAGCAGCTAAATTTTGAGGAACGCTCCAATTCCAAGAACCATTTTTGGGAATTGTTACATTTTCAGTAACAGGATTTTCTGATTCCACGGTGATAGTGATAGTTTCTCCTCCTGGTCCTTTGCCAAAAAATTGCGGCTTGTCGCTGGTGACAATTTCGCCTTCAGTTAAGCTTTCTAAAATTACACTCTTGGTTGGCTTGATGCTGGAATCTTGAATCTGGAATTTAGAAGTTTGAGAACTATCTGCGGGCAAATTTAAATTAGCATCAGGTGCTGTGCCATCACCATTAGGAGGTAAATTTCTATAATCATAAACTTGGCCAAAAATCATCGGTGGAATTGGATTTGCCGATTGGGCTAAAACTTTGGCGCTCACCGTTTCTCCTGGTTTGCCAATCGCAGAAATCTCAAGAAGATCTTGAGGGCTGGTGGTGCTCACCTGGAAAATAAAATTGCCAGCATCAGAAGTTAAAGTGGATAATAATTTGCCTGCAGCAGTCATATATACCAAAGCATTACTACCCGGTTGGCCCGATGGAGTGATAATTGACCCTGAAACAAGTGTTAAATTTTGTTTAATCGTTGCTTCTGAACTTGTAGTAAATTTCCAAGGGACTTTATTGTTATCAAACTCAGTGCCATTTGAATTAATTTTAAAAGAATAAGCGCTGTTAGGTTTTAAGCCAGTTAAAGTTACTGCGTGATTAAAAGTTTTTGAAGTGGTTTCGTTTACAGCTAACGTCACAAAGCCGGTTGTTTCTTTGTCTGTTGACCAAGTGATCGTTGCTGAAGAATCAGTAATATTACTTATGCGAACGTCTTTTGGAGCAGCTGAAGCATCTGCGCCAATTTTAAAAACTTGCTGCATATTTAAGAAAAAAACGCCCGCAAAAGTTCCAACGAGAAGTATAATTATGCCTAAAAGTGTTGGTATTTTAGTTGTTTTGATCATTTAAGAAAAGTCTATTCCCAAGCGAATTAATAACATCTTTATCTAAAGTTGGGTTTAAAGGTTCTGATACCTCTTTTTTAACAACAGGCGCTGGTTTAGTTGTGAATGCCCGGTAAATACCAAAAGAAATCCATGTAACTGCTGTTAGTAAAGTTAAAACTAAAATTGAAATTAGGTTTGGTAACTTAGTATTTTTCATTGTTTGCCTAAATATGGAACTCGTCCAGAAATCGCAGCAGTAATAACTTGCTCATTATTATTGTGCGATGAGTTGATAGTAACAGTATCTATTCTGATGATAGTTCTTAAGTTTTCAAGATCACGAATAAAAGCTAATAAATTAGGGAAATTTCCCGAAATGCTAAAAGATAATGGCATATCACGAGCGCCACCTGGCATGGGTTTGACATCGGTTGAACTTTTCTTGACAGGTGCGGTTCCCACAAGAATAATTTGGCCAACTGAAATACCTAAAACATTAACTGAATTTTTAACTCCCAAAAGTTCAAGTTGATGAGTAATAAGATTAGGTTCTGGAGAGGTTGCAATAGAAGTTTCTATTATCGGAATATTACTTTGATTTTCTTCGAAAACAGTATTCGCGGTTTTTAAGTTGCTAAGCTTTTGGTTAAGACTCGCAATTGTTGTTTGTTTCTCTTTAATTTCTTGCAAAAGACTGATTATGGTTAATGCTGTTGGGCGCAGAGCAAAAAGTAAAAAGAGAATAACGGTTGAAAGTGAGAGAATTACTTCCAAAAATGCACGCAAATCAGCTCGTTGTTTGTAAAGCGACGAGATATTTAAGAAAAATTCTCGATATCGTATGTATTGTCCGTGCCAGCCTAATGCCATAGTTATAATTAAAATGTAATTGTAAGCGTAAACAAAGTTACAGCTTGATCATTATCAGACGAATTTACTTGTCCTAAATTTACTTTTTTAAAACTCGGCTCTGTTTTTAAATTAGCAACAAATTGGGCGATGCCACCTTCAGATATTGCAGAGCCTTTAATTTGCGCCGAAGTGTCAGAAATTGTAATACCAGAAAGGCTAATATCCTCAGGTATCTTAGAAGATATTTTCTCTATTCTATCTGACGCTTTTGGATTCTGACTTAAGGTTTTAAAAATAGCTAATTTGGCTTGCAATCCTCTAAATTGTTTTTCAAATTCGGCCTGTGCTGCAACCTGGGCAGTTTTAACTTTTAAAGATTCGTTCAAATCAGAATTTTGTGCATCCAGCCAAAAACGGGATAAAAAAGCGCCCATCACAACCATTTCGGTGATAATCACAATGATGCGAAAAGTGCCCATGGCCCATCTTAAAATCCGGCCGATAATTGATGTTTCAAATTCTTCTTGAGGTAGTAAATTTATAGCTTTATTTTTGGGCATAATTACAAAGAAAAGTTAATTACATTCAATATAACATATGCAATAGTGGGAAAGAAGAAGTTGATGAAGAAACTTATTTGGATTTGGCTTTTTTAACCACTTTCTTTGGAGCTGGTTTTGCGCTTTGAGGCATTAATTTGGAAAGTTGAGATTTCATTCTTGCAGCTTTGTTTTTGTGAATAACTTTCTTTTTTGCAGCGCGGTCAGTTAATGAAACCGCAGTTAAAATTTTTTCAACAGTTTTATTCTCTTTGGCTTTTCTCACAGCAAACTCAAGCTTACTCATGATAAGTTTGTTGATCGACTCTTTTTTCTTTGATCCCCTGAGGGCTCTTTTGGCACTTTTTGTAACTGGCATGTGCGCAGTATAATCGAAAAACAAGATGAAATCAATTAAACAAATTTTGAATTCCCAGCAAACTACAGTGCTTTCTGCGGCAACTTTAATTATGATTATGATTGTGGCCTCAAGAGTGCTAGGCCTTGTTCGTCAAAGAGTCTTGGCTAATTACTTTGCTCCGGGTGACTTAGCCTTGTTTTTTGCCGCCTTCCGCCTTCCAGACACCATTTTTGAAGTGTTAGTCTTTGGCACTTTTTCATCAGCTTTTATTCCGGTTTTTACCAAAGCTCTGCAAAATGATGGAGAAAAAAAAGCCTGGGAAATTGCTGGCCGGGTGGTAACTATTGGGCTTGTAATTTTTGGCATTTTAGCCATTATCTTTGCTATTTTTGCTCCTCAAATTTATACAATTATCGCTCCTGGTTTTGGAGAGAATGAAACTATTAAAATTGCAAATCTGGCCCGCATTCTTTTTGCAGCTCAAGGATTTTTTGTCATTAGTTATGTTTTAACTGGAGTTTTGGAATCTTTGCGTAGATTTTTAGTCCCAGCCTTAGCTCCACTTTTTTACAACTTAGGTATAATTTTAGGAACCATATTTTTAACTCCTTATCTGGGTTTAATGGCACCTGCTATTGGAGTTGTAATTGGAGCCTTGGCGCACTTTTTAATTCAATATCCATTATCTCGTAAATTAGGATTCAAATTTATTTGGGATATTCATCCGGATGAGGGAGTTAAAAAAATTGGCGCTTTGGCTCTTCCCCGCGTAATTGATTTAGCTTTTGACCAAGTTGGCAAAACCACAGAATTATTTTTATCTTCACTTATCTCTCAAGCATCTTACACTTATTATATTTTTGCCAATACTTTACAACTTCTTCCAGTAACACTATTCGGGACTTCACTTGCTAAAGCAGTGTTGCCTATGCTTTCCCGGGCAGATGGTGATGAAAAAGAATATAGAAGGATTTTGTTAACTGCCATTTTTCAGGCAATATTTTTTACACTTCCCTTGGCAGCAGCTTTGATAGTTTTGAGAATTCCAATTGTCCGTTTGGTGTATGGAACAAAAATTTTTGATTGGGAAGCAACAGTTCAAACTGGAATGGTTTTGTCGGTTTACGCTTTGGGGATTGTTGCTCAAACTTTAATGTCGATTCTGGCCCGCGCCTTTTTTGCACTTCATGATACAAAAACTCCAGTCAAAGTTTCTTTTATTGGCCTTGGAATTTTGATTTTAGGTGACTTCATATTAGTAAAAGGTTTTAATTTGCCAGTTTGGGCCTTAGCCGCTTCATTTTCATTTAGCGTATTTATAGAAGCCATAATTTTAATGATTTTGATTCACAATAGAATTGGGGAAATTGTAAATGGTAAATTTTTTACCAATATAATTAAAGTTTTATCAGCCACTGTTGGTTCAGGAATTGTAATGTATTTTTTAATTAAGTTTTTCGATCGATGGTTTTGGATTAACAAAGGTTCCAATTTTCCATTCCAAAGTTTTGTCTTAGATACCCGTTACACTGGAAATTTGTTAGTTTTAACAATTTTAACTTTTACAATTGGCATATTAATTTATATTGGGATTACTCTGATTTTGCGGGTTGAAGAAGCTAAATATTTC
>DATJGY010000012.1:0-22374 GCA_035494495.1 Alphaproteobacteria bacterium
CAGAATTGCCATTAAAAATACTGTTTTCAATATCCTTAATGGCAACTCCGACAAACATTTACCTCTTCACTTGTTAAAGAACTTACCCAAAAAAGCTAAATTTATGCTTTGCAAACAAAGCTAATTAGCCCTTTTTAGAGTAAAAGAAGATACCATACAGAAGCCCAAAAGTCAAACTATAGGATAGAATCATCCCTCCCCACTCTAAAATTTGGGGCCAGTAGATTAGATAAATAGATGAATAGTTAAATAGATCAGTAGATGGAACTAGCCAGCCATTTTCCCAACCGTTAACTTTAAGATGCTGTAATCTTGGATAAGTTATCCAGCCTTCGTTATAACCTTGACTTAACTGTAATAAACCTTCTCTTTCTACATCAATTTTATATCCCCAAGTTCCATATTTTTGAACGTTTTGAATTTTTAAATTGTTTTGAATTTGTACATCCTGCGGGTAAATAACATTTGCTGGATAAAATTCGATGTCGGTGATCTCATTTTCTGATCCAACTTTTCCAAAAGATCTAGTTTCTAGATTAAGCGTGTACCCTCCGGGCGTAGCCCTACGGGCGGAATCCTTTTCTTTTGCCAAAATTAAAAATGACTTATCAAATTTGCCTGCCGGAAGCAATTCTTCCAAATCAATATTATTGCTTGCTACATTAAACAAATAAATTTTTAAGCTTCGGCCTGAAATATTGTTTCCCTGTATCCGCATTGTGTAACTCTGAGAGTAATCTAGAGTTGGATAATAAAAATAATCACAACTTACTCCCCCATTGTAGGCAGCGTAATAATTACCATGTTCTAATTTTTTCTTTGTTACTTGTCCTTGATTTTTAAGATCGCAATTTTTGGCCTCTTTATAACCTTGATTATCTGGAAAAGTTTCTGACACAGCAGGTCTATCGGCAGAAACATATGACATTTCAGTGGTAAGAAATTTTGGTGCACTAACAAAAGATTGTATTTCTTGATTTAGCTTAAATTCATAAAGCGATATTGTGCCAAAGTTTTTTTTGTTGCCAACATTTGGCAACGATTCAATAAACTTTTTTTGTTTTTGGATGACAACATCCGAATTATTATTTGCTGGATCATAAACCGCATCATCAAACAATACATAACTTATTTGATATTTTTCTAAAATTTTTTGAAAATCTTCTGGCGTACCATAATTTAGAGCAAAATTAGCTTCCATGTAAAACGCTTCGTTTTGCGGGCTCCAAACATCAAAGGCCCGGTCTAAAATTGGCTGGGGTATTCCATACCACAAAAATCCGCTGCCTTTATAGCCCCATTTATAAAAATCCCAACCCCAAAAATTAAGCATTGGAAAGTTAGCGATTCGTTTTGTTTTACTTACAGTTTGCATGAATTTAAAAAGATCAAAATATTCTTGAGGAATATTTACTCTCATGCTTTGGCTTATTAACTTGCCTTGAAAAATTGGGAAAGTACAAAAAATTGAGGCTGAAATAATTAGAATAGAAATTGGAATTATGAATATTTTCTTGTTTAAAAAAGATATAAAACTACCCAAGCCGACAGCATAAATTAGTGCCATGGCATTCCCCCATTTTGTGAATGAATTTCTGAAAATTTCGTTAAAAAGTGGAATCCATGAAATTTTCCCGCCTGTTAGCATAAAATAAGAAATACCAAAAAGAATAGCCCAAGAAAATCTGCGTGACAAAATTAAACCTAAAACGCTAATGATAAAAATAGATAATGAGATTTTTGTAACCAGTGGATTATTGGCATGAGAAATCCAATCTTTATATAAATAATCATACTTACCATTTTTATCCCAATCATAATAATCAAACCAAAAGCCTTTTAAACTTGCGATATTTTTAAAATCCCCACGAGCTTGATTCATGATTTGAGTTTCAGAAGTTGCAATTGAATTAATGTGGGAATTGGCTGGAATATTTCCACTAGTCAAAGTGAAATATAAAACTGGCAAAAGCCAAAAAGCGTTTACAATAAATGTAACAAAGAGTATCTTAATAGTTCGTAATATGCCATCTGGAAGAGAGATAATAGTTAGGAAAACGACATAAACTATAAACAAAGTTTGAACATAAAAAGCACTTGTAGCCAGAAAAGATAATATCACAAAGGGTATCAAAGACCTTCTTTTGCTAACAAGTAACAGCCAAGGCAAAAAACCATAAAAACTTACAAATGTCTCAAATGGAGTAAAAAAAGTTTGCACCGTTGCTAAATTAAAAATGTAAAACATAGCTCCTGCAAAAGCTGGAAAAGATTTTGAAACTAGTGCTTTCATGAGAAAGTAAACTCCCAGAGGGCCTATTGTAAACATCGCAAATGTCCAAAAATATCTTAAAAAACTGGCCGGCAAAATTGACGAAAAACCCCATAAAATTAACTCGCGGGAAATTGCCGCAGCATGGCTCATCCCCCCTAAAACTCCAACTCCTTGATATTCTTGCCAGACTGCAGAAAATGATCTTTGAACATTAAGTGAAAAATCAAATTCGGGATGTAAATTGTCCCAACCAGAAAGCCAAGTATTGGGAGTGTAATTTTGAAAGGCAATAAATGAAGTAAGAATCAGGAGAATTAAAACAAAAGCTATGTCCCAAAAATTAGACTCCAGCCAGCGCAAAAGTTTTCGTAAATTTAACATCTTTAGTTAAAATATTATCACGCTTAACTTCCGTAAGATACAAAGATGCAACATCACTCCAGCTTTTGTTTTTACTTGCTTGGCTTGTAAAATTGCTAATTTTTTCCTGAACTTCACCATTTTTCAAAAGCCCAAATAACTTTTCTTCAAAACACAAAATATTAAAATCAAAGATGGCTTCTTCTAAATTTAGATTCAAGCCTTCAGAAAATCCCCTGGAAACCAAGAATGGCTTGTTGTAAGCTAATGCCAAGCTAAATGCACCGGAAGCTGACATACGAGTTCTGTATGGAAAAACTATAATGTCGCTAGCTGCAAAAACTTTCCTGACATCTTTTTCTGGCACAAAGCCAGTTGTAATTACACTTTTCGAAGAAGCAATAGCTCGTTCTAATTGTCTATTAAATGCTTGGTAAGCTGATGTAGTTTCTAGAGTTGGGCTAACTCCTCCGGCAACCAATAACTTGAAACTCTCTTTGGGATATTGCTTGGCCAACTCTGTCATTGTCTGAATTATCCAATCTGTCCCTTTGTACCAAGATCTGTAGCCAAAAACAGTAATAACTTTGTCCTTTTTAAATAAGCCAAAATATTTTCTTGCACTTTTTAAATTTTGTCTCTTAACTTCCCCAACTGCATGTGGAATTACGCTAATTTTTGATCCAGGAATTAGGCCAGTAAGTCGGTTTTTCAAAAGTTCATCGTGGACGATAATTTTATTGGCCAAAGCTCCAACTGTTATATAGAAAAAATTTAAAAATATGTTAAATATTTTAACCAACCAAGAGTTTTTGGTTAATCCTAAATGTCCAGAAAGTGAATTTAAGTCAGTTGTAACTTGATGAAGAGTTAGAGTTAGGTTTTTACCATTAAATTTCAGAAATGTAAGTAATAATAAAAATGCGGGAATAACTTTAACTTTGCCAAAGATTGAGAATTCAAATTGGACTAGAATATTTTTTATTTGCGGGAAATTATTAATCTGACTCATCAATTGATTAGCAAAATTTGTGGAATTATATTTGAAGCTTGGGACAACTAAAATATTTTTAGAAAGTTGATATGGCAAATCCAAATTACTTCTTTTCTCGCAAAAAATTATTAATTTTTGATTTTTAGGAAAAGATTTTGAAAGGAGATATGTATAACGAGAAATCGCATTTGCACTAGCAATCTCCCCGCCTTGGGCAGGGAAAGAAGAAATAATTCCAATAGTATCTTTTGGCATCACTTTAAACTTAAAAATAAATTTAAATTTAAAGTAATACCGAGCAACTTTCATACTTGTTTTGTCAAAAAGACAAAGCTAAATATGGGCTGCTCGGGTAAGTCGAGGTAAAACAAAATAAAAAAAATAATTTCAGGACGATGTCCTAACTTAGCGACAAAGTCCTTTGAAAAAATTTAGTGCGTGCTAACCCAGGCGTCGATTTGGGTTTCAGTCCAAAACTGTGGGAAAAGCCAGGCTTCAATTGTGTGATAAAAAATATCTTGCGCGCCATTCCAGATCGACCAATCTTTGTTATCGATCTTTGTGTACATCTTACAGCCTTCAATGCCGATATTGGCTTTAAATCCATTACCTTCAATCTTGCCAGCAACATTGATTGGACCAGGCTCTTTGAGATCGACACAACCCGCATAGTAATTGCCGTAGAAGTGGCCGACTTCGTAGGTAGTAATCTTGCCATCCGCCTGGACGATCGTCTCTGGAACATCTGGCTTCTGATTTGCATTACTTTCTGCAGCGAGTTCCAGACAAACAGCGGGCTTAGGCGTCGATAAATCGCAAGCATTCCAATCGGCAGGTATTGCCCAAGCGCTGGCCCCATTCTTTTCGGGAATAGTATATTTATCAAAACCAGGATTTTCAACGACAACGTACTGAACGCCGCTGGCCTGGTATTCGATAATCACCGGACATCCTTCCAAATGCGAAGCGTCATGACCCGGTTGAGACCCATCATATCCTTTGACCGGTTTAAGGTCTTTGGAGCCGATAAACCAGCCTTCGTCGTCTTTCGACAGTTGAAGCTGGGC
Organism: Alphaproteobacteria bacterium; assembly: GCA_035494495.1. Taxonomy (GTDB): domain Bacteria; phylum Patescibacteriota; class Microgenomatia; order UBA8517; family UBA8517; genus DATJGY01. The sequence goes on from DATJGY010000012.1 coordinate 4,697, forward strand.
CGTACCATCAGTCAGTGAGCATTCTTGAACATTTGCTACCTCAGGCATTGCCGTTGACGGAACTTCTGTTGATGGCGCCAGGGTGGCAGTTGGCTCGGGAATGGATGTTGCATCAGGTACTAATGTTTCTGACGGAAATGCAGCTGGTGTTTTTTGGACGATCCCTTGAGACGCCAGGTTGGTCATCACAGTGTCCTTGTTCCAAGAAAAGGAAATCACAACAACCAGTGCAAGTGCAGCTACAACTACCCCAATCAAAATCCAATGTCTTATTTTCATTTTATTTCTCCTTTTTTGTGAAATACAAATAGTTTCTTCCTTGCGCATTGGAAAAAACTAGCTGTTGATCTTCTTCCTCACGGTGAGGCCGGTCAGCTCCGGACTCTAAAAACTAAAATTTAATTTTCAGAATCCGAAACTGAAACGGAACGCAGGAGAGAACAGTTAGGAGAAATTTTATTTACCTCGATATTTTAAAGAGCTTTAGTTTAGTTAAAACTGGTCAAAGTTGGTCAATAAGTTAGCGCAAATGCTAACTTCGACTAGCTTAGACTGATTTCAACTAACTTTTGACAATTTTAGTTTGCGTGAAAGAGCGAAAAGTGCTCCTGAAACTAATATAAATGAAGGCCCAAGAAGTGGCAAATCGTCAATCAAACCTGTATTAACTGGCTGGTGAGTTTTAATTCCACACACAACTCCTCCGCCGTAAGCCGAAGTACAAACTTGTTCTTGGGCAAAAGCTGGTTTAGCACTTGCCAAGGCAAAAATTACCACTAAAATCAAAAATAGTTTTTGCATTTTTAGGATGCGCGAATTATACTTCTTGGAGCCTCATATGTCAAGCTATAGGATAGAGATGTCAAAGTTAGACAGAAATAGTCGGAGTTGGTCAAGTTAGTTTATAATTAGATCAATGGAAAAATTAAGAATCTATCAAACTGCACTGGATTTAATCAAAGATATATATTTTTTAATCAGAAAAAATAAAAGTTTATCTTCAGATTGGTCACTTTGTGATCAAATTAAAAGAGCCTCTGTATCAGTATTAGCCAATATTGCTGAAGGATATTTAAGATCTCATAAACAATTTAGAAACTATTTACAAATTTCATCGGGATCAGCAAACGAAGTTGTGGCCCACCTCCAAGTTATTTCCAAGGTTTATGAAATCCCCACAGAGGACCTTCAAGAATCGTATAGAATTTTAGCTCGTCAAATTGGAGCCTTTTCTTCAAAACTTATCTAACTTCTGACCAACTTCGACCAATTCCAACTAGTTATAACTCCAGAAGCCTTGCGTATTTAAAAAATCTTGTACTTCCCACTAAATTTTCACAAGTATACAGAATTAAATTGGCAGAATAATCAGTGATATTAGGTCCTTTCCCATCTGCGTAAATCTCATATGTATATTTTCTTTGGTGCCAAATAATTTCCACAATGTCCCCCACCTTAAGATTAGGAAGATTGTAAAAAGAATTCTCTCTCCGGTATTTATTGCTCCAGGCCAAATAGCCAAATCTATGAGCCGCTAAAATTGTAGGCACACCTGAAACTTCAGGAGAGCCAAAATCTGACACCCTCCAAACGCCTTTCTTAAGCGCAATTTCATAACTGTCATAAGTTGCTTCCTCCAAATCTGTGTCAACTCCAATTGATGGAATTACAAGATGATTTGTTTTGGACAATCTAGGATTAAAAGCAGGCTGATACGAAGAAGTTTCTGTGGGAATAGTAGGAGTATACGACTCAGTTATAGAAGTATTTAGCTTTGAATTAAGCCAATCTATAATTCCTGGACCATAGAAAAAACAGGTTAAAAAAATGCCAACAAGAAGCGTAATTCTAATTAAAGACTTCAAGAAATTTTGCATAGCTGGAGATTATACAACTTTCGGCTTCAAGAGGAAAGGGTAGTTCGCCTGCCCAACAAACCACCCCTCCCTACTAAAGCCGAAGCGCCAAAAGGCCCTTGACACAAGTTAAGTTAAGTTTTAGTCTGATAACGATTTGTCTTGCAAGATGTTCCTGTCCGAAAGACAAATTTTTTTAAAAGAGCATTACTATTCGTGGCGAGTCCCTTTAACTTTTAGAGGAAAACCCAACGATGGCGATGCTCTTTTTTTGTTCTGAAAAAATTTTAACACTGGCTTGCAAATCTGTCAAACCCTATAGTATAAAATAATCAAAAATATTACTCCCTATAGTATTTAAATAGCTACTTTATCCCATAAACTAGGTCAAATATTTTATTAAAAATAGATTGTGGATAACTAGTGAATAACTAAAATTAATGAAGTTTTTTGATTGCCTCTCCTAAGTACTTAATTTCCTTTGAAGTGATTGCCATAGTAAATCCCATTCTTTTTGCCTCTTTAATTCTTTTTTCTTGTGCCACAACTTCTCGGATTTCACCCAACAAACCTACTTCCCCAACTGCAATTGTTTTTCCTGAAACCGGCTTGTCAAAATAAGCCGAAGCTACAGCCATACAAATTGCCAAATCAGAAGCTGGTTCAGTAACTTTTAATCCTCCAGCCACATTTACAAACACGTCTTGATCATACATTGGCAAACCACAACGTCGAGTTAAAACCGCCAAAAGCATTTCTAATCTGCGCGAATCCACTCCCTGCGCGACCCTCCGCGGAATTGCCAGTTTTGTAGGCACAACAAGAGCTTGGATTTCAACCAAAATCGGCCGAGTTCCCTGCATTACACTTGTAACCACACTTCCCGAAACGTCATTCTTACCTTTATCCAAAAATGCTTTCTCAAGGTCAGCAATTGGAATTAAACCTGAATGTTTCATTTCAAAAACTCCTACCTCGTCAGTTGGGCCAAAGCGATTTTTGACAGCACGCAAAATTCTAGTTGTTAAAGTTTTATCTCCCTCGAACCACAAAACAGTATCAACAATGTGAGCTAAAACCGCTGGTCCAGCTACGGTTCCCTCTTTGGTAACATGGCCAACAAGAAAAAGTGGAATATTTTTTTCTTTGGCGATTTTGAGTAAACGAAAAGCACATTCCCGAACTTGACCAACAGACCCTGCCATACCCGACAAATCTGAAGTTGTCATTGTTTGAATGGAGTCGACGATGATAGCGGACAGTGAACCGTCAACAGTGGACAGTGAACTAACTACTTCATCAACGTCTGTGTTTTCTAGAAGTTGAATATTTTTAGATTTAACACCCATTCGCTGAGCCCGAACTGCGATTTGAGAAGGAGATTCTTCACCGCAAACATATAAAACATTTCCTAAAGTATCGGAGAGCTGTGTCAAAAGTGTCGATTTTCCAATTCCAGGCTCGCCTGCAATTAATACAACTTGCCCAGCAACAAGTCCTCCACCTAAAACTCTATCTAATTCAGAAATTTTTGTTGAAATACGCTGGATAATTGAAGTTTTGATGTCGGAGAGATTGATAGGTGAACTGTGAACAGTGGACGGTGAACCGATTTTTTTGGAATTTCGAGTTTGGGATTTAGAATTTGTTTCGACTACTGTCTCCACCAAACTATTCCAAGTTCCACATTCAGGACACTTCCCAAGCCAACCAGTTGACTCATAGGCACATTGTTGACAAACGTATTTGGAATGAAAGGCCATTTGATAGATAATAACATATGTTAACTTACAGAAAAGGAGTTTTGGGAATTGTAATTGATAATAAAAACAAATTTTTGATTGCTCAAAATATTGGTTATGCAGAAAATCAGTGGAGATTCCCAGGAGGAGGAATTGAAAATGGAGAAACTTCAGAAAAAGCTCTGCTTCGAGAACTGTCAGAAGAATTAGGAACAAATAAATTTGAAATTATTCAAAAAAGTAAACAAATTATAAAATATGATTGGCCAGCTGAAGTGATTGAAAAAAGGTTAAAAGAAAAAGGAAAAACTTACAAAGGTCAAATTCAAGAACAATTTTTAGTTAAATTTTTTGGAAACAAAGACAAAATTGAAATTGACACTAACGAAATAAGACAAGCAAAATGGGTCAAATATAAAGAATTAGAAAGTCATTTTGTCTTTAAAAATCAGTGGAAAGAAGCTAAGGATGTGATTAATGAATTACTTGTAAGCAATTGGGGCTGAGGTCAAAACTAATCCCAATGCAATTCTCTTATCTTTTACGTTAACATCTTCAATCACACATTTTACCTCATCTCCCAAATTAATTTTGTGAGTTGGTGGGATTTTTGTAATATGAATTAGGCCTTCAATTCCAGGCTCAAGCTCTACAAATACACCAAAATCGCTAATTCTAACAACTTTTCCACTAACTTTAGATTCCACTTTGTATTTTTCTTCCGCTTCAGTCCAAGGATCTTTTGCAGCTTGTTTGATGGAAAGGGACAATTTGCCATCTCTTGCAGCCATAACACGAACTTTAACCTTGTCACCTTCTGTTACAACATCAGAAGGAAGATTAACTTTAGTGAAAGATAATTCTGAAACATGGACCAAACCTTCAACATAGGCTTTCTCTTTTCCGACTAATACTTCGATTTTTACAAAAGCACCAAATGGAGCGACTGTTGTAACAACACCGTCGTAAACTTCACCCTCTTTAACATTAACCATGGCTTTCTTGACTAAAGCAATATCTCCTGCTTCTGACACTTCTTTCTCCGAAAGCACAACTTTATTATTCACTTTATCTACTTCCATAACTTTGGCTTTGAAGTATTTGCCAACCAATTTTTCAGCATTTTCACCAGCTTCTTTGCCCATTTGAGAAGTTGGAATGAAACCCTCAAGGCCCATAACATCAACCACAAAACCTGCGGCGTTAACTCCCTTGCCCAAAACTGGAACATCAGTATTATCAATCTTAGCAGCTTCCAATTTAGTCCACGAAATATCTTTCATTGCATCTTTCAAAGCTAAAATTGTAATCCCATCGCGAGTTTCTGGAACCAAAACTGTAACCATTACATTATCGCCCACTTTGAGGGTTTCTATAAATTCTTTGGCATCGGTATAGCCTTTTTCTTTGACTATGCCTTCTGACTTGCCGCCCACATCAAAAATTAAAGCCTCTGGAGTTTTGGATAAAAGTTTACCCATAGTTCTCTGGCCTTTTGTAAATTGATTGGCGCTCTTTTTAGACTTGGCAAGAAGCTCCGCCATTGTCATAGGCTTATCTGTTGTTGAAGTTGTTTTTGTCAAAATTCATGTCCACCTTTCTTGTTGGTATCAAGTATTATACTAATTCTTTCTAAGAATTACCACCTTGTCTTTACTATTCAATTCCAAACTAAAAACACTTTCTAATACATCTTTTCTTCCCAAAAGTAATGGCATGGAATTTCCATCCATTTCCACAGCCGTTGCTTTTATAGACATTTCCAAAGTGCCAAATTTAATTGGTAATCGAAATTCGTGAGTTTTAACTTTAATTCCTCCAACTCCTAAAGTCCAATTGGTTTTTAAATCTTTTTTATAAATTCCTAACGCTGGGAGAATATGAGCTGGAACGGTAGTGATATCAGCACCAGTGTCAACTAAAAATTCAAATTCTTTATAGCCATAAATCGTTTTTATGCCAAGTTTTACAATGGGATAAAAAAGACGGCCAATACCTTCTATTTCAGCATATTCAAAGGGAAATTTTAAAAACATAGCGGGCATTATCTTTAGGGACCCAAGAAATAGTGAGATCTGATCTGTCTTTAGTTTTTTTGATTAAAAGATCAATTCTCTTGGAATCAGCCACAATTTTCCCAGTTTTTTGACTTCTGGCAATATAACTCGCACCATATTTTTTAACCAATGAAGAAATGTTTATAGGTTTCATAGTTTAATTATACATGAAGATCGCAAGAGGAAAATTTATTGGATCAAGTCACAGACTCCCTTTTTACCCCAAGTAGTTCTAATTTGAATGGTGTAATTTGGGTTTGGATCTTTAGGAAATGACTTAACAATCTTTACAATGTCATCATATTTATCACTCAAATCTCCAAAATCTTTTATTTCAAGTGGAAAATATTTTTTATATGGGGAGTCATTTGCAAAATACAAACTTGAAGTTCCCATATATTTCCCCTTTGTACCATCTGAATTTACATAAAAACAATCATATGTAGTTTTATAATTTCCAATCCTGGGAATCGCTAAAGAATGATCACTAGTCCAATAGTAAAAGGTTACATCGCCTTTATTTTTAATATTAGTTGTTGTAACAACACTACCTCTTTCATTAAAAATTCTGAACGGTTTGTGATCAACATAATCAATTTTATCTTCTAATGAAGCGTCTATAAATGCTCCTATAAAGAGGGGTATTATTAACAACCATTTTAGTGGAGTCAGAAAATCCATATTAGGATTATATCAAATTTTCAAAACATTGTTCTGGCGGTGAGATATTTTCGCGGTAGGTTGCCCCACAACTATCGTCTCCGCTGACTCGTTTCACTTCTGTGTTCGGAATGGAAACAGGTGGTACCAAGTCGCTCAAACCACCAGAACAATATCTTGAAATTCAACTTTTTTATTTAAAGAGAAAGGCCGCGCCCCACTTATATGTGTAGGATCGCAAGCGATTGACCAATTCGCACAAGTAGCCTTAATTCCTTACGGAACTTCCAGCGCTTGCCGATTAACCCGATCTTCTTTCGGGGGTCTAATGCGGAATTCTAATCTTGGAGTTGGCTTCCCACTTAGATGCTTTCAGCGGTTATCCTTTGGAAATATAGCTACCCGGCGTTACTACTGACGTAATAACCGGCACACCAGGGATTTCCCCAGGGAGGTCCTCTCGTACTGTCCCCAGCTCTCCTCAAAATTCCAACGCTTCCACCGGATAGAGTCCGACATTATTGTTTTAAATTGCCTAAACCGCTCTGGTTTTAGACAAACCCCACATCGCTATAGGGATCAGATCATATCTTCACTTTCGTGTCTGACGTATGATCGTTGAGGATATCTCGGCAATATTGCCGGATCTTTCCTGCTGATTGTCCGCACTTGATGCATTTTCACCTTTTCAGGTAGCACAAGATGCACCGGATTTTCCAGCATATAGTCAAATTTATTCTCAAACTGGATTTGAGATCTATTGGGTATAACAAAATATACTAACCTCTCTTGATTACACGCTAATCTTACGATTGGCAAACTGTAATCGGGATTCAAATACGTTAATAGAAAGACAGCTTAGATGTCACCTTAAAATGTTAATAAGGTCAACTGTCTCACGACGTTCTGAACCCAGCTCGCGTATCACTTTAACGGGCGAACAGACCGACCCTTGGCACCTTCTTCAGCGCCAGGATGTGATGAGCCGACATCGAGGTAGCGAACCGCACCGTCGCTATGGACGCTCGGGTGCGACTACTCTGTTATCCCCGGGGTAGCTTTTATCCGTTAAGCTCCGTCCACACCCATAGTGGATCGGAGGATCACTAAAACCGACTTTCGTCCCTGCGCGGGATGTCTCCCTTGCAGTCAAGCTGGCATAAACTTTTACGCTTTCTCTCACGATTTCCATCCGTGAGAAGCCAACCTTTGTGCCCCTGCGTTACATTTTAGCAGGGTACCGCCCCAGTAAAACTGCCCAACAAACACGTTTCCCATCGCCGTCTTCAGGCGATTAAAGTAAGCTTTATATTTTTCAACGAGAGGTATTACACTGATGACGAATCTCCCTCCTATTCTAGACAATCAAAAAATACAAAAGCAATGTTTATCTGCAGTAAAGCTCCACGGGGTCTTTTTGTCCTGATGGAAGTAAGCCGCGTCTTCACAGCTATCGCTATTTCGCCGAGTAAACCCTCAAGACAGTTGCTAGCTCGTTACGCTATTCATGCGGGCCAGAACTTACCTGGCAAGGAACTTCGCTACCTTAGAACAGTTATAGTTACTGCTGCCGTTCACCGGAGCTTAACTTTAGAGCAAGATCCCAATAAATTGGAAACCACCCCTCCGCTTAACTTACCGGCACTGGACAAGCGTCAGCCCATATACTTCGACTTTCGTCTTTGCATGGACCTGTGTTTTTGATAAACAGTCGACTAGCAAACTTTAGTTGCAACCTCGCTTACGCGAGGCAACCCATCTCCCGAAGTTACGGGTAGATTTTTTGCCGAGTTCCTTGAGGATTTGTCTCTCGATCACCTTAGGGTTCTCCCCCAGTCCACCTGTGTTGGTTTGCGGTACGGCTTGGTTTAACTCTCACTGCGAGTCTTTTCTTGCAAACTGAAAGTGCTAAAATCCCCCACCTCGCGGCGGAGTTTGCATCACTACTCGATTAAACGCATCCCGGGATTTTACCGGAACACTATCTTATAGTTTGCACCAGACTTCACGAACTGGCTTTAGACTTCCAATTTGGTCAACCCCCAGCTATTAACGATTTAAACCAAATAGTAGAATTTTGACTACTCTTCCATCGACTACGCCAATATGGCCTCGCCTTAGGTACCGACTAACCCACTGTGGACGAACCTTGCAGTGGAAACCTTGGACATTCGGTGCTGATGATTCTCACATCAATTGTACGCTACTCAAGCCGGCATTCTCACTCCCAAACGCTCCAGCAAACCTTACAGTTCACCTTCACAGCAATTGGAACGCTCCCCTACCACTTGTACCAATAAATTGATACAAATCTCTAGCTTCGGCATATAACTTATCCTCGATAAATCTTGGGCGCACGCGCCCTAATCGACCAGTGAGCTGTTACGCTATCTTTAAAGGGTGGCTGCTTCTGAGCCAACCTCCTGGCTGTTTTCGGACACGTACTTCCTTTAAAACTTAGTTATAATTTAGAGGCCTTAGCTGAAAATCTGGGTTGTTTCCCTTTCGACATATCAGATTAGCCCGATATGTCTGTCTACCTCGATAGCTCACGTTAGTATTCGGAGTTTAATTGAGTTTAATTGCTTGCGCTCTCAAACCCATCTAGTGCTCTACAGCCAACAGAACTTAACAAGGCACGGTCCCTATAGACCTTTCGGGGAGAACCAGCTATCTCCGAGTTCGATAGGTATATTGCCACTAACCACAAGTCGTCCCATATCATTACAACGATAACGGGTTCGGGCCTCCACCAGCATTTCTGCTCGCTTCACCCTGCTCATGGTTAGCTCACTCGGTTTCGGGTCTAATACGATGCATTATATTCGCCTTTTAAGACTTGGTTTCCCTACGCTTTGGCCCGTTTAACGGACTTCAACTAAATGCATAATATTAACTCGCCGGCTCATTCTTCAATAGGCACGATATCACTCCTGCACAGCAGGAGAATTTCCAATTTCCAATTACCAATTTCCAATGAATTTCAAAATCTCAAATTATATAAATTCGAAACTCGAAACTAACTGGAGACTGGCAACTGGAGACTCGAAACTCTCGTGCCATGCACGAGCTCTATCGGATTGTTCGCAAACAGTTTCAGATTCTATTTCATTGGGTGTCTCACCCTGTTTTTCACCTTTCCCTCACGGTACTAGTTCACTATCGGTCTGCATTTTTATTTAGTCTTGGGGGATGGTTCCTCCAGATTCCCACAGAGTATGTGCTCCGTGGTACTTAGGAAATCCCTAGGGTAACTTTTGATTTTGAATACGCGATTTTCACGCTCTATGATCAGCCATTCCAGACTGTTCTTCTATCAAAAGTTGAGTCCCATGTCGGGCTCCTGCAACCCCAAGCGCTCTGCGCGCAGTACACAGAAATTAGTACAAAGTACAAAGAAAAACATTTTTGTAATTCTAAGTACTAGGTACTCTGTACTATGTACTTTGTGCAAAGCACCTGGTTTAGACTGTTACCTTTTCGCTCGCCGCTACTAAGGCAATCTCGTAATTGATTTATATTCCTCGCCCTACTTAGATGTTTCAGTTCAGGCGGTTCCCTCTATGCACTTTATAAACACTCTTGCGAGCATCATTTGGAGCGCATGTTCTCCGATAAAATCGGAGAGGGTTTCCCCATTCGGACACCGTCGGATCAAAGCTTCGTGGCAGCTCCCCGGCGACTATCGTGGCCATGTACGTCCTTCTTCGGAAAATGCAACCAAGGCATCCACTGTCTGCGTTATTTAATACTTGCGATCCTGCACACCCCGATCAAAATCGGGCGCAGGACGCGGCCTTCCTCTTTAAATTTAAAGTTGTTAAAGTACTAATTACGATCAATTAGTGCGTAATAAATAATATTTAGAAAATCCTAAGTACTAATTACTAAGTACTAATTACTTGCTCTTGGTGGACCCAGTGGGAGTCGAACCCACTACCTTCTCATTGCAAATGAGATGTTCAACCGGGTAAACTTTGGGCCCAAGTCTACTTTTTGATTCCCAGTTTTTCTTCAAGTACTGCAATCTCAGCCTTTAAACTTCTTACAAAGTCTTCTCTAACTTTTAATTCAGAAAAAGACAATTCTCCAGCTGCTGACTCATGCGGCACACCTCGGAAATTTTTAAGCCTAGCTTTGTATTTTTCCTCAGCTTCCTCTAATTTTTTGTAAAGTGCTTTTAATTTATCCATTAAAAAACCGACTTCTAAGAGTCGGTTATAAATCATTTAAAGAAAATTGAACTAATTCGCCTTAAACACGCAAACTTGCGCTTGTTTTAGTTGAAATTAAATTTAGTTCCATTAAATGCTCTTTGTTCCGACTCAAAGACTAATGCGTATTATATGGTAGATTGAGAAAGGGGTCAAGGGTGGTTTTGATCTTATTGGTTGACATTTTATAGTTTATAGTTTATAGTGAACTATTAACTATGATAACAGAAACTAGAAACAGAATAATTTCATATATAAAAATCAACAAGCAAGCAAGGGTTGGTGATCTTGTTAAACATTTGGGTCTTTCCAACGTTGCGATCCATAAACAATTAAACAAGCTTCTTGAAAAAAGTATGATTAAAAAAGTCGGCTCATCACCTTTAGTCTTTTACGTTTTGGATAATTATCACCCAGAAGAAAAAAATAACATTTCAGAAAGTATCAAAAAAATAATTGACCAAAATTATCTTTATATCTCCCCTGCTGGAGAGATTTTAAACGGATTTGAAGGATTTTTAGCTTGGGTAAAAAACATCAACCAAGAAAAATACCTAGAATCACTTGCTCGAGAGTATACAAAAATCATCATATATCCCAAATACATAGATGCTAGTTTTAAGATCAAATCAACTTTCAAAGAGGATGCGGCGGTAGAGAAACTTTTTTATTCTGATTTTTATTCATTGCCTAAATTTGGTAAAACAAAATTAGGGCAAATGGTTCTTTATGCTAAACAGTCACAAAACAGAGATTTTATATCGAAAATCAGCAGCCAAATTAAACCAGATATTTTGGATATTATTAGAAAATATAATATTGATGCTGTTTCTTTTATTCCTCCAACAGTTCCAAGACAACTTCAATTCATAACTGAAGTTGAGAAAAATCTAAATCTGGGTTTGCCAAAAATTGATCTTGTTAAGGTTTCGGGGGAGATTATTATTCCTCAAAAAACACTTTCAAAACTGGAGGAGAGAATTATTAACGCTAAAGAAACCATTTTTATTAAAAAACCAGATCAAATTAATTATAAAAATATACTACTGATTGATGATGCAACTGGTTCAGGTGCTACTTTTAATGAAGTTGCCAAAAAGATTAAAGATAAAATGAATGGAACAATTTACGCTTTTGCTATCGTTGGAAGTATTAAGGGTTTTGATGTAATTAGTGAAGTCTAATTTTCTATTTTCCTTCATTGTGTTAAAATGCTTAAATTCTAAAGAAGGGTCGTTGGTTCAGCGGTAGAACGCGTTCCTGATAAGAACGAAGTGGATGGTTCGACTCCATCACGACCCACAAGTGGTAGAACGCTTTCTTGACAACGCGTTTCGCGGTGCTCATCGTAAGAAAGAGGCACATGGTCCGATTCCATGCGCACCCACAGGTTATAAAGTAATTTTATGAGCGACAGAACACAAGAATTATCAGAAATAAAGTCACAGGAAAGAATGAATTATTTGATTGAAGAGGTAACTTCAAAAAAACCAGAAGAAGTCAGTCCTTTGACTCGAGCTTTTATTGCGGTTGAAATGGCCAAAGATGCCATTGATTCAGGAAAAATTACTCCTCAAGAAGGTTTGTCGTTTGCAGATAGTTTAATGGATTACAATGGAGTTCCAGTTGTCATTGGAACACCTGAATGTAAAATATTTCCAATTGAATTAATAATTAAAGCTAGACCTGTAATTGTAGATAGTTTTAGAAATGCAGCCAGATTAGAAGGTATCGACTTAGATAGTTTGTGTGATAAATTGAGATCCAAAGCGCAAGGAGTATCGGATTTATTAGAAATAAATTATGAATCAATATCCAGGAGTTATAGTCCATTTCAATTATCTATTAATGATATTCAAAAGGAAGCTATTGCTAAATCCCAAAGTAAAGCAGCTGTAGAAGAACTTTTGTCAGGCCAGCCAAATCCACAAGATAAACAAACAACAGAAGCGGCAAATGCATTTATAAAGTTAAACTTCGCCAATTTTATTGCTGGGCAGGAGTTGTCCACTTTTGTAAAAGAAAATTATCAAATTGCATGAAATATTTTCTTCAAAATATTTGATCTTAAACCTATAGTACGTTATAATTCTCCCTCAGTTAGTAAGTTCTTTAACATGTGAGTGGTTAAAAATTCACGGATTTCTTTTCCGTTTAATGTACGTCTTGTAATATCCTATCCAAATTATTTACCACGGAGGAAAAAATGGTAGACCAAGAAGATCCTTTAAGTAAATTAAGTTCTGAAGAACGCGCCCTGGCCGTTGCCTTTGCAAAAAACCTAGGTTATGACCAAATTACACCGGCTGTCGTTGAGAAAATCAAAGATTCCTTGATCATGTTTGCGGTAATAGTGATTATTTTTAAAGTAGTCCTCTATATGGTCATTGTTGCAGCATCGGCTGTAGCCATGTACGGTTATTTTAATCACAACCAGCCAGCAATGATCTTAGGGATAATCTTTACGATTATTGCTCTTGTTCTGGAATAACAACTAATTTCAAAAGAAGGAAATAACCACTCACCACTCAATTGAAAGATTGAATAATTCATGATTCGCAAAGCGCGAAAAAGTGATTTATCGATCAATTGTTGAGTGAAGCAGGTTGCTACATAGGTCCCTTTTGAATTGGCTTAAAACCCCAAATTAAAAACCCTATGTAGCGCCTGAAGTAAATTCCTTATAAACCAGTATAGTATAATAAATTGTATGCCCAATTTGACCACTCTTCTTTTAAAACTTCCTCGCAATAGCGATATTACTCCTGAGGCTGCAAAAACCTTTTTGTCAGCCTTAACTCAAATCAATTCAATCTCAAGTTTTCAAAAATTTTTTGGTACCCGACCACCCGCTTTGGCTTTAGAACTTGCCAGTATTAATCAACAAATTAATTTTTTAATAACTTGTGAAGATACTCTAGTTCCTTTTATTCAAACACAAATTCAAAGTAATTACCCGCTGGTAGTAATGGAAAAAATTCCAGATCCATTAACAAATCAGAACTTAGACATCAAAGAATTGAAACTGGCAAAAGGCAATTATTATCCAATTGGAACTTATGACAAGTTTACAGATGTGGATCCACTGTCTTCTATTTTGTCAGTATTATCAAAAGCCGAGCCAACTGAACTAATTCTTGTTCAAATTACTCTCGAGTCGACAAGTAGTAAATGGCAGTCTCAAGGAGCCAATTATGCTGACCATGGAGTTAAAAATGAGAATGGAGTTTATTCCCCAAGATCGGATAAAAGTATTGTAGTTGAAAAGATTTCTTACCCGGGATTTGCTACCTCTATACGCCTTATTAGTAATACGAACAAATCCCTAATAGAGCTTGCTTCGGCCTTTGGCGTCTATACTAGAAGTGATGGAAATTATTTTAAAAAGCATTCCTCTATCTTTAGAAGTAAGTCAAAAATTTTTAAAGATGCTATATCTAGAAATATAAATGGAAATGATATTTTAAACATACAAGAATTAGCAACTCTTTGGCACTTGCCATCTGAAAAAATCAAAACTCAAGGCATTGCCTGGGGAACAAAAGTATTGTCTGAGCCTCCTGAAAATCTTCCCAATGCTTTAGATATTAAAACTGAAGAAGAAAGAGACCATGTTAACTTTTTTGCGAAAACTATTTTCCATAATCGGGATACTATTTTTGGAATTAAAGATATTGACCGCAGGCGACATGTTTGGGCGATTGGAAAAACCGGAACTGGAAAGTCAACAATGATTGCCAATATGGCGATTGATGATTTGAAGAAAAACAGAGGAATTGCTGTGATTGATCCGCATGGAGATCTGTGCGAAACAATACTCGATTATATTCCAAAGCATCGTATTAACGACGTAATTTACTTTAATCCAAATGACCGAGATTACCCAATTGTTATTAATCCACTGGAAGTTACCAACAAGGAAGAGGCGGAATTAGTGGTTTCTGGAATTGTTTCAATTTTTAATAAAATTTTTGGTTTTTCCTGGGGTCCGCGATTGGAATATATCTTGCGCAACACTCTAATGACTTTGGCTGAAGTTCCTAATTCGACATTGAAAGACGTTCCTCTACTTTTAACTAATAAACAATTTAGAACCAGAATTGAGTCTCAAATCACTGACCCAACATTAAAAACCTATTGGATCGATGAATTTGACAAAATGCCGGAAAAACTTCAACAAGAAGCGATCTCGCCGATCTTAAACAAAGTTGGCCAATTCATTACCTCTCCTTTGGTGCGAAGTGTAATTGGAAGCCCGAAAAGTACGATTAAACTTGATGATGTTATGAACGATGGGAAAATACTCCTAGCTAATTTGTCGCAGGGCCGCTTGGGTGAGGATAACGCCGCGCTTTTGGGTGCAATGCTTATTTCAAAATTCCAGCTTGCGGCTATGCACCGGGTTGAAATTCCTGAAGAAAATAGACGTGATTTTTATTTGTATGTTGATGAGTTCCAAAATTTTGCTACAGGAAGTTTTATTAAAATCATGTCTGAAGCTCGCAAATATCACTTAAATATTATGCTTGCAAATCAATATATGGCTCAGATTCCTGAGGAAGTTACACGAGCAATTTTGGGTAATGCTGGAACTGTGATGACATTTGCAGTTGGGGCAAATGATGCTGATATTTTGAATAAAGAATTTGCGGAAGTGTTTTCTCCTAATGACATGGTGAACTTAGGTAATTACCAAATTGCTGTAAAAATGACAATTGACGGGCACACAAGTAGGCCATTTGTGGCAACAACTCTAAAACTGCCAATTTCTGCCAATCAAAATAGGGAGAAAGTAATTCAGGCTTCTCGTGAACGTTGGTCCCGCAAAATTTGACTTTTAAGCTCTCTCTCTCTACACTTCTATCCGATAGTAATATATCACACCAGCAAATGCGCTGGATCTTGCACTTTATTTTAATAAGGAGAGTGAAAAATGAACGAGCAAAAGCGTCGCGTTTTAACAGGTTTCGTCGGGGTTGCATTAGGAATAGCTTCCACAACTGCCTGGGGTTCGGGTATAGGTTTTGCAATAACAGTTGTTCTCGCACTTGCATTTTATGCACTTGCGACAGATCCAAAACCTGAAAATCCGAAGCCCGAAGAGAACTAAACATATTTCATTTTTTGCACGACACCTGAACGGGTACAAAGATTTCGATTTTTTTCGAAGTTAATGTATTTGTTCAGGTTAGGTTTTTTACTTCAGAAGTTTTAACTTTAACCTTCAAAGATTTTGTTAATTTTGGTATTCCAGATGTGATCGGAAGAATTGAAACCCGTTAATTAAAGAAAACGGCGTTCTTAAAACTTGGGTGTACTTTCACACTCCTTAGAAAGGAGGTGATCCATCCGCACCTTCCAGTACGGATACCTTGTTCATAAATATTCCTCGTCTTTCGAGAGGTATGGACTATATCTTCATTCTCAAAAAAGTAATCTTTTCAGGATGATTCGAACTAATAACTTTGGCAAATTTTGAATAAGATTTTGCACCTACAAAAAACCTCCAATAATTCGGATCAACTTTATAGCTAGGATTATGCATTTTTCCACAACCTATTCCAAGTTCTTCAAGATATCGTTTTACCTCCAACAAATCATCTTTGTCTTTCTGACAAAAATAAATATAAAAGCGAACGCTTGCTTGTCTTGAAATTCCACCTTCTGCATCGAAATAACCGCGAATATAATCAATCTTATTCTGTTTGGAAACTATTTTTACATTTTTAAGTAAAATTTTAGAAAATTCCGCAATCCAAAGATTGCGATTTTTTCCTTCTTTGTAATTCCAAGCAGACATTCCAAGATTTTTGATCCCTTTTACGAGGGTATCAGAAAAATCTTTTGATTTTGCTGCTATTCGATACGTGGTTTTTCTTTCAGTTGCGTCGTGCAACAAACCAAGTAAATAATGTTTACTAATTTGCGAAGCTCGCGTGTAGTCTCTACGGAGTCCTCTCAATTTGAGAGGTTCCCTCGGTATTCCCATAATTCATTTTAATAAATCTTAGGGTTCACCGATACAGCAAGATTTTTCTGCATTATTAGAAATGCAGGTCGCAACAAATTCACGACTTAGTCCCTATCGCTGATTCTACCTTGAGCCGACACAATCGGCTTTAAGGTATATCCAACTTTATTGACTTGACGGGCGGTGTGTACAAGACCCGAGAACGTATTCACCGCGCCATAGCTGATGCGCGATTACTACCAATTCCGCGTTCATGGGGGCGAATTGCAGCCCCCAATCCCCACTGAGAAGCCGTTTGATGGGATTAGCTCCGTCTTGCGACTTGGCTACCCTCTGTCGGCTTCATTGTAGCATGTGTGTAGCCCAAGCTATAAGGGCCATGCTGACCTGACGTCGTCCTCACTTCCACCTAAAATAAATTTAAGTAGTCCCAAATAGATATTTAATATTTGGCAAGGGTTGCGCTCGTTACCCCACTGAAGGGAACACCCTACGGCACGAGCTGACGACGGCCATGCAGCACCTGTTCTACCATCCAAATAAATTTAGATCAGCTCCCATTTCTGAGTGCCTAAAACGGTAGTATGTCAAGGCTTGGTAAGGTTCTTCGTTTTGTCTCGAATTAAACCACATGCTCCACTGGTTGTGCGGGTCCCCGTCAATTCCTTTGAGTTTTAACCTTGCGGTCGTACTCCCCAGGCGGCTCGCTTAACGCGTTAGCTTACGGGACTTGAAGTAAACTTCAAACCCCTAGCGAGCATAGTTTACGGCTAGGACTACAGGGGTCTCTAATCCCTTTCGCTCCCCTAGCTGTCGTTCCTCAGCGTCATTAATTGGTTAGTTTCCTGCCTTCGCCCTTGGAATTCCTGATGATATCAACGTATTTCACTACTACACCATCAGTTCTAGAAACCCCACCAATAATCAAGTTTGCCAGTATTATCTCCCTTCCCCCGGTTAAGCCGTGGTATTTGAAAAATAACTTTGCAAACCGCCTACGAAACGCTTTACGCCCAATAAATCCGGACAACGCTTGTAACCTCTGTATTACCGCGGCTGCTGGCACAGAGTTAGCAGTTACTTATTCTCGTAAACTTCTCAGTTCACGTAAAAGGAGTTTACGACCCGAAGGCCTTCATCCTCCACGCGGCATTGCGGCGTCAGACTTTCGTCCATTG
>DATJGY010000013.1:0-2190 GCA_035494495.1 Alphaproteobacteria bacterium
TAACAAAAAGCAAATCAATTTCGGCTCCAAAAAAATGCCCAAAAATTGAATACATTCCAATTACCACCAAACTATCATGAAACATAGCCAGTACCGCCGAGATTCCAAATTTAAAACTTCTAAACTGAATCGCAACCCACAACAGGATTCCAACACTTGCCATGAGCATAGCATAAAGCGTTTTTTTAATAAGTTCCGCTCCAACCGCAGGGCCCACATTTTCATAACGTATCTCCTCTACTTTTCCTCCAACTTCTTTCTCTATAGTCATTTTGATTTTTTCTTTTCCAGGTTCATCGAGATAATGACTTTTAATAGTTCTTGTCACGCCAGTTGGTAATTTATATTCCAAAACCGATCCTCCAGCAAAATCAACTCCAATTACAAATCCCCATTTAACTACGCTAAAAATTCCAGACAAAATTACAAGTGTCGAAATTAATATATACAGCCAACGATATTTCATCCATGCAATCATTTTTTGCCCTCCTTTACAAATATTCTCAACAAATTTCTACTTACAAAAATCCCTGTGAACAAACTTACAACAATTCCCAAAGCCAACGTGATTGCAAAACCGCGAATTGGCCCAGACGTATTTAAAAATGTCCAATCAAGAGGATTGGCTAAAACAAAACAGGTAATGAGAGTTGCTACATAAGCATCACGTATCGAATTCCAAGCCCGGCCAAAAGAAATTTCTAAAGCTTGATGAAACTCATGTTTAAGTTTTTCTTCTTTGAATCTTTCAAAAATCAAAATATTACCATCAAGCGCCATACCAATTGATAACATAAATCCCGCAATTCCCGGAAGTGTCAATGTAATTGGAATCAATTTATAAAGCGCAATTGTAATTACGCCGAAAATCAAAAGCCCAATATCAGCTACAACTCCAAACCAACCATAAGACAAAATCATAAAAACTATGACCATGGCGAATCCGACAATTCCAGCTGTAATACTTTGCTTGACAGATTCAGCTCCCAAAGTTGCACCAACTGTGGTTTGTTGAACTAAAGCTATAGGAACAGGAAGAGCACCGGCATTAAGCTGAATTGCCAAATTTTTAGCTTCTTCAATTGTGAAAGTTCCCGAAATTTGTGCGCTATCGCCAACTATTTTTTCTTGAACAACAGGCGCTGAAATTACATTATTATCAAGAACTATTGGAAGAGGTTTGCCAATATTTTGACCTGTAATCTCAGCAAATTTTTCCCCGCCTTCTTTTGTAAATTTGAGAGAAATTGCAGGCTTACCTGTTTGACTATCAAAAACTACTGCCGCCGATTCCAAATCTGCGCCGGTTAAATTAGTAGGTCCTGATTCTTCAAAAAACTGCAGTTGTGCAGTTTTGCCTATCAAATCTACCGCTTGTTTAGTATCGGTTACTCCTGGAAGCTCAACTATAATTCTACTTTTGTTTTCAAATTGAGAAGTTTGAACAGTTGGCTCTGATACACCAAACAAATTGACTCTTTTTTCAATCACGTTACGAACAGAATCAAGTGCAATTTCCTGCTTACTCGCATCGAGTTTACTCATATCAGCCTCAAAAACAAGTTTGCTGCCACCTGCCAAGTCAAGTCCGAGTTTTAGATCAAACTTTTTATTAATAGGCAAACTAATATAAGTTGCGGCAACAGTTAGGAGGATAATTAAAACAAGTTTCTTCATGCCACAAGATCTTCTTCATCTCCAACAACCATAATACGGCTTTCAGACAAAATTCCAAGAAGGAATGGGTCGCGGCGCTTTTTACGGAAGTCGAATTCTTCACGACTCATGACGGTGTAGTTAATTTCTCGTTCTCTTTTACTTTCTTCAATTCTAATTATTGAGGCCAACTCGGGAAGAACAATGTCGCCAACCACTAAAATATCAACATCTTCATCCCGTTTTCTATTTTTAATACGAACGAATTTACCGGAAAACATAATGAACGAAATCTTGCCGATCTTGTTTTTATTATCAATTATCGACTTACCCAAACCCGTAGTTTTAGCAACCATTGAAACTAAATCACCAAATAAAGCATGTTCCGTACGAACTGAGTAATAAATTCTATTTCCGCGGGGTTCTTTGCGTAAAATTCCATCTTTCTCTAATTTTGCAAGTTCGCGTCTTACAGCATTAATTTCTTCCGATATCTCACGGACAATTCCACGCACATGATACAATTCCTTAAGA
>DATJGY010000014.1:0-25542 GCA_035494495.1 Alphaproteobacteria bacterium
CGACACCCCGCCGGTGCGCGCCCCACCCTTTAAGCTACCAGCTGCAAAGCATGTTTTTTAGTGAGCGATAATCCTCCCTACACACCCCGCCCTGGCGGGCACCCCTCTTCATAGAAGGGATTCTCGCTCCGTGTCTTGGGTCCCCTCCATGAAGAGGGGTGGCGCGACCTGCCGGCCGTAGCCTTGGCGGAGGCTGGTTCAACGGGTTCAGTAATTTCAACTTCAGCTGGTTCGTCCATCTTTCTATCTAAAATTACCATGTCGTTAATTACAATCTCAGTTTTATTTCTTTGTGCTCCATCGGGAGCTTGCCAAGTACTCGTCGAAAGTCTACCTTCAACATATACTTTTCTTCCCTTTTTCAAAAGTTGGGCACAAATTTCAGCTAATTTATTCCAAGCTACTATATTATGAAAATCAACATCATCTTTCTTTTCTCCTGTGTCTGTTGTCCAGGTTCTATTCGTTGCAATTCCAAAAGTTGTTACAGCTGCTCCACTTGGAGTATATTTCATTTCAGGATCGCGAGTTAAATTCCCGATCAACATTACTTTGTTTAAACTTTTTGCCATATTAATCTTTTTTAATTAAGAGAAATCTTAAAATATCTGCGTCTGTTCTTAATTTCTCATTTAATGCTTTTACACTTTTGGGATCGACTTCAACTTCAAAAAAAAGATAAAGTCCAGATTCAGATTTGCCAATTTTGTAGGCCAATTCTTTTACTCCCCAATCTTTTTCTTTAACAATCTTGGCTAATTTTTCAATAGATTCCACAACTTTCTTTTTCTTTGGAGCACCAGCTTTGGCATCCAGTACTATTGTAAGTTCGTAGTTGTTCATACAGCCTCAAGTATAAATTAGAAATTAGAAATTAGCAATTAGAAATTAAGCTCCGATCTTAAATTCTATTACGTCCCCGTCTTTGACAATATAATCCCTTCCCTCAGATCTGACTTTGCCATTTTCCCTAGCTGTTTTCCATCCATTATTTGAAATAAAGTCATCAAAATCACAAACATCAGCTTTAATGAATTTCTTCATGAAGTCAGTATGAATAACTCCGCTTGCTCTGACGGCATCAGTTCCTGCTGGAAGGGTCCAAGCTCGAACTTCCTTCTCCCCCGCCGTTAAAAATGTAATTAGCCCTAAAGTTGAAAAAGCTTTTTGAATTAGACGCTCAAGGCCAGACTTTTCAACACCCAGGTCGGCAAGATATGACACCTGATCTTCGTTTGACAATTCAGATAATTCACTTTCAGTTTTAGCACAAATATTAATGGCATTCTCTATTCCAAAATCTTTATTTAAATCTTTTTCGTCAACGTTCAAAACTATTAAAAATGGCTTCTTAGAAAAAAGCGGCAAACTCTCAACATCTGCATGTTTTTTCTTGGAATGCTCAGCAATCATATCTTCATCAGAAAGCTGAAGCTCGAGTTTCAAAATTTCTAAGTCGGAATGGGGATCTTTGACCCCTTGTTTGATAATATCTGGGTCAGTAAATCCACGTAATACAAAACAAATTGCATCAACTTGGCGAACATGCGATAGAAATTTATTTCCCAACCCTTCGCCCTTACTGGCTCCTTCAATAAGTCCGGCAATATCCACAAATTCAACAGTTGCAGGGACTATTGGAGCATTATAAATCGCCGCTAATTTTTCCAGTCTTTCATCGGGAACTGGAACAATCCCAATATTCGGCTCAATCGTTGCAAATGGAAAATTCGCAACATATGCCTGCTGCTTTTTGAGAAGCGCATTAAACAATGTAGATTTTCCTACATTTGGAAGACCAACAATCCCGACAGATAGTGACATGGGGATATTTTACCACGAACAACAATATTTATTGCTTATTTATCAAATCAATGTAAAATACTCAACATATGGAAAGAGAAAAGGCAATTGGGGTTCAAACACCAGAAAAATTAAAAATGTATGGGTTGTATGAACTTGTTCAAACTGTTGCAGAAACAATTCTTGATAATCAAAAAGACAACATTCAGCAAGGAAATCAAGATAACGTGATTGTTTATACTGATCTCAACAATGCTTTGAGTGATTCATTGCAAACTGAGAATCAAAACAAATTTGTTCCCTATTCTATACAAGTTGAAAAAGGAGAAGAGCCTAAGGGGAGAGATATTTATATTTCAGGATACTACAATGGGCATCCAGCTTTGTTTTCTATAACAAGATTCAATCAAAGGGTTCCTCTACAAGTTAACACTGCGGGTTTTCCCGACAGAATTAAAGAGAGGGCTGAAAACAAAGAAGCTACAGAGGAAGTAGCTTATGGTATGTTTTTGTTTGGATGTTTGCAGTCAATTCTAAAAAGAATAAGTTTAGAAGAAAAAAGTGAAGAGAAAAATCTTCTGCAATAAAAAGGAGCCCATCTTTAATCAAAACGCAGATTCCTTCTTCACTCCCGGCCGCATAACTTGGAATGATAATAGGAAGCAAACAAAAATTAACACAGCTCCTACAACAAAAGTTGAAGGAATAGAAATTGTCGCAACTGCACCGCCCAAAAGTGGCCCGATTATCATCCCAATACTTTGGTAAGACGAATTAAGCCCTTGTATACTTCCCTGAGATTTTTCATCAGTTTCTCGCGATAAAATTGTAGGAATTAGAGTTTGAGCGACACTATTAAAAATACTTAAGATAACCGAAGCCACAACAAATGACCAAATTGAGTGAGAAATAGCCATAATTATAAATGAAATTGCCGTAAAGAAAATTGAAATTGAAAAAGATTTTTTGATACCTAAATTTTTAGAGAAAAATTGGACCAAAAATGTTTGTGCGATGAGGCCAGTAATTCCAAAAAGTGTAAAAAGCATAGCATTTTGAGAAGTATTAAGTTTTAAAACATTTAGTGTAAAAGGCTGGAAACCGTAGATTATAGCGCAAGCAAAAGCCAAGAAAAATATTAACGAAATTACAAAAGTCACACCAACATTTGGATCAAAAAGTGTGTGCCACATCTTGCCAAAATCAAAAAGTTTGCCTTCGTGAATTTCACCCATGTGTTTGTTTGTTTCTGGGAGATAAAGATAAGTTAAAATTACAGCAATCATTGTAATTATTCCTGCGATTATAAATGGGATTGAGGACCCAAAACCAACAGTTAAGGCAGAGATTGCTGGGCCAAAAACAAATCCAAAATTAAACGCAGCACCAATTAAACCAAATGCTTTTGGCCTATCCTCCGGTTTTGTAGAATCGGAAATTACAGCAAACGCCACTGGAATATTCCCCGCTGTTAAGCCATCAAGCGCACGGGCTAAAAATAAAAATAGAAAATTTGGTGCAAATGCCATCATAAAAAATGATGCGGCAGTTCCTATGATAGAAATTAAAAGCATCGGTCTCCTACCATATTTGTCAGATAATCTTCCAATAATCGGGGTTGATATAAATTGGCAAATAGAAAACATGGCAAAAAGTAAACCATTTTGAAAATCATTTAGCCCAAACTTTTTGGAATAAGCATACAAAATTGGGATAATAATACCGTAGCCAAGCATGTTTACAAGTGCAATGAGCGCAATAATAAATAGATTTCTATTTGTATTTTTAAACATTATTTTGCAAGATTTCCGATTTCAAACTTTTGAAGCATATCACGGGCACGAGACGAATGAGATGTTCCATCCGTAGGCCGATTGTTAAACATCTCTGTTGCGTCTTTACCGCATCCCAATAAAATTTGATCTCCCCCGGGATGATTTGGAATAAAACTCGTGACGTCGTAAACTTTACCCCCTATCGCCATCCAACAGCTAGTTGCATCTTTATGATTTGAAATTTCTTCAAGAGTAAAAGTTTTTTCTGGAGTTGGAGAACTGATTGTTTCTGGTTTTTTATTATTTTTAACAACAAACAATCCAACTATAACAGCAATGATAATTACCGGAATGGAAATTAAAATTATTTTTTTCATCAACAGATTAAATAATATCACAAAATTCCCCTATTTATTAATCCAGCTATTCCTAAACCTTTTTCGCGTAGAGCCGTATTTATAGCTACCAAAGAAGCTCCCGCATCAAATTTTTCTCTAGCTCGTTCTGGACCATTTATTCCTCCAATGCCAATCACAGGGACTTGGCCGTTTATATAAATAATTTGTCTAGTAGACATGTCACTAAATACCTGACTATTTCCACCAAATCCGCCAATTTTATTTTTAAATTCTTCACCAAAATTTAATTTCAAATTTGGATCTTTGGTCGTGTTTGATGCTGCAATTCCAACCTTGAAATATGAAGCTAAATCAATTACATCATCCAATTCGCGTAAAGTTAAATCTGGAGAGATTTTAATAAAAACCGGTTTATCACATTTTGTGGCCTGCAAAATAGCATGTAAGTAATCTTTCTTTTGAAGCTCTCCCAAATCTACAGTATTAGGGGAAGAAATTCCAAGCTCAAAAAAGTCAGCGTTGCCATACAAAATTTCCATAATTTTTGCATATTCTTTTGGAGCATCTTGATTGCTTGTATTTTTATTTCTACCAATACTTATTCCAATCAATCCATTACGGTTTTTATATTGATTAAGATTTTCGTTAACTTCTTTGGCTCCTTGGCTTGGAAAGCCCAAACTATTAAATGACATGCCGTTTTTATACCATTGCCGGGGTTTTGGATTTCCCTCCTGGGGTTCTAATGTAACACTACCAACTATCACAAACGAAAAACCCAACGCATGCAAACTAGCAACTGCCACACCATTTTTATCTAATCCAGCAGCAACTCCAACAGGATTTTTAAATTTTAATCCCAAAACTTCTCTTTCTAATTTTGGATCTTCAAAAGAATATAATTTTCTTAAAAGTTCTAAGCCGCCTGGAATTTGTTGAAGTCTGTTTAGAAAGTTTAAAGCTAAGTGATGACCAGTTTCACTATCCAAGTGATCAAGGATTGGTGAAACGAATTCTTTATACAACTTGAGAATATTCTATCACAATAATAATTTATTTAATCTTATACCCAAACTTTTTTAAAGCTTCTGAAGTTTTATTAAAAATTAAGCCTTCATTTTCCAATGCCAAAAACTCAGGACTTTTAATAAACATTTCTCTCACAAAGTCACTAACTCCGGTTATTGCCACATTTCTTTTTTGACGTTTTATGTTTTCTATAATTTCAGAAATACATTCTACCCCATCCAAATCCACAAAATATAGTTCACGAAGCCTTATGATTATATTTTTGTAACCATTAAGACCTTTTTCAAATCTGGCCAAATGGGCATGAGTATTAAGATGTAATAATTGGCCTTTTATGGAATAAACAAGAGTATCTCCTTTTTTGTCAATTTGTTCCAAATATTCACCCTCTAATTTATGTACAATTCCCTTTTTATTGTGGTTAAGTATTAATTCGAATTGACCATGAGAAATTTTTTCAACCAAAAGAAGAAGCGAGATACTAGTTCCAACCAAAATTGCCATACTTGGATCATCAAAAACTGTTATAAAAGTGACTAATATAGAAATCCAAAATCCAAGCCTGTCCATAGACCACATTTTGACAAAATGTTCCATTTGAATCATACGAATTGCCACAAAAGTCAAAATTGCAGCGATTACAGCAAGTGGCATATATCTAAAATAACTAAGCAAAAAAACCGAAACAACCGCTATAGAAATACTATTAATTAATGCGGAGGCTTTACTGGTAGCCCCACTTTTAATATTTAACGAAGTTCTGGCTAAAACTCCAGTTGCGGGGATGCCGCCAAAAATACCAGAAACAATATTGGCAAACCCTAAACCAAGCATTTCTTTTCTTTTGATATATTTGGTTTTTGTTATGTTATCTGCAACTTTGGCAGAAAGCATGGTTTCCAAAATCGCAACAATGGCAACGACTAAACTGGTTTTTATCAAATCTGGACTATAAACAAAAGTTAACTTTCCAAAAAGCTCTCCTGAAAGCGTTGGGAATTTAGAACCAAGAGTAACAAGAGTCGGCATTATATGACCCAAAATTATTCCAAGAGGCGCTACAACCAATACCCCCGGAATTTTTGGAATAAATTTAAGAATTAGAAATAAAGCAGCAAGGAAAATAATAAAAACTGCCAATGTTGGGATAGAAATTCCGCCAATATGTCTCATTGATTCCATAAAGTTTTCTAAAAATTTCTCGTGTGGCACGATACCTCTTAGTCCCAAAGCAGAATTAAATTGACCCCAAATAATCATAAATGCAACACCAAGCGTAAAACCATGAACTGCGGAAGATGGGATAAAAACTAGATATTTTTCTAATTTCAAAATGTAAGCTATAAGGATTAATATTCCAGAAATTACTGCAATACTAGGAAGAAGTTCAAATCCATTGCGCAGCGCGAAAGATGCCAAAATTCCTGACAAAGCTCCAGCTGGACCAATAATATTATAGCTACTCCCCCCAAGGATGGCGGCAATTACTCCTGCCCAAACAGCAGTAATAATTCCTTGTACGGGATTGGCTCCAGACGCAACAGCTAACGATAAAGATAGCGGAACTGAAACAAGAGCTACAGTAATCCCCGACTTCCAATTTGTTTTTAATCTTTGAAACATTTTTCTAAAGCAGAGGGATTATACTCCTATAGTTATGTTTTTATCAATCGCGCGATTGACATGGGTTATTCCTCAGTGTTTAATGAGGTTTATGACCAAATACAAAGAATATTTCGATCGGATGGTTTCCGAAAATAAAAACGCTTTTGACAAATTTGCCAAGTTGCATGTGGATTACGGAATGGATGAAGAAAAATTTCAGGAAGAGTTTAATATTGAAGGCGAAAAAATTTTGAAAATTATTCATGAATGGGAAGATAAACTTTGCAAGCAATCAGAAAAGGCTGGTTTCGGAAGCTATACTGGCGGACTTTCTGAAAAATTCCAAGCCGAGGTTAAAAGCCATTTTCCTTTAATTGATCATATTGGAATAATTGTTACCAAATTCAGCTTGAAGAAACTTCTTTAGATCGCTAGAAGTACCGATCCCATTATTACTAATATTCCTAGTCCCGCTCCTGCCACTGTTGGCCAATCAGTTCCTGTCACAGGAATTGGCTTGGATGTTGTTTGAGCAGATGTCGTAGTTGTCGGCGTTGCGGTTGGTGTACCAGTTCCCACACTTAAAGTTGCTTGCGGATTACTATTTGTTGTGGATGTTGGCGTCGGAGTTGGAGTCTTGGTTGGGTTAGCGCTTGAAGTTGAGGTCGCTGTAGCTGTCGCAGTTGCTGTTGCCGTGGCTGTAGGTCGAGCGGTGGCGGTGGCAGTAGGTGTTGCGGTTGGAGTCACTGTGCCAAGAGGGCAATTTGTTAAAACTCTTGTCCAGGCTTGACCCGCTGCAGGACAACAAAATGTCTGCCCACCACAAGTTGATCTTTTCCCCGCTCTGGAAGCATTACATAACTGTTCACCAGGACTTCCATCGGACTCCACATTAGAACACGTTCTCAAATGTGTTGGATCTTGAGTAACTGGACATTGTTCAGCTGCTGGACATTGATTCACTGCTGCTTTTTCAGCAACATTCTGATTTTGTTGAACAAGCAAAATTCCAGCAACTACACTTAAAATTAAAAATACTACAATCAAACTTGCAACAATCAAGCCTTTTTTGCCACCTTTTTTAGGCTTGGCTGAAGTTGTTATTTCAAATGGAGATGATGTTGAACTTTGACCGGGCATAATTAAAATAATAGCATAATTTCTTTAAGCTTTACATCAGAAAATCCATCAATAATTTTAATTACCTTCATCCCCGCTCTTCTTGCCGCTTTTACTCCGATATTAGAATCTTCAATTACCAAACAATCTTCCCTTTCAACTCCAATTTTTTCTGCTGCCAAAATAAAAATATCAGGATCAGGTTTGGGGAGGATTACCTCCTCAGCAGTTGTAACACTTTCAAAAATATCTTCTAAATCAAAATGTTGGAGTATTTTAGAAGTTGTTTCCCAGCGGGTTTGTGTGGCAAGAGCCAAAGGCAAATTATGTTCTTGCAAAACATCAACGAAATCCCAAAAGCCATCATTCAACTTAATCATTGGAATTAGCTTTTCATATTCCACATAAGTCAAAGTTACTAATTCATCTACGGGTTTGGTAGTTTTAATATTATATTTTTGAATCAAATTTTCCCAATTCTTTTTATGGGAAACTCCACGAGTCTGAGGATGATTGTCAGTTTCTTCGACACCTAAACTTTTTAAAACAGTTCCAAAAGCTTTGCCCCAAGACTCCTCACTTAAAATAATCGTTCCATCCAAATCGAAAATTACCGCTGCTGGTTTCATAAGGCAGATTTCATAAAGATGTGTCGTTAACTTTAAATCCCAAATCTTCAATTTCTTTTCTGATTTTATCTGCTTCCTCAAACTTTTTTTCTTTTCTCAGCTTTTCCCTTTTGTTCATTAGTTCCTGGACTTCGTTGGAAATTGGTAATTGTAAATTGGAAATTGCCGAGAGATCGAGGCCAAGAACTTCATCAAAACTCATTGCCAGATCATATTTGTCTTGACTTGGAATATTGCTTTTTAACATTTCCCACAAAACTGCCAGACCTTTAGAAGTATTGAGGTCATCATTCACCGCCTGGATAAAACTATTTCTAAAACCGTCAACTTTGTCATTTTTTTCCTTTGACAAAACTGTTCTAGTTTTTTCAGATTTTAAATTAGCAATTTGCGATCTTAAATTATTCAAACCGTTTTGCGCCGCTTCCAAACTAGCCCAAGTGAAATTCAAAAAGTCTCTATAGTGTGCAGTCAAAACCAAATAACGATATGCTAAAGGCTCAAAACCTTTCTCCTCCAGATCTTTCAACAAATAGAAATTTTTAAGAGACTTGCTCATTTTTTTACCATCGATTTGCAGCATTTCTCCGTGCAGCCAATATTTCACAAATGGCTTGCCAGTTTTGGATTCACTTTGTGCAATTTCATTTTCGTGATGAGGGAACATCAAATCTCGACCTCCGGCATGAATATCAAAACTATCTCCCAATTGTTTTTGGCTCATTACAGAACACTCAATATGCCAACCTGGCCTCCCCTTTCCCCAAGGTGAATTATAACTTGCGATTTCTCCTTCTTTGGTGGCCTTCCAAAGCGCAAAATCTTGAACACTATCTTTGGTATATTCATCAGACAAAATTCTAGTTCCACTTTTGAGTCCACTTTTGTCTAAATGAGAAAGTTTTCCATATTCAGTAAATTTAGAAATATCAAAATAAACAGAGCCATCATCTTCAACATATGCAAAATCTTTATCGATCAAAACTTTTATATATTCAACCATTTGTTCAACATATTCTGTCGCTTTGGGATTAACTGAAACTGGAAGTATGTTTAATTTTTCAAGATCAGAAAAATATATTTTTGTAAACTTTTCTGTATATTCTTCGATTGGTATATTTTGAGCCGAAGCATTTCTAATAATTTTGTCGTCAATATCTGTTACGTTTCTAATAGTTGTTACGTTAAAACCATTGAACTTAAATAGTCTATGGAAAAGGTCAGCCATCATCATCGTTCTAAAGTTGCCAATATGTTGATAGTCATAAACTGTCGGTCCACAAGTATACATTCCAACTTCAATTGGGAGCTTGCCCTGAGCTTGCCGAAGGGGAACAAATTTTTCTTTTTTACGAGTTAGAGAGTTTGTTAAATAAATATCAGCCACAAGCTAATTGTAAATTGATAATTGCAAATTATCCAGATGAAGAATTTTTAAGAAACTAGTTGTTTAAAACCAACTCCCTTTTTAGCACTTAGCATGTTTCCTGCGGTCAAAATTCCATATTCAACAGGTTTACCATCTTGCAAATTTACACCAGTTCCGAATATCCCACATGGCTGACCATTCAATTTAATTGCAAAGGTTGCTGCACCTCCAGCAGTATAATCTTCTTTTTGAACATATTTATGAACTTCATTTTGAACCTGAGCAACCATACCTAAATTTAAAAGACCACCTAAATTAATATTAATATTTAAGACACCTGTGAAATGAGTTGGTGGATTATCGGGTACTTGTTTTTCTACCTGCGGAGGAATAATTGTACTAGCTAACTCACCTAATGGATTTGATATAAAACTACCGTTCATTATAAGTCGAGGTGCACCAATGGCATTTCTTTGGACAGCGGCATATGCTTCTATAAAATTTGCATTCTCTGGCCAAGCAACTTCTTTCATTTGGCCATAAGTAATAACTTCGCCGGGAATCCCCTTCGCTGCCTCAGTCAGGATAGGTGTAGGAAATTTTGTACGAGGTAAGACGATTCTCTCTTCTGTTTTATTTTCTGGTTCTTGTACTACAGCGAGTGTCACTTTTGCCTTTTCCCAATCAAATTTAAATGGTTCTGATCCATCGGGAAGTGTGTATGGCTTAGGACTTTCTACAGGAGCTTCCCCAGACATTGCAGATTTTCCAATTTGCGAAAGTCCTTCAGTCGCAGGTTGAGATATTGGAGAACTAATTATTTTAGATTGGTCAGCACCATCTTTATTTATTCCTTGTGTTTCAGAATCCATATGTCTGTATTATACCAATTATAAATCACATTATCCACTTGGTGGCACTGGCTTTTCTACTCTTGTTTGTTGTTTTTCAGCTTCCTGTTTTTGCCCACCCATTCGCCTACTTCTTTTTGACCCCGGAATCATCAATCCAGATTCCGCATTCCGCATTCCAGATTCTTGTGCTTTCACTGCTTCCATTTGCGCCTGTAAAACTTGCTTTTGTTCCATCGTTAGTTCTGCATAATCGTTAAGTGGAACTTCTTCGCCTTCTGAAATCCTTCTTTGCAAATCTTTAAAAACATCTTGTTTCCGAATATCTTCTAATTCTCGTTGGTAGGCTTCGATTCTTCTGGAAGCTCGCATTTTATCTTGAAGCTCTTGTTGATGTTGAATTTGTTTTTGTTGATCTGGTTCTTCAGTTTTCCGGTTCTGCGGTTCAACATTTTCCCCAGTAACCTGTTCCCTCGCCTCCTTTAAAATTTCAAGCGGTTCCTGTGCTAATTGGCGGGCTATTTTTTGGGCAGTTTGTTTTGGATTCATTCTTGTGTCAATTCTCGATAGAACATAAAAAGCAAAAAAGTTCCAAAAAGTGACAACCCTCCAACTATTATAAATAACCAAGTAAAACCTAACATTTGGCCAATTATAGCTCCCACAATTGCAGCTCCAGCACGGCCCAATTCAACTAATGTCGTTGAAAAACTCCAGGCAAAAGATTCTTTATTTTCAACAATATTTCTTGTAAATAGACCAGTCCAAGCCGGATATGCCAAAGCTCCGCCTAAGCCATAAACAAAAGAAATTAGATAAATATGAATTGGCAGGCTTACCCAAATGTAAGCAAATAATGAAAATGCCATTAATAAATTTCCCAAAAACAAAAGCCAGAAATCTATTTTTTGCCCAGGAGTTTTGTCAATCATAATACTGACCGGAATTTGAATTAAAGATTTACTGATCAAATAAATTGCTTCTGAAATCCCAATTACAACAAGTGTCCCGCCAGCAATTTTTTCAAGAAGAAATATGCCAAAAATCGGCGCCAAAAGTCCATAAGCTGAAATTACAACAAGATCAGAAAAAATTAAAACATATAAAATTCGATTCAAGGCAAGTTTTTTAATCATATCGTTATATTTCCCGTCTTCCAGACAATGCTTGAGATAATGTATTTTCATCGGCATATTCCAAGTCTGCTCCTGTGGGAATTCCAACCCCCAAGCGGGTAACGGTTAATTGTGAACTGTTAACAGTTAACTGTTTCTTTATATACATTGCTGTGGCTTCACCTTCCATTGTAGGGTTAGTCGCGATGATGAGTTCGTTGATTGGTTGATTGGTTGATTGGTTGATTCGAGTTAATAATTGTTGGATATAAAGTTCGTCGGGGCCAATATTTTCCATTGGATTTATCGCCCCGTGCAAAACATGGTATACACCCTTAAAATTCCCAGTTCTTTCAAATGCCAAAATATCCAAGGGTTGCTCTACAACCATAATAATTGACTTGTCACGTAAGGGATCAGAACAAATTACACATGGATCCGTTTCTCCGATATTTTTACAAATTGAGCAAAGCTTGGTGTCTTTTTTTAATCTCTCAATACTTTGGGAAAACTCATCAAGTTGATTTTGTGGAACATGCAAAAGATAGTAAGTTAATCTTTGAGCCGATTTTGGGCCAACGCCGGGAAGTTTGCTAAAGGCTTCTATTAGATTTGATATTGGTTTTGCGATTTTCATAATGTCATAATGGTGTCACTTCAAAAATTGCAGCGGTGTTGGGTTCCATTCCTAAAGTAGTTTCCCAGGAATCAGCATCTATTGCAACATTTTGACTACTTGCTCCACCCAAAAAATCTACTCGTTTAAAAGTAAAATTTCTAAAAGGAAGATTTATTAATTTAAACGGCACAACCTCAGAATGACCATCCGGAGCGTAATTCGAAACCAAAACCCGGATTGTTTTTCCATCATATCTTGTAAATGCCTTAACCCAGCTACCCAGTCCTGTAGTCGACATTCTATTTCCCGTCATTCGATTCAGAAATTCAATTGCATGATATCTAGTTTTAATTTCAGGTTGGCCATATTTTTCATTTGTTAACATCCCCCACCTGCCCCAAAATTTTTCAGGACCAGCGCCATCGATTATTTCAAAGCTAAAACATTTATTCACATTTGCTTGGAGCGATGAAACCGAAGAAAGTGTGTGAATTGCAGATAAGTTGCCGTCATAAGCAGGGTTATTTTTACCATCAATTCCCATTTCAGAAACAATTAGTTCCATGTTTATGAAATTTGGATATTGCGCCAACCAGGAAAATAAATTATCCATATCTTTATTATATCTATCGGCGTCAGAGTAATAATTATGCCAAGAAAAAAAGTCCATTCTGATCCGGCCGTCTTGAGCCATAGTTAAAAGTCCATCAAGCCAAGATTTGTAAAGTCCCGCGGTTGCCGGCCCGCCAATTTTGAAAGGTTTAACACCAGAAGCATTTTTAGCACCGTTTTGAGCATAAAAATATAAATCTAAATAATTTTTACTTCCTCCAGGTTTGAATCCACCAAAAGCATCTGGCTCATTCCAAACTTCGTAATAGACATTATTTAAATTCATTCCGCTTCTGCCACTGTAATGTTCTACAGTTTTTTGAACCACCAATTGCCAATCAGACCAGTTAGCAGGAATACTTTCCACTTGACCATCTTTGGAAATTGCGGGCGGCATATACGAAAGGCTAAAAAATGGCAAGGCCCCCGAAGCCAAGATATCCTGAACCGTGAGATCTAAATTTGTCCAATTAAAATTTAAATTGCCCTGGCCGTCGCGACTTACGACGTCGTAATTATCATAAATATGGTCAATACGAATATATTCAGGTGCAAGCTTTTTAATTTGGGGAATAACTGAAACTAACATTCTTGCTTTTGATTCCCCGCCCTGAGCCAAATTTTTCCAACAATCAGCAGGGCTAGCAAAACTGTTTCCCGCATCAACAACCAAATTTGCAGGAATGCCGCCAGCATGTTTGATAAATCCAGTTTTAATACCGACCAAATATACTCCAATAGCTAAAGTAACAATAATAAAGAGAGTTGAGAAGATATTAAAAACTTTTGATCTGTTCATTTCATCCCACCAAGAAGTCCGCCTAATCCTCCGCCCATTTCCATCATCTTTTTAGCAGAATCTTTTTGCACATCTTTCATAGCATTGTTAATTAAATCCACCAATTCTTTCATATCTTCTCCATCTTTTTTAATATAGCGAATTTTTTGATCCCCGGTGACTGAAACTTGCCAGCCATTTTTTTCCACAGTTTTAATAATTTTTTCTAATTCTTTTTGAAGCTCCATCGCCTTCTGGCGCATTTTGGCCAAGTCTTTAAGTTGGTTAAATTTGTCAAACATATTTAGATCTATATAAGCTTTGCTTAATTGCTAAAGATTTCTTCAGCTGCTTTTAGTATATCCTGATCTTTGCCTTCCGTCAAAATAGGATCAACTTTAGCTTCCATAATTGGTGGATCGACAAGTATGCAAGCAACTTTTGTTGGCGAATTCAAAACTTGTGTAATTACATCTTCCAAAACTTTTCTATGACGCATATCCTCTAATCGCTCTTTATGAAATTTGTAAAATACGCCGAGGGTCAAAATATTTCCATCATAAGTTATTGGTCGGGAAGATCTCAAAAGTGCCTCGATTGAGGCATTGATGGGTTTCACCTTGGAAAGGATGTCGGTCCATGCATTATTTTGAAGAGAATCAAAAGAAATATTTTTCTCTGGCAAAGCCAGATCCTGCTCTGCAGGACAAATATCATCGTTCACACCCAAACTGGAAGTCGGGAGTTGGAAGTCGGGAGTTGGTTCAGTTTCTATTGTAATTTCCACCGTCTTCTGTCTTCTATCTCCCGTCTCCCGGTCGCTCTGCGACCATTTAATAATCGCAATTTCCAAAGGCAATTCCTCAATTGGTGAATCAACAATTTTGGCGTTAGCTTCAATCAAAAGTTCAGCAAGAAGAATTAAACTCTTTCTTTCAGCGACATCTTCTAAAAGATCTGCGTGAATCTGTAACAAGATCTCTTTAATAAAATTTTCAATTGAAATTCCCGATTTGACATAATTTTTTACACTTTCCAAAAGTTTTTCTACATCTTTTTTGTACAACAGAGTAATAAATTCATCAATTCCAGAAATACTGTTTTTAGTTAAAAACTCAGCACCTTCCATATTCACCTGCTCCAAAAGTTTTACGCCATCTCGGAAAGATCCATTGCTTAATTTCGCAATATGGTTTAAAACTTCATCATCAACTTTCATTTTTTCTCCAGCAACTACGCGTTTTAGAGAATGTTTAATTTCTTCTTCCGTGGCTTTGCGAAAAGCAATATAAGTTACACGAGATTTAATTGTGTCGATTAACTTTTCGGGATTAGTTGTCGCAAGAATAAAAATAACATGGGCTGGTGGCTCCTCAAGAGTTTTCAAAAGTGCATTGGAAGCTTCTGTTGTTAACATGTGAGCTTCATCGATAATGTAAATTTTTTTCTTAGAATTAGTCGGTGCAAGTTTTACGGCGTCGCGCAACATTCTGACATCATCAATTCCGCGGTGACTCGCGGCATCCATTTCAATTACGTCTAAATTTGAACCGTTGGTAATTGAAAGGCAAGATTCACATTTGTCACACGGTTCACTGTTCACGGTTGACCGTTCACAGTTCACAATTTTCGCCACTATTCTCGCCGCTGAAGTCTTACCAGTTCCTTTTGGCCCAGCGAACAAAAATGCATGAGGTAAATTTTGGCTTGAAAGAATTTTTTTTAATGACTCACCAACGTCTTTTAAATCAAGTTCATCCAAATTCTTCGGGCGGTATTTAAGATAGAGTGTCATTTTTTATTTTTTCTTTCCTTTTGCTTCAATCAACAAACAAATCCCCTCACCTGCAATACTAATAACAAACCAATAAAACATCGCTGGAAATGAAACAATATCACCTAAATACAAAAATAAGTGGGAAAAAATATATAAAACAAGGATGGGTGACATGGTTACAATAACTTTTACAAGACGATTCTTGAAAGAAGTTTCTTTATAAACAAAGGTAACAAACTGAAATATTAGGACAGGTAAAATTGGGGTGATTAGTAACATGAATGATAAATCTGGAATAAAAAATAAAGATACAAATATAACTAAAGCAAGATAAACAGAAGTAAATATAGATAAAACTAAAACCCAAACTACAAATTTTAAATATTTATTCATGGTGAATTCCCAATAAATGCAAAGCCGAGTGTTCAATTAATTCATAAACTTTCTCATCAATCAAAACATTTTCTTCTTTTGCCTCAGCAAGAGCAACTGGGTAACAAACGATTATCTCGCCCAAGTGAATTAAGCCATCAGGTGGAAAAACAAAATCTTTGGCCTCGCCTGGAGTGAAAGAAAGAACATTATGAAGTTTATTTTCTTTTAAATATTTTTTACAAAAATCAAGCATTTTTTTCTCACCAACAATTGCAATAGAAACTTCGGCATCAGACACGATTCCTCGTGTGACAAAAAAACTTGCTAGTTTTTTTTTAATACTTGGAGTTTTTACAGGATAATTACTTTGTTTTGTTATATTGACCTTAATCATATAAAAGAAGTTACTAGCAACTAGTTACTAGTGCCTAGTTTCTGTTTTACTAACTCCGCAATTGTTCCACCTTCAACATTTGGTGCTTTCGATTTAACTAAACCGATTACCTTCCCTAAGTCCGCCATTGTTTTTGCTCCAGTTTCTCCAATTGACCAATCAACCAATTTAACCAATTCACTTTCAGCCATCTCTGGGGGAAGAAATTCTTGGAGAATCGCAAGTTCTGCTTTTTCAGATTCAGCCATGTCTTCTCGCCCAGCCTTAGCATATGCTTCAATTGAATCTTTTCTTTCTTTTGCTTGTTTCCTGATTACAACAAGTTCTTCCTCTTCGGTTAAATCTGGTCCGTTACCGGCGGAGCCGGCCAAGCTTTGCTTATCAATTTTGGCATAATTAAAAGCTGAGGAAAGCATTCTTAAAGTTGACAGTCTGACTGAATCACGAGCTTTCATTGCCTCACCAATTAATTTTTGGATATTTTGAGATATCATATTTCTTCTAGTTCTCCAGCTAATAAATGTAAATGAAAATGTGGAATAGTCTGGTATTTTCCACCGTTAACTACTAATTTATACCCTGATCCAAGTTGTTTGTCACTAACGACTTTTTGGCTAGCCTTGACTAAACTTTCCATTTCTCCATCCAAATCCATAAAGGTGATGATATGTTTTTTGGGAATTATTAAAATATGAGTTTCAGCTGCAGGTTTGATATTTTCAAAAGCCAAAACATTCTCATCTTCATATACCTTTGTTGATGGCAATTCCCCTTTTACAATTTTGCAAAAAATACAGTTTTCCACAGTTTAATTATTAATTTTCTCAACCACTTCTTCAAAATTTAAACGCTCACTTTTTTCAGAATTTCTTTCTTTGTATTCAATCTTATCTCCAGTTTTGGCTGAAACTACTAATCTTACTGGAATACCGATTAAATCTGCATCTGCAAATTTTTGGCCAGCTTGAATATCGCGATCATCCCATAAAACATCAAAGCCAAATTTAGTTAATTTGTTATAGAGTTCTTCGCCATTGCCACCTGGAAGTTCTACCAAATGAATATCAAAAGGTGCAACCGCTTTTGGCCAAATGATTCCCTTGTCGTCATGTGAGACTTCAACTAAAGCCGCGAGTACACGTGTTATACCGATGCCATAGCAACCCATTATAATTGGTTTTGACTTACCATCTTTGTCAACAAAATTAGCATTCATGGCTTTTGAATAAATCGTTCCTAGTTTGAATACGTGACCCAGCTCAATACCACTAACATCCGTCAATTTTCCCTTCTCACATTTAATACATATTTCTCCTTCTTTAACTTCACGGATATCGACAAATTTTTCTGGAGCTTTTACATCACGATCAAAATTAACATTTATATTATGATAATGAGTTTTGTTGCCTCCACATTCAAAATTAACTCTTCCTTGTGTTGATAAGTCCCAAATTACCTCAACCGAGTTTGGTAAACCAATAGGACCAGCATATCCAACTTCAGCTTGGGTAACTTTCTTTACAACTTCAGCAGAAGCTAACGACAAATTCATACAGCCCAATAAATTGGCAAGTTTTACCTCACTAACTTGGTATTCTCCGCGCACACAGACAGCTACAACTTTCTCATCAGCTTGGTAAAGTAAAGTTTTTGTAGTTTGTTGAACGGGAATATTTAGGAACTTTGCGAGAGGTTCAACTCCTATAATCCCTTTACCTTCAACCATTTCCATTGGCTTTTTTTCTTCATTTTGAATAAACTCTGGATAAATAGATTCTGCCTTCTCAATATTAGCTTTGTAATCACAATTACCACAAACAAAAATTCTATCCTCTCCGACAAAGGACTCCACCATAAATTCCTCAGATCCAGATCCACCAATTGCACCACTATCAGCTTTTACTGCAATAACAGGAATACCAATTCTGGCAAAAATTTTGTGGTAAGCATCTTTAATTAACTCAAAGCTTTTTTCTAAACCTTCTTCATCCTTATCAAAACTATAAGCATCTTGCATAAGAAATTCCCTTGTACGAAGCAGTCCTCCATTCACACGAACCTCATCTCTATACTTCCATTGATTTTGATTAACAATTACAGGCAAATCTTTATAACTATTAATAAATTTACGAGCCATATCTGTAACTGTTTCTTCATGAGTTGGAGCAAGGAGATATTTTCCGCCATGTTTTGAATCAAAAACAGCTAAAGCTTTTTGCCATTTTGCAAATCTGCCAGTTTCTTCCCACAGTGTAGCTGGATGCACAAACGGCATAAGAATATGCTGAATCCCCAGTTTAGTAAATTCTTCTTTGATAATTCGGTCAATGTTTTCAAGGACCTTAAATCCTAAAGGTAAAAAGCTATAAATACCAGCAGCCACAGGGGTTATAAAACCAGCACGTAACAACAATTGATGACCTGCGACTTCGCTTCCTGGCATTTTTTGCCTTGATGTTTTTCCAATTAATTGTGAATATTTCATATTTTATTTTAAACCAAAAAACTCGCCGCTGCACACCAAAATCATTTGGTATACAAGGGCGAGTCTTCTCGCGGTACCACCTTGGTTTGTTCTCGTTGTTTAGTCTTCTGCTCCTGACTAGAAAAGGAAAGGTTATCTTTTTTAAAAGCTTCTCTTTAAACTTCGGCAATTGGGATTACCTCAAATGTTTAACAAATTTATTGTACACTACTTTTGCATCGAATTCAAAAACCCAGCAATACTTCCTGCGCGAATTAGGCCTACCACATCGTGGAAAGTAATTGCCACCAAAAGTGTCAATAAAATTATCATTCCAATAGTATGAGTTATGGCTTCAACTTTTGGCAAGACTTTGCGTCCCATTAGCATTTCAATAAAAATAAATAATAACCTACCGCCGTCGAGAGCTGGGAAAGGCAAAATATTCAAAATCGCTAAGTTAACTGACAAAATTCCAATAAAGTTAATCAGAGTCAAAACTCCATTTTTTGCCGCCTCAGAAGTTACTGCAAAAATACCAACTGGACCAGAAACTCCTTTTGGAACTTGTCCTTGAAACAAGCCGTAGACCATAGTCCACAAGCCCATAAGAATTGTTTTTCCCCAAAAAACAGCCTCTTTAAAACCATAATAAATTCCAATAAACGGTCGTTGCCAAACTGGAGCAAAATAAATTTCAGTTGTGGTAATTGTAACTCCCAAGGCCCCTTCACCAGCTGGTGGATTTTCCCGAGGTTTCATTTGGAGTTTTACAATGTTATCGTTTCTGACAATTTCAAAGTTGGTAGTTTTGCCTTTTTGATCGTTAACTTTGGAGATAAAATAATCAACCGAATCCACATTATCTTTCCCAACCTTAGAAATCACATCCCCCACAATTACTCCAGCAACTTGAGCCGGAGATCCAGCCGAGACATCTACAATTTTAAGTTTGTGAGTGTCTTTTGGAATTCCAGAAAAAGAATAAACAATGGCGAAGGCCAAAATTGCAAGCAAAAAATTCATCACAACTCCAGCTACAATTACGGCAATTCGAATTCTTTTTGGTTTATTTATAAATTGTTGAGATTTATCTCCCTCTTCTTCTTCGTTTTCCCCCAATAGTCTTACAAATCCTCCAAATGGAAGTGCATTAAGAGAAAAAAGTGTATTACCTATTTTTTTACCCCAAATTCTAGGAGGAAGACCAAAACCAAATTCCAAAACCGGAATACCAAGTTTTACAGCTGTTATAAAATGCCCAAATTCATGAACTATAACAAGGATGGAAAGGACGAGGAGGAAAACAAGAATAGAAACTAACATACAAAGAGTATATCAGATTTGAAGCAACTCCACCTTCTTCTTCTCCCCCATCTCGTCAATTTTCGAGATAAATAAATCTGTTAACTTTTGAAGTTTGGTTTCTTGATCCTTTTTATCATCTTCTGTAATTATTTTTTCTTCAAAAGATTTTTTGATATCGTGCATTTCATCAGCTCGAATTTGGCGTATTGCAACTTTTCCAACTTCCAATTTTGAAGACAGTAGTTTTACATATTTTTCTCTGTCTTCGGTTGTTAGCGGCATCATTACAATTCTTAAAATTTCTCCATCAACCGATGGATTCATATTAATGTTAGCTTCCAAAATTCCTTTTTTAATATCGCCAATTATGCTTTTGTCCCAAGGAGAAATTACAATTTGACTCGGATCCGGCGAGGAAATGCTAGCAACTTCCATGACTCTTAATCTTTGTGTTCCGCCATAAGCTGGAACAATAATATTTTCTACCAATGCGGGAGTTGCGCGACCAGTTCTAATTCCTGAAATATCACTCTGAAGGTTATCAATTACTTTTTGAAATTTTGAAGAAATCAAATTTTCGTCCATTTTTACTTTCCAATTTCCATTCTCACAACTCTTCCCAATCTTACATTTTCCCCAGTTTTTGCAATTACCTCTTTAATTAATTCCGAAACTTTTTTGCTTGGATCTTTAACAAAATCCTGACTCTCTACATCTTCCTCTCCCATTGAAGCAACTTGAAGTGCAAGTTCTTTACCAAGTGTTTCAAAAAGTTCATTTTTGGCCACAAAATCGGTTTCACACAAAAGTTCAACAACGCTCACTACTTTTCCTGTGTGGTGAGAATAAGTAAAAATTTTGCCTTGGCCAGTTTCTCTTTCAGTTCTTTTTTCAGCTTTTTCAAAACCCTCTTTTTTCAAAACTTCCAAAGCCTTTACCTCATCACCATTAAATTCTTCCAAAAGTTTTTGAATGCGAACAATTGAAGCACCACTTTCTTCTCTTAATTTTTTGATTAACTCAATATTAATTTTTCCCATTTAAAACAGCTTGTTTAAACAATCCTAAAACATATTCCAGGGCTTTGCTTGCATCATCATTCATAGGAATTGGATAATCAATTGCATCAGGATCTGAATTACTGTCAACAATTCCCACCATTGTAACTTTACCAGTTTTGGCTTCACGAACTGCGGCAGCTTCTCTTTTTGTATCAATTATAAAGATTACATCCGGAACTTTTGTTAAAGTTTTAATACCTCCAAAAAATCTTTCAAGTCTGGTAATTTCTCTTTCAATCAACAATCTTTCTTTCTTGGTAAATTTATTGTAATTACCCTCAAGCATGTTGGATTTCATCTCTTCCATTTTGCGAATTGATTTTTGCATTTGGGAAAAATTAGAAACCGCTCCGCCAAGCCATCTTTCATTAACATATGGAACGCCAACCTCATCCGCAACTTCTGCAACTTTATCTTTAATTTGCTTCTTTGTTCCCAAAAGGAGAATTGTTTTACCTTCTTTTACTGATTTTGTGATGAATTCTAGGGCTTCTTCAAGAAGAGGTTTTGTTTTTGTTAAGTCAAAAATATGGACGCCATTTTCTGAACCGTAAATGTATTCTTCCATTTTTGGATTCCAGCGGCGGGATTGATGCCCAAAATGCGCACCTGCTTCCAATAAATCTTCGAGTGAAATATTAATTTTTGACATTAATTTTTTAGTTTCCTTAGTCCGCCGCAAGTTGGAAGAAAATCCAGGAAACTTAACTTGCGTGTGTTTAACTTTTTGAATTGTAACAGGCCTTAATCAAATTTTCAAGAAGACATGAAATCGTAACAGGTCCAACTCCACCAGGAACAGGAGTTACAAAACTAGCTTTGGATTTGATGTCTAAATCACAATCCCCAACTGGTGAGCCAACGTCAATTACAATTGCATCTTTTTTAATCATATCTTCTGTAATGATTTTTGGGTCTCCTGTTGCCGAAACTAAAATATCTGCATCCTCAATTTTTTCAGCAAATTTATAATTTTTTTTCTTAAATTCTTTAACAACCGAGGAGCCCACCATGCCATCTTTTCCAAGAACAAAACATGTCAATTTTTTGCTCATATCAAGCCCTCCATTTGCAAAATCAAGAATATCCATCACAGCTTTTGCGGTTGGATGGATAAACTTGCTGTCGTCTCTCAATCCATCAACGTCTTTCACCGGAGAAATAGAATTTAGAATCTTGAATTTGGAATCTTGTAAATTTTTTGGGAGCGGGAGCTGGATCATAATTCCATGAATTTCAGGATCATTATTATAAAATTCAATCACTTCTAAAATTTTGTCTAAGCTTGTACTTGCGCTTAAACTAACAATGGTTGCCTCCCCACCAATTCTCTCAACTGCCTTTTTCTTCAAGCCAACATATAAGTGACTTGCAGGATCATCGCCAACAATAATTGAAACCAAATGTGGAGTTATACTTTTTTGCCTGAGAGCCAAAACTTTTAAGATCAGAGCTTCCTCTTTTTCACTAGCGAATTTTCTGCCGTCAAAAATTATTGCCATATGGCCTATTTTAAGGCATTTTGAACTTTTTACAAAGTACTTTGACCTCTGAAGCAATTTTGGCTAAAAATTTATCTTTGGCAATTCTCTGTCTAAAATCCTTGGTAAATGTAATTCGTGCTTCTTTGCTCTCCGGTAGTTTTTCATCTTTAATGTGATCAATAACTGCCAGAATCCACTTTGCAATTTGTTTCATTTCTTTTTCTTTCATTCCACGAACG
Source organism: Alphaproteobacteria bacterium (assembly GCA_035494495.1). Classification (GTDB taxonomy): domain Bacteria; phylum Patescibacteriota; class Microgenomatia; order UBA8517; family UBA8517; genus DATJGY01. The sequence continues at coordinate 22,766 of DATJGY010000014.1, forward strand.
GTTATAGCCGGAGTTCCTAGTCGCAAACCTGAAGGATAAAAGGGAGATGCGCTTTCAAACGGGACAGTATTTCTGTTAGCAATTATTCCAGCAGCCTCCAAGGCCCATGCAACTGTCCAGCCGTTTGTATTAATACTTCTCAAATCAACCAAAACTAAATGTTTATCAGTTCCACCCGAAACAATTTCTAAACCACCTTTTGTTAATGACTCGGCCAGTAATTTTGCATTTTTAACAGTTTGAAAAGCATATTTCTTGAATTGTTCACCCTGAGCATTGCGAAGGGCGATGGCGATCCCTGCAATCGTATGCATATGGGGGCCCCCTTGAAGCCCGGGGAAAATTGAGGAATTTATTCCCTCCTCAAATTCTTTGCGGCAAATAATAATTGCTCCCCGTGGGCCACGCAAAGTCTTGTGTGTGGTCATTGTGACAAAATCAGCATATGGGAATGGTGAAGAATTAGCTCCTCCTGCAATGAGGCCCGCTTCATGGGCAATGTCAGCCATATAGTAAGCGCCTACTTTTTTGGCAATTTCAGACATTTTTTTGTGATTAATTTCACGCGGATATGCAGTCCCCCCAGAAATCATTAATTTGGGTTTGAATTTTAAAACTTGCTTTTCAATTTCAGCATAGTCAAAAATACAAGTTTTGGGATCAATTTTGTAATATTCAACATTAAATATTTTTGATACAAGTGTAATTTTACGCTCAGGCATTTGCCAGCCATGAGAAAGATGCCCGCCATCTGGCAAATACATTGACATTATTTTGTCGCCGGGGTTTAAAATTGCATTGTAAACTGCTAAGTTTGCAGGAGAACCGGAATACGGCTGAACATTTGCTGACCAATCTTTGCTCGATAAACCAAAAGCCTTCAGGGCATTTTCTTCACAAATTGTTTCAATTTGATCAACAAATTCATTACCTTGATAATAGCGTTTGTTGGGTTGACCTTCTGCATACTTTTGCATCAGGATTGAGCCAACGACTTTTCGAACTTCAGGATAGGTATAATTCTCCGACGGAATCATCATCAGAGTCTCTTCCTGTCGTTTTTGTTCTTGAAGAATTAACTTGTTGATATCCTGCATGAAGCTATTTTACCACGAAGTTAAAATTATTTTTTCCCGGTACTTCCAAACCCATTTATCCCTCTTTCAGAAGATGAAAGAGATTTGCTTTCACTAATTTTTACTTTTTCAAGTTTGTGAATAATTCCCTGAGCGATTCTGTCTCCTTTTTCGATTTTCAAATTCTCACTACCCAAATTTATTAAGATTACCTTCCATTCACCCCTATATCCTGCATCAATTATGCCTCCCAAAACTGCAATCCCATTTCTCACTGCTAAACCACTTCGTCCCTCAAAGGAAACATAAAAGCCAACAGGAATTTCTGAAGCAATTCCTGTTTCAATTGCTTTAAATTCCTTTTTCTTTAAAATTACAGATTCGCTTGAATAAATATCAAATGCAGCATCGTCTTCGTGGGCAAAACTAGGCAACTTGGCATTTGCGTTAAGAAGTTGAAATTTCAGTTTCATAATTTTTAAAATTTAATATCAAACTAGACAGTCCACGGAAAATCTCTTCCGGGACGACCATTAGACTGCATTTTTATACTTAGATGATCCATTAAAATTGGATGAACTTTCTTTATCTCATCATACAGAGGCCAAATAATCCTGCGTATAAAAGGATGTGCAGTTGGACCGGTTCTTAAATTAATTAAATGGAAAGCCTCTCTGGTGTTAAACATCGCGATTGCCGGTCTATAATGTAATCTTGTAACACAATATTGAGCGGCTTGAGGGTCTACTTTATAAACTTCATTAAATAAATTTTCCACCTTTCCCATAACTTTTTTAATAGAGTCAACACTGCCATTAAATCTAAAATCTTTTGACTCATCCATTTCATAAGCCAAAGGTGGAATCATATATCCCCACCTAACATCAAGATCTTTAGCCGCATATGTCTGCATTCTATGCCTTTTGTATTCTCTCCAATCTCCATATGTCATTCCCGGATATTCAACTAAATAATTTCCAGCAAATTCCAAAGATCTAATCGGAACATCGTGTCTTCCTAAACTACCCAACAAATTATGTATAGCATTTCTTTTTTCTTCTGATGACATACCCATGATAGATCTTAATATCTCAACAAAACTTGATGTGTTTGATTCTTGAAACAAAGCAGCAGCAATGAACTTTTCTTGCGATAAATGATCGTAATCCACCAACTTTACGAGTTGTCCTTCCTCTTTAATTTCTGGATATTCTTGTTGGAATCTATTACTCTCTGCCATTTTTCCAATTCCTTCTTTGGTCAAAGTTAAATATTCATTTTTCTCAGCATATTTAACTAAAGTTGGCGCAACCTGAAGTGATGCTTCTTTAAACATTCCACCCAATTTTTGAACTGAAGGATGAGGATCTGAAGACATCTTTCTAATCATATTTTCCATTTCTCTCGCGTTTGCAGTTACAGCAATACTGGTAAGTCTTGAGCCGGGCATTAAATTTTTAAATTGATCAGCAACGACTTTAACTTTTACGGAGCCATCTGCTGTAAAAACTTTTCTGCCGGGATGCTTCTCTTGGGCCTCATCAGTGATTACATATGCCAAACCTTTTACCACTAAGCTATCGTGAACTTCAAATAAATCTTGATGAACCTCATGCCATTTCTTTGATAAATTGAGGTCTTGCAAAACCGATTCGGGAGTAAAATATCCAAGATCTTGCCTACCCTTAAATCTAGCAGAAA
>DATJGY010000015.1:0-3453 GCA_035494495.1 Alphaproteobacteria bacterium
ATTCTCAAGGAAAGTTTAGTAAGTTTGATTGGACTGATGAAAATGTTAAAGCTTGGGCCACATGTACCAACTTACCAAATTGCTCAGGTCCAGGAACCAGTGTTGTTCCTTTTTTTGGTAATTATTGGGATACGTTAGCTAAAAAAGTTGGACCTGATCTTCTTAAAATTGATCCTAATAGAAAAAATGTAAACCCATGCAATCTCTTAGACGCCACATTTGTTCTTGCAAAAGATCTACAAGAGGGAGCAGGAGGTGGATCGAACGTAGGTCAAAAATGCTTTGGAATAACAATGACTTCTTCAATTCCTACCTCATGTGATTGGAAAGATAATGGTCAATATGAAAGCGCTATTAAAATGTGGGAAAATGGAAATGATTTAGCTTGCTATACAAAACAAGGGAGTTGCCAAAACGGACCTAGTGCTGGTACATGTTCAGTCGGAGATCCAAATGATCCCGATTGTGAAACTGTTGGAAATCATAGCTCAGATCCAAGTATAGCTAGTCATACAGCTTGTGTCTGGGATGTGGGACATGGAAAGTAATTTCAGGCATTCTTACATTGAAACGAAAATTATTGTAATATAGATATTATGTTCAAAAAGCTTGCCCCATTTCTTATTTTTTCATTTTTAATTATTAATTCCTTGGCTCTGCCAATGGCCGCTCAAGCAGCACCTACCGATCCCAAGAAACCCGCTGCCACACCAACAGCTCCAGTGGAAGGTAATTGGTACAATCAGGACTTTGGACAGTGGTATGGCAAAGTTTACGATACCGATCACCCAGAAGAGATTTTTGGTGAGAGATATACAGCTGCACAGGTTCAGTGGGTGGTGTACAGTCTGTTCTCTTTTATTTTAAATTCAACTACAAATGCAAATGTTTTATCTTGTATCCTCAAGAATTCAACAGATCTAAAAGCCTGTGCCAGTGTGATTTCCTCAGCTACAACTAGTATTAGTCAGCCAGCTCAAGCCGTAATTCCTCAAGTTGAAAATAAAAGCCTAATTTCTTTGGTTTTTGATACAAATAGGCCATTTTCTGGAATTTCGTATGTTAAAGAAAAAGTAAAAAAATTTGATCTTGTACCAACTGCTCAGGCTGCTCCAGTGGTTGGGTTTGGTTTTAATGCACTACTGCCAGTACAAAGCATGTGGCGAGCTTCAAGAGATATTGCCTTTGGTTTATTTGTAATAGTTGCAATTGTTTTTGCCTTTATGATTATGTTTAGAGTGAAAATTTCCCCTCAAGTTGTAATTTCTGTTCAGTCAGCTATTCCCAAAATCATAATTTCATTAATTTTAGTTACCTTCTCTTACGCCATCGCAGGCTTTTTGGTTGATTTAATGTATGTTGTAATTGGAGTCATAAGTCTTATTTTTGCTGGATTCTTACCAGTTCATGATCCTCACATTACCTCTGGAATATTCAATTTCCTAACAGTTGGCCAGCCTTTTGGTGGAGATGTTCCAATTGGAGTTTTTGGTTTATTGATCGTATATATGTTAGTTTTTCCATTTGTTTTAGTTATTTTAATATTTTATACAATAGGTCTTGTGGGATCCGCAATAGCAGGCCTTCTGACAATAGCCGGTTTAGCAGTTTTGTTTTCACCACCCTTGGCTGCTATTTCTCTAATAATTGGCGCCATTTTGTTGATAGTTATTATAATTACTCTTCTCCTGTATTTCATAAAGGTTATTTGGACACTCCTCAAGGCTTTTGTTAACATTTTATTATTAGTAATTTTTGCACCACTCCAAATAGTTGCCGGGGTATTTGTACCAAATTTTGGTTTTGGAGCGTGGGTAAAAAACTTAGTATCAAACCTAGCTGTTTTTGTTGTAACTGGAGTTTTAATATTACTTAGTTATATTTTCTTGTATCAGGGTTTTAATTTGGGAGCTGCAGGTGTCTTTGATAGCGGACTTATAAATGCATTATTCAAACTTCTTTTTGGATCATTTGTGGGAGGATTGAGCCCTATACCAACACCAGATTCTGCAGCATGGCCACCACTTCTCGGTGGAAGTGGTTCAACTGCAACAGGTCTTCTTTTTGTAGGAGCGAGTTTTGTAATCTTTACTTTAATTCCAAAAACAGCCGATGCAATTCAAGCATTCATGGCTGGTAAACCATTTGCATATGGCAATGCGATTGGAGAAACATTTGGACCGGCCAAGATGGGATGGGCAATGACGGCAGGAGCAGTCATAGGAGGAACACAAAAGACTATTGGAGAAAATGTGGGCAGTTCCTTCGGAGGAAAGATTAAACGTACTTTTAATAAATTCAAAGATAGATTGAACCCTGAAGAAGTGACTTAAAGATTTTTTCCCCTTATTATACCAAAACCTTCCTTTGTGCTATTTAATGTTGCCAGGGCCCACTTTCTTACTTTACCGCTTTCTATAAAAAGGTCTGTTGATCTTAATTCTTTATTGTTGTCAATGTAGTTTGCAACTATTTCTGCTTCGTTTGAAGGTGATGGATTTTCAATTACTTGTTGCACCGCAGCTAGAGCAACAGCAGCTGAGGATACTTCTTCTGTTTGTTTGTCAATGAGTGAACCATCATTAAACAATCTCGTAGGACTATTTAAAATGGTTATTGCAAACGAGGAACTTGCAATTCTGGCTGCCATGAGATTTTTGAAAAAATTCTTTTGTATTGTCTTTACTTTTTCATTGTTGTCTCCCATATCATATAAATGCGTTGATCCCTTCGATAGATTTAATGGATTAAATACAATTCCAATATATTTCCATATACTTTTTAACTTTTTCAGAGAAAAATCTTCAAGTCTGAAATCAGTTTGCATTGCATTGGTCAATACTCCATCATCTTTTCTGCCCATAAGCCATTGTTGAGTGGCAAATGCTCCGTGAAAATCAGGTTCTAAAGATTTGAAATTAATATCTCCCAAACGATGATAAGGCTCCTGTGTCGTCAAATTTGCTGTTTCTTTGCCTGTTAAAAGGTCAATTTTTCTTTTTCCTCCTGGGGTACCTAGCCAAGCATCCCAAATTGAACGCCTTCCTTTTCTTCCATTTGGAAGGTCAACTTCTACTTGAGCCCAATCAAAAAGATTCATTGCCATATCGGGAATTCTCCCAATCATATCTTTAAGTCCAGAAGATCTACCACTTGAGCCTTCTTTAATATTCCACATGTATGCGAAAAATTTACCAGTATCATCGGATGATATATATCTTGGTTCACCTAATGGTAAGGCTGAATTTCCATTTGGCAAATGAACATATCCTTCTGAAGCGAACGCACCAGAAACTCTCAAAAAAGTGGCCGCTAACCAAGAGGCTTCAACACTCCCAACAGCATTTCCAATTCCCTCTATAAATTTATTTTCTTTCTCTTTACTGAATTCTCCTGGATCTCCCTTGAAAGCAGCAATATTTGAATACATTGTAAGAAGTCCTCTTTGCTCTT
>DATJGY010000016.1:0-5415 GCA_035494495.1 Alphaproteobacteria bacterium
AAGCTAGTTGGTGATTTTAAAATAATATGAAAACAAACTATCCAGTCGGAGAATTTTTAATAAGTCTTAAAAATGCCTCAATGGCAAAAAATAAAGTGGTGACAATTAAACCTAACAAGGAAATTGTAGCTATCGCTGAAGCTTTGAAGAAATTAGGTTATTTGGATGAAGTCAAAAAAGACAAAGACATGCTTAATGTTTCTTTGGCTTTTAAATTTAAAAAACCAGTTTTAATGAATTTAAAATTAGTAAGTAAGCCTGGCTTAAGAATTTATATGGGAGTTGATGAAATTCAAAAGAGAAAAGGCCCATCAACTTATTTGATTTCCAGTCCAAAAGGAATTATTTCAACCCGCGATGCAGTTAAAAACAGAACTGGTGGAGAAGTTATAGCAGAAATTTTGTAACAATATGTCAAAAATCGGACGATTACCAATAACAATACCTAGCGGAGTCACAATTGAAATCAGTGGCTCAACTGTTAAAATTACAGGCCCTAAAGGAACTTTAACAAAAAAACTTCCAAGAGGGATTGAAGCCAATATTGAAGGAAGTGAGCTTAAAGTTACGGCCAAAGGAAAAAGCAAAACCTTAATGACTCTTTATGGAACAACTCGCGCTTTAATTAATAATGACGTTGTCGGAGTTTCAACTGGCTGGAGCAAAAAGTTGGAATTAGTAGGAACTGGATTTAGATCAGAAGTAGCTGGTAAAACTTTAACTTTAATAGTTGGTTATTCTCATCCGGTTAAAATTGAAGCCCCAGAAGGCATCAGTTTTAAAGTTGAGAAAATGATTATTACAGTTGAGGGAATTAGTCGTGAAGATGTAGGGCAAATTGCATCTGTCATTCGAGCAGTCAGACCACCAGAACCATACAAAGGAAAAGGTATTAAATATATTGACGAAGTAATTAGAAGAAAAGCTGGTAAAGCAGCAGCCAAAGCCGGCGCAACAAAATGAAAAAACTAGAAATCAAAGCTAAAAGATACAGTCAAAGAAAACGAAGAGTTAAGGCTAAAATCAGTGGAACAGCTGATCGCCCAAGACTTACTGTTTTTAAATCAAATCAATATGTCTATGCACAGATTATTGATGATGAAAAAGGTCATACTTTAGTTTCGGCTAAAGGCGTAAAAGTTGATGGTGAAAAAGTTGGAGAAGATTTGGCAAAAAAAGCAGTTGCTAAAAAGATAAAGAAAGTTGTTTTTGATAGAAATGGATTTATGTATCACGGCAGAATTAAAGCAATAGCTGATGGAGCCAGAAAAGGAGGATTAGAATTCTAATTTCAAAATATTATGTCAAGTTTTAATCGTAAACAAAGTTATGATGGTCCGCCAAGAGAGTTTGAGGAAACTGTCGTTCAAATTAACCGTGTTTCTAAAAAAACCAAAGGTGGTAACCAAGCTCGTTTCTCAGCGCTTTTGGTGGTGGGAGATAAAAAAGGTAAAGTTGGAGTAGGTTTAGCAAAAGCTGCAGACGTTAGAAGTGCCATCAAAAAATCAGTTGAGGCTGCAAAAAGAAGAATGATTGTTGTGCCACTTTCAGGTAATACTCTTCCCTACTCGGTTTATGAAAAGTTCTCAGCTGCAAAAATTTTATTAAAACCAGCTCCTCCTGGATCTGGAATTATTGCTGGAGGGCCTATGCGAGTTGTTTTGGAAGCTGCTGGAGTTCGTGACGCAGTTGGAAAAATTCTTGGAACAAAAAATAAAATTAGCAATGTTTATGCAACACTAAAAGCGTTGGAGCAAATCTCAAACTTGGTAGCAATGAAATCAAAATGATTAAATTACAAAAAACATCTAAAAGGGACAAGAAAAGAGTAGGTCGGGGTATGGGAAGTGGAAAAGGTTCTCACACTGCGGGCCGTGGACAAAAAGGGCAAAGAGCTAGAGGTCATATTGGCGTTCTTATTGAAGGTATGAAGACTAAAAAGTCACTTTTGAAAAGACTTCCATTGATGAGAGGAAAAGGTAAATTCAAAGCTCATACAAAACCAGTTATTATTACAGTTTCTGACTTAGAAAAATTGCCAACTGGCAGTGAAATTACAGTTGAATTATTGGTTAAAGAAAATATCGTAGACAAGGCGTTAGCCGAAAAATATGGAGTTAAAGTTTTAGGCGGCGGCAAAACAACAAAGAAGTTTGTATTTTTGATTCCTACTTCTAAGTCGGTTACTTCAGTTAAATAAATTCATTCACTTTCTAACTATTGGAGAAAACTATGATTTTGCTGTGGTTATGTAGTTTAATGTACTTATCTTAAAAAACCAGTACTTTGTTGAAGATAATGAATAAAATACGTATTTTATTGGATAAAAGTCACCAAAATACACATTTTTTGTAAAAAATACAGGATTTACACACATTATTGTATAATTTCATCAGATGAACCCATTTAATCCAAACTCTGTCGTTACACCGTCGCTATTTGCTGGAAGAATGAGACAAATTGATGATATTTGTAAAAAGTTAACTCAACTAAAAAATGGAATGGCTTCAAGCTTCTTTGTTTATGGCGAGAGAGGGATAGGTAAAACTGCCTTAGCAAAATTAGTCAATTATGTTGCTACATCGAAAGACAGTAAACTTCATAATTTAGATTTACTTACATCCTATTATCAGGTTGAGAGTGGTCAAAATATTAGTGGTGTTTTACAAGCAAGTGTAAATAAACTGACTGATAATATGGACCAAAGTTTGATAATAAAGATAGGAGAAAGAGTTGGAAATCTTCTTAAAAATGGTAAGTTTGAGATAGGTGCCTTTGGAGGATCTATCGCATTCGATGCTTCTGTGGCACAACAGAACAGAGATATAACAATAAAAGATCAAACAGTTTCGATACTCTCAAATATATTAAAAGTTCTAGATAAGAGTACTGTTGATAAAAAAGACGGAATACTTATCATCATTGATGAGATGCATAATCTTGGAGAACTTCCAAGAGCAGCCTCTATTTTTAGAAATATTACTACATCTCTAGATTTTGAGAATTTGGGGAAAGTCAGCTTTTTATTAATAGGTTACAAAGATGATGTTGATGATTTTTTCTCAGTTGACACATCTGCCCGAAGAATGTTTGATCTCAAAGGGCTGAGTGTAATGCCGGATGATGAAGCGGTGGATATTCTTAAAAAGGGATTTGAAGCTGTAAATGTAAAGTGGGATGAAAAGTCTTTACAAGATAATATAAAAGTAGCTGGTGGATATCCCCATTCAGTACAAATCTTAGGACACAACCTTATTGAAGAAGATTCCGATTTATATATAGGTATAGATGATTGGGATAAAGTAATTATGGATACAGCTCTTGAACTACAAGAAAAAGAATTTGCTACGATGTACACATTTCGAAAAAAACAAACTGACAGAGATATCTTTCTCACAGTATTAGCACAGAGCGAAGGTCCTATAACCCGACAAGAAATAAACCAGAGTGGATCTGTTAGTAATGTTTACAGGTGTATAAAAGACCTTAAGAAGCGAGGGGCAATTAAAGAAGATGATCAGGGTAACATTTCGTTGCATTCTCAGTTGTTTAGAACGGCGATTTTGTTTGATATTGCGATGAGAAGAATATCTAAAAACGATGAGAGCTGATCTTATCATATTTTATTTTGGTATACTTCATCTATGCAAAAGAATTTTAAAATTCCAGTAAATGTTCTAATAGAAAGATTTCCAGATAAAGAAATTTACAGTTTGCAGTCTGTTGATTCCAGCCAAGACATTTCAGAAAGCGATTTAGAAATAATTGCAAAAATTTGTAGTGAAGAATTAATTTACAAAGTTTTATTTAAAGAAAAGTTTGAAGGTAAACCGTACACATTAGAAAGTGCTAAGTGGTTTATTAATTGGGCAAAAGAAGGTTGGGACAAAAACGAGTGGTTTGTATTTTTAATTAGAAATCCAGAAAATAAAATTGTAGGAGCAGTGGATATCAAATCTAATAATTTAGAAAGTGCAGAAATTGGATATTGGATGACAAATGAGGTAAAAGGCTTAATGACTAATGCAGTTATCGAGCTTTGTAATATTGCAAAAAGTGCAGGATATAAAAGTTTGTATGGTTTAACAGTTTTGGATAATAAAAATTCACAAGGAGTTTTGGTACGAGCTGGTTTTACTAACGAAGGGGAGATAGAAAAAGAGGGTAAAGAGTATTTAAAATTTACAAAGGTGTTATAATATCCTATGTCACTTAACTTCAATTCAATTTTGGTTTTTTCGGAACACCCAGAAAAACTAAATGAATTCTACAAAAAAGTTTTTCAAAAAGAGCCAGACATGGCAGATGGTGGCTACTATGGTTTTTTGGTCGGAAGCGCGTTTATTAATTTTGGCCCACACGACAAAGTAAAAGGGGAAAATAAAAATCCAGAAAGAATGATGTTTAATTTTGAGACTGAGGACGTCAAAGGTGAATTTGAAAGAATTAAAGCGCTTGGTGCAAAAGTAATCGCCGAGCCTTACAAAATGGGTGAGATGGATGGTTTTATTGCAACTCTTGCCGATCCAGATGGTAATTATTTCCAACTACTTCCTCCTTGGAAAGATTAGGACAGCTCCACTCCCAATTCCAATCCAATTGGACAATGATCAGAAAAGTTAATTTGGGAATAAATTTCTACACCTTTTATTTTTTTAGATAAGTTTTTGGAAACAAAAAGATAGTCAATTCTCCAACCCATGTTTCTTTCTTTTGCTTTAAATGCATACGGCCACCAAGTATAATTTCCAGACTCATTATTAAGTTGCCTAAAACTATCTGAGAAATCTAAATCGAGAAGATTTCCTATTTGTTTCCTTTCTTCTAAAGTGAACATAATATTATTTTTATTTTCTTTTGGTCTGGATAAATCAATTTCATTATGTGCGATGTTAAAATCTCCTATCAAAATAATGTTTTTATTTTTTAGTTTGCCAACTTTTCTAAAAATCTCTTTGTATACTTCCAATTTATAACTAAGATTTTCCTTTTGTCTGCCTCCATGTGGAATATAAAAATTAATCAAAACAAAATTGTGATATTCTAATTCCAAAATCCTACCTTCTTTATCAAACCGCTCATGATTCAAACTTGTATTTATTGAAACTGGCTCCCTTTTTGTGTAAACTGCAACGCCGCTGTAACCTTTTTTCTGCGCAGAATTGAAATATGAATAATAACCTTTAATATTTAGAAGCTCTTCTGAAATATCTTCTTTGTTAGCTTTTATTTCTTGAAGACAAAAAATATCTGGTTTTTCTGTATTTATAAAATCGAGAAGACCTTTTCTGTAAGCAGACCTAATTCCATTTACGTTGCAGGAAATTATTTTCATTAAATTCTGTAGTGAGTTTAGCATGAAAACAAATGGTTGGGAGTTTTCTTGAATCCTGTTATAATCAATCCTACATCTAT
>DATJGY010000017.1:0-4070 GCA_035494495.1 Alphaproteobacteria bacterium
TAACACTCTTTCCAAAAACGCCTCAAAAATTTTAACTCCTGAAGAAAAAGAAACTGTATTTAATGCCCTTGGAATAACTGACAAAAGTACCAAAATTTTAGGCGGTCACGAGGCTTTTGAGATTGCTGGAATTGACAAAACCTATGACTTTGATAATTATTGGCTCGAGGCAAAATCAACCAAAATCAAAAGTGGATTTTACGCCCGTGTTATGAAAATACAAGATAAAGACACTGTGGTAATTGACGGCTTCCATCCTCATCAATTGGCTCATTACACAGAAGCAGACAGATACTTGGGTGTGATGGTGGTAGCAAGCGATACTCCTTGGGCCAAACTTAGAATTGAGATGTTGGGCGAAACTTTTCCCGACAAAGCACTCCCCGATTCTATTCGCGGAACTTTACATCACAATCCCAAAGATTACGGTTTTGAGAAAGTTATGATTGATAATAATATTTTGCATTTATCGGCCGGCCCAAGTGAAGCTATATTTGAGATGGATAATTTTTTGCAAATCCCATTCGGCATAGATTTCATTGAAAAAGAAGCAAAATTAGCTGAAGAGTTGCTCCTAGCTGGAGTTTCTAAGGAACAAATTAGAAAGATAATACACGACAAAGAAGTACACGATAAACTGGAACATAAAGATACTGATGAAGCTGTTAAATTAATAACTTCTTAAATTTCGACTCATCTTTGTAAGGCCCAATTACTGCTAAGTTTAATTTCTCCGGCACAAACAGCCTTTTGGCTTCAAAGTAAACATCATCCAAAGTTACTTCATCAATTTTTTGGTAGACTTCCTCAGGAGTCCGAACTGTATCTGAAAACAATTCTTGAAATGCAAAAAATTCGCCAACTGCGCCAGTGTCTTCCAAGCCCAAGGCCAAATGGCCTTTTAGATATTCTTTGGACTTTGCTAGTTCCTCGTTAGAAATCGGTAAAGTTTTATTTGCGATGTTGTAATGCTGTTCTAAAACTATAGCAATTGCCTCATTTACTTTTTTAGGATCCACTCCAGCATAAGCTCCAATATAGCCAACTTCTTGATATCTTTCAATCAAACTACGAACGGAGTAAGCTAATCCTCGGCGCTCACGAACTTCGATAAATAATCTTGAGCTCATTCCCCCGCCTAAAATTGAAGAAAGGACGCTTTGAGAGTACTTATTTTTGTAATTTCTACCATCTCCCACAAATCCAAGAATAAAATGGGCTTGTTCGTTTTTCTTTGTTTTAAGTCTGAATTTAGATTTAACTTGTTCTGATTTAAAATCTGAAACTTTAAATTTTAACTTTGGTTTACATGCAACATGTCCAAAATATTTTTTGGTAAGTTCTAAAGCCGTTTTCTCACTTACTCCTCCTGAAATACTAACCAACATATTTTCTGGATAATAATGTATGTCTCTATATCTTAGGAAATCATTTTTAGTGATACTTCTAACTGTTTTTTCTACTCCACCAACGTCCCACCCCAATGAACTTTTGTCAAAAATTAGCTCTTCAAATACATCGCCAATTTTTATCATCGGCGTATCCTCATACATATTTAACTCTTGGACAATTGTTCCCTTTTCTCTTTCAATTTCCTCTTTATCTAAAATTGGGTGTAAAACCATATCGCTTAAAACATCCATGGCGACTTCTAAATTTTGAGGCCGGGATTTGATATAAAAATTTGTCCAATCTTTATTTGTTGCGGCATTAAATTCTCCACCAATTGAGTCAACCGCTTCAGAAATTAGCTTTGCACCAGGACGCTTTTCACTTCCCTTAAAAACCATATGCTCCAAAAAGTGACTTATGCCATTTATATTTTTGTCTTCATTTCTGCTTCCAGTTTTTACCCAAACTGTTGTGGTGACAGATTCCAATGAAGTCATGGGAACAATCAAAACTCTGATGCCATTTGAAAGGGTATGCAAATTGTAATTCATTAGTGATAGTATATATTATGTCCATAATTAAAAATACAAATGAAATACACAAAAGTAGGCTTACGGGCAGTGATAAAATTGCTCTTTTTATAACTAAAATTGTAGGCACAATGCCATTTTTTTATGCTTGTGTAGCCTTAACAACTATCCCACTTTTTTTGCCATCTACATTGCCTTTCATTCACTATATTTCCTCAGGCTATCTACAGCTTATACTTTTACCCTTAATCTTGGTCAGTCAAAATTTGCAAAGTAAACATGCCGAGCTTCGAGCTGAACATGAATACGAAACTGGTCTTAAAGCTGAAAAAGAAATTGAAACTATACTTTCCCGCCTAGACACCATAGAAAAACTATTGAAAAAATAAGTATGAACATTAAAAGTTTTGAGGCTAAAGAAATGAAAAAGCGCCCTTTGGTAATTAAAATTGCTGATTTTTTAACTGCAGTATTTGGTAGTATTCCCTTTTTAACATTTAACTTATTGGTTTTTATTATTTGGATTCTGGGGAATGTTGGAGGTATTCCAGACTTCCCCGTTTTTGATCCATTTCCTTTTACTTTTTTAACAATGGCAGTTTCTCTGGAGGCAATTTTTTTGGCAATTATAGTTCTTATGAGCCAAAACAGGCAGAGTTATATTTCAACTTTGCGAGAAGAGCTTGATATGCAAGTCAATCTTGTGGCGGAGCGTGAGATCACAAAAATTTTGAAACTTGTTAAGGCTATAGTTGATGCCAAGGGCATTAAAGTTGAGGATATAGAATTGGAAGAAATGCTCAAAGATACTGATGTTTCCTATATCGAGCGCCAGCTTGAAAAACAATTAAATGGCAACGTAAATCTTCACACTGAAATTGCAAAAGATATAATCAGGCCAATTGAAAAAGCACGAGATGAATTTAACAAAAAGATGATGCTGCTTTAAACTTCATCACATCTTCTCAGGGGTGTCAATTCCTAATAGTTTAAGTCCATTCTTTAAAACTTGCCCAGTGGCTGAAGTTAAAGCTAGTCTAAAGTTAGTCACAAGCTGGTCGGAGTTGGTTAAAATAGAATGCTTATTGTAGAATGAGTTATATTTCGAAGCTAAGTCATACAAATAATTACAAAGTAAATTTGGTGAGTAAGCGGTCGCGCTGGCTTGTACCATCTCTGGGAACTGACTCAACGTTCTCAAAACTAACATTTCTTCATTATTAATTTGAAAATTTATTGGAAATTGGAAATTGGAAATTGGAAATTTCGCCTTGAGCAAAACGGAGTTTGCTCTGGCGACAGTATATTGCAAATATGGGCCAGAGTTACCTTCCATATTCATTATTTTTTCCCAATCAAAAACAACATTACTTTGAACCGAATGCATTAAATCAAAATATTTAATAGCTCCAATACCAACAGAGCGAATATCGTTTTCAAGTTTTCCAGAAGATAACTCATCGTGACGTTCCGCAACACCCTTTACATCACCAGTCCATTGAGATCTAAGGTTTCCTGATATTCCCATTAAAATTCGGGCTCTTTCAATTGCTTCTATCAAAACTTCATCTAATTTTATGGTTTTACCTTTTCTAGTACTAAATTTTTTGCCATCAGGAGCCAAATACAAACCGTGTTTTGTATGAACAAGTTCTACTTTTTCATCAACCAATCCCAAAATTTTTGCCGCAGCAAAGACTTGTTCAAAGTGCAAAGTTTGTTCAGCCCCAACCTCATAGATAATAATATCTGGATTCCATTTTTCAGCTCTAAATTTGATTGTTGCCAAATCTCGAGTTGCGTAAATTGTGGCTCCATCACTCTTTAAAAATATTAATGGCGTTTTAATTCCAACTGACGCTAAATCTACTATCAAAGCTCCATCTTCACCCTTAGATAAATGCTTTTTTATTGAAGAATCAGAAAGCATTTTTTTCATCATATCTTCGTAGTAGCTTTCACCAAAAGCAAAATCTATTTTTACTCCCAACAATTTATAAATTCGGTCAAATTCTTTTAGAGAAATATCAATACACTTCTGCCAAATTTCCCGGGCAGTTTTATCCCCTTCTTCTAATCTCTTGAACCATTCACGACCTTTGTTTTCTAATTCCGGATTTTCGTGAACTAATTGATGAAATTCAACGT
>DATJGY010000018.1:0-5591 GCA_035494495.1 Alphaproteobacteria bacterium
TTATCCAACGACCAAAAATTATATTTTTGCGGGGAACTCGATAGTAATCTGCTTTTGGATTTTTAACTATTTCTTTAAATTTTTTAATTAAATTTGGTTGAACTTCCTCGTCAGCGTCCAAAATTAAAATCCAATCTCCTACTGTGTTTGAAATCGCAAAATTGCGGGCTGGCTCGACATAGCCAATTTTTTGATGTGTGAAAACTTTTGCCCCCAGCTTCTTGGCAATTTCTACAGTTTTATCTATGGACTCCATATCGACAACTACAATTTCATCTGCAAGGTTTCTAACAGAGGCTAATGCCCGAGGCAGAGCTTGCTCTTCATTAATCGTATTTATAACTACTGAAATTTTAGCCACGTCTTATTGTACCATTGTTTTGAAGCTTCTTTTAATGTCTGTCACTAAAGAAAGTCCCATCATCGAAAGCATAGAAGTGGCATAAATAATTGAACCCAAAACAGTAAGAACTACCATCGAATTAATATTAACGAGTAAAAATCTTCTAACTATAACTAATGTAGTTCCCATAACTATTGCACCTATTGCAGGCTTGATCATTGAATTTATTAACGAAAAATTAACATATTTTTTGGCAATTAAAATTGCAATTATTGAAGAGGCCCCAACTAAACTATATCCAATCGAGGCTCCAATAACTCCAAATTTTGTAGCCAAAACTGGGATAAAAGCCCATGATAAAACCGTCCACATAATCATCAAGAAAAATGTGATTTTTATTTTTCCGATAGCATTTAAGACATTTGTAAGCTGAGTTGTGGCTGCTGCAAAGAAAAAATTAATAGCAATGAAAAATAAGGGGATTAAGGCCGGAGTCCATTGATTATATCGTGGAATTACATTAACAAGTATTGGCGCCAAAACTACAACTCCAGCTAGGCTTGGAAAAACCAATAAACAAATGAAAAATATTGATCGTGTCACACTTCTTTCCAAATGATCTGGAGCATCTTGCATTCGAGAAAATGCTGGAAAAGTTACACGTGTGACCGTATCCATGAAAAACGTAAGAGGAATCCGTGCTATTTTTTGAGCAAACGATAAAATTCCAACTCCAACCGGGCCTAAAATTCCACCTAAAATTATTGTTATACCATCATCTTTAAATGTAGCTAAAAAAGTATTTATTTGATATGGAATACCAAATTTAAAAAGATCTTTAAGTGTACCAAAAGACAAAGCTATTCCTGGTCTCCAAGGTTGAAGGATGTAAATTGCAATTACCCCAATTACACCACGAGCTAAAACTGCAAATGTAAAACTTTTAACCCCCATACCTTTCATCGCACAAAATACTAAGACAAGATAATAAATAGTTTGTTCTAAAATTTGGGGAAAAACCAACTTTACAAATTCAAGTTTTCTTTCCAACAAAACTGATGGGATACTTTTTAGAGAAGATAAGATCAAGGAAAATGAAAGTGCGTATAATAAAATCTGGCCATCAAAATCAAGTGAATATTTCTGTTTGAAAAAAGGTGTAAGAATTACTATTACACCAACTATTAACAGTATCAAAACTTGTTGTACAAAAAATGTTGTTCTTAAATCAGTCTCGGTTGGAGTTTCTTTTTTTTGAATTAAAGCAGCAGCTAATCCAATATCGGAAAAATAAACAAGAAAATTTATGATGGCAGATACAATTGCAAATACGCCAAATTCATAACCTCCGAGATAGGCAAATAAAAAAAATTGAGAAACAAGAGCAATTGCCTGCAAAAAAAATGTCCGACCAGTTAGAACCACAATTCCCCGTACAGATCTCTCCTTCACGGTTTCTATAGAGATTTCAGCTGTGGGTTCTAAATGTTCAGATTCATCCATGAGTTTATTGTACTTCAAAAAGATAAAGTTCGTCTTGAGGACCACTGGCTTCAAATTCCATAGTACCTGGAATACGTGGTTCTTTAACAAAAGATTTTATAAGTGTAAGTTTTATAAGTTTAAGATTGAGTTTTGCTGGATCAGTTATTAGTCGCGATTTATTAATAATCAGGTAAGTTAAATTTCCAGCTTTTTTGGAAGCAACAAGAGAGTCTGGAATTTTATTAAGTCCCAAACCAACCCCTACCACTACAATGTTTGGGATGTCCTGAACATACATTGCAAAACCATCTGGAAGAGTTCCAAAATAGCCTTCAGTTCCTACTATAATTTGCTTTTCAGGATTTTGATTGTGAACATTTCTGATGTAATCGGCTGATTCTTTAATACCAATTCCCGACGTCCACTCTTGAAAATATCCCATGCGCTCGCGCTGAGGAAAATTAGCTTTTGCAGGGTTAGTTAAAAGGAAAAAATCAAAAATTACAGCCTGAATCACAAATATTACTAACGCTGCCCAAACAAGTTTTGAGTTTTTAACAAATGCTGAAGCAGCTAAAACATAAAGAGCTGGAACCAAAAACAAAATATATCTCAATGTAAAACTTTTTGTAAATTCTGATTCAAACAAAAGAGGAGCTGCAAACCAAATTCCCAAAATTAAAACTTGTTTTGTATGATTCCTGAAATTTTTCCATACTCCAAATATTGCCAATAACAAAAGACCAAAAGGTGCCATTTGGATAAGCCAGCCAAAAGCAGTTGGTAAATTATAACGAATCGGATCTGTTGGATAAATTAGTATTCTAGACAATGGAAAAACATAATCAGCAGTTCTGGAAGTTAATAAATTAAAATTCGGTCCCAAGCGCTGAATGTTGTACATACCAAAAGCAATTACGTAAGCAGCCGCCAAAAGACCAAAACATTTAAATATTTTTTTTGGATCTTTAAGTAAGATCACAGCAACAGGAATCAACGCCGCAAAAAATAAAGCTGGTGATTTAGTGAGTGAAGCCAATCCCAAAACAAACCCTAAAATCATCGCCACATCTAAACGTAAAGTTTCTGCAGTTATTAAACTTAAAAACAATGTCCAAATTCCAAAACATGTTAAAAGCGAATCAACCAAAGCCATACGATCAAAAAATAAAGATAACGGCGAAAGTGCCCAAAGAATTGAAGATATGAGAGCTGACAATTTTGATTTGAAAATATAGTAAGTTAAACAAAAAAGTCCAATCATACTGCCAATTCCTGCAAAAGCTGAGATTAAACGTCCAGCAAAAAGTGGATCTGAAAACTTTTTCACAAAAAACATCAAAATCCACATAAAGAGCGGTTGTTTGCCATCAGAAAGTGGAAGAAAACGAAGAGTGGCCTCAGAAGCCATAATCTGGCTCCAGCGAATATAAATTGCCTCATCTGCAAATACTGGAAGTAAATTCAAATGGTAAATTCTAAGCCCAAACGCTAACAGAAGAACAAAAAATAAAGCTAATAAATATTTCTTCATAATTCAAAGCTAACAACCAATTTTCTCCCTAAAGCTGTAGCAGTTTTTTGAAGAAATTCTAAAGTTGGATTGTAATTTCCAGATTCAAGCCTAGCAATTGCAGATTGTTTGGTTCCCAAAGTTTCAGCCAGTTCCTTTTGGGTTACACCTTTATTAACTCTAGCTCCGACAATTTGAGATATTACGGCATATTTTAGTTCAAGCTTTTTATATTCCTTGTATACTTTTTTATTTTTAAGTAATTCTTGTTTAACTTCATTCCATTCTTCCATATTGTTAATATAACGTATAAGTTATATCTTGTCAAGTATTTTTCTTCGATCTTCCGCTAGTTTTATTTCTTTGACTGGAGTTTTCTGTGTTTGTTTTTTGAAAGCATGAAGTAAATAAATATCATTTTTTGAAAACATATACAAAATTCTAATTTCATCTTTTCCTCTGATTCTCAATTCGCTTATTTCTTTTGTAAGTTTCTTTGAATATGGCATTCCTAAAAACGGGCCGTGAGTTTTTAATAAATCTATATGTTGTGAGATTTTCCCAATCGTTTTTTCTTGAAGATTTTTTATAAACTCTTTAACGATCTTTTCCCCGCGCAATGTTTGAAAGAAATATACATTCCAAGGCATAAAACTATTATATTATATTTTTACACCCAAAGAGAAAGGAGTACACCGGCCGTAAGCAGAAGAGTTAGATTGTAACCATTATTGATTGCCCAAAGTTTCCAAGATTTTCCTTCCCAAAGAACACTGGTTAAAGTTACTGGCATAATAAATCCAAGCCAATTCCAAAAACCGGTTTGAAGCCCTGCTGAAATTCCACTTTCTCCTAAATATGCTTTTGCAAAAACTAAAGTATGGGCTAAAACAAACATCATTATGAGCGAGCCTACAAATTGTATTCCATATGACTTCATCATGGCATTTTTGTCAGCAGCGCCCTTTTCCATGTCAGATTTGCTCCAGCCCATGAGACGAGTCCAAGTTTTTCCAAATAACGGACCGTACCAAACAGAGCCCAAAACAACAGAGAGAATTGTAGCTGCAAAGATGGCTAAATAATTTACAGGAACCATACAAATATAATGTTATAAATTTAAAAACTTGTCAATTGACAACAATATTTACACGATATTAAATAGGAACATGGCATTAACAAAGAGTGATTTTGAAAATATAAAAGAGATAGTTAAAATGGCACTTAGCGAAGATGAAACATTGGTAAGAAAAGAGGATATTAAACATTTACCAAATAAAGAAGAGTTTTTTGATTCGCAAGATAAATTAATAGGAGAATTGAAAGCTAATCGTGAAGAAATGGCAATTTTGTCTGGGCTTCATCGTAAAATTAATAACCACGAACAAAGAATTGAATATATTGAAGAGGCTTTAGACATCCAACCCGCCATTTAATAAATTAAAATTAATCCAATAACTGTTACCCCCCCTAGGATAATTTTCTTCAATAAACCAGATTTTGAAACATCTTCTTTGAATATTTTTGGAGCAATAATAGTAAGAATAACTCCATAAATTACACCAAACAAAACTTGTGTACCAGTTATTACATTTACCAAATACACAGACCCCAAAGAAATAGCTAAGAAAAGCAAAAGTTTACTCGCTATGTAGAAAAATTCATTAGTGAAAATAAGAATCAGAGCCTTCTTTTTTAAATTCCTAGTTGTTTCAATAAATACCTTTCGAACAGATGGAATAGCAAACAACACAACTCCTCCAATTGCCCAACCCCAACTTTCATAAGCAACTACTTTTGAGAAACTTCCCACGTCAACGACAAACTTAAACAAAACAGCACTGATAGCTGCCAGAAGATCTACGGCAAGTATTAATAAAGTATTTTTACCTAAATCTAGTTTTAATTTGCCACCTTCGTTAGATGAAATCAAAAGAGAAGGGACAAGAATTAAAATAAAACCTAAAAGTTTACGTATTGTAATTGCTTCATTCAAAAATAAAATTGCCAATATTAAGACAAAAATTGGAGTTAATTGAAACAAAAAGATTACTTTACTACCATGTTCTTTTTGTATGACAGAAAAATAAATTGCTGCCCCAAAAATAGAAAGTATTCCTGTCAAAATTACTAAAACACCATCTACAAAACCTAAAATTGGGAATCCAGTTAGTATCCATAAAATGGTACCTGATATTAGCCCTACAATTGCACTGTAAATAGTCATTCCACGATAATCTTTAACTACTT
>DATJGY010000019.1:0-10977 GCA_035494495.1 Alphaproteobacteria bacterium
GTATTTCAGCAGTACTGGCCTGATTGGTATTGGTACTAATTCCCCCACCAACATACTTTCCCTCGATGGTACCGCTGCTCGAACCATCTGGATGGAACGAAACACTACAGCTGCTACCGCTGGACAAGGTTTAACGATCACTTCTGGCGGTGCTATTGCTGGTACAGCCGATCTCGCAGGAGGAGACTTAACGATCAAATCAGGTATCTCGACCGGTACTGGCACCTCAGCCCTCCATTTTTATACAGCCACAGCAGGTTCAACAGGTACTTCAGATAATGCCGCTACTGAAAAAATGACTATTTTGGGGAGTGGGAATGTAGGGATTGGAACGACGAATCCCACTAATTTACTAAAACTGAATAGTAATGCACCGGTAATTGAAATAGCTGATAACAACACTACCATAGGCTACATTGGTAATTCAGATGAATTTATGTCGGGCGGAGTAGCGAATGATTTCGCTTTCAGAGCCACCAATAATATGATCTTTGGAATTGGTACTGTAGAAAAAATGCGTATTTCTAGTGCTGGCAATGTGGGAATTGGGACAACGGCTCCCACTTCCAAGCTCCACGTCACAGGTGCTGTGGTTGGTAAAGCGTTGGCTATATTTAACGAGACTGGCGATCAGGCTCTTCTCACGGCTTCAGCTTCTGGAACAACGAAATTTACCATCGACCACTCAGGTAATGTTGGAATCGGCATTGCCCCCACCTACGCTCTAGACGTCCTAGCCAGCGGAACCGGAGTCATTGCTCGCTTTAACAGCGCCAACAGTACTGGTTGTTCCCTCGCCACTGACGGAACCATCTCTTGTACTTCAGATAGGACTCTAAAGAAAAATATTGACACAATTAATTATGGTCTTGCTGAAGTTATGAAATTAAACCCGTCAGCTTTCAATTGGAATTTTGATTCTGACGATCACACCAAATCTTTAGGCTTTATTGCCCAAGATGTAGAACAAATAATTCCTGGCTTGGTCACTGTGCAAAGCAATGGATTACGAACTCTTAATACAATTGGATTCATACCAGTTCTTACAAAAGCAATACAGGAGCAGGAAAGAAATTTACAAAATTTAATAGCTAGAATAGATAAATTTGCTGAAGAAATATTCACCAAAAAACTTCACACAGAAGAGCTTTGTGTGGGAACAAAAGATAATGAAACATGTTTAAATAAAGATCAGGTAGATAATTTGATGAAATTAGTACCTAGCCCTACACCGACAGTCCAGCCTTCGCCAGAGGCTTCACCAAGCCCATCACCTGAACCAACCACGTCACCAAGTGCTACACCCCAGCCTTCGCCAGAGGCTACGGCCGGCGAGGCAACTGCAACACCTTAGTTCTCTACCTCCCTTGTCAAGGGGAGGTGGACCACGAAGTGGGACGGAAGGGTTAGTAACCCCACCCCTCGATTAAAATCGAGTACCTCCCCTTGACAGGGCGAGGCGGGAACAAACATCCAAAATCTCTTTCTGAACACGATTAAGGTTATTCATAATTTCTTCATTGGTAAATCTAATAGTTTGAATTCCAATCTTATACAAAAATTCATCACGCATTTTATCGGTTCCTTTCTTTTTGTTGTGTGAGTCACCGTCTATTTCAATGGCCAGATTTAATTCTGAACAGTAAAAATCTAATATGAACCTATTTATAGGTTTTTGCCGAGTAAATTTAAATCCTGTTTTTCTATATCTTAAAACTTTATGCCAAATAATTTCTTCAGCAATGGTTGGATTACGTCTATTGATTCTGGCCATTGGAGTCAGGTCTTTAATGTAATTAATATTGCCGTGAACTGGGTTAATCGCCTCAACTACAACTTTTTTTATCATATAATAACTATTATTTTCTTGGCCTTCCCTGTCAAGGGGAGGTGGTCCGGCGATAGCCATGACCGAAGGGGTTGTTAGTTTCTAACCCCTCTGTCCCGCTCTGCGGGACATCTCCCCTTGACAAGGGAGATTTGAAAACCAATAATAACTCTGTCAACTCAGACAAAAATGGACGAAGAATATAGAAACTCACCTAAGTCAAAATCTAAATTCATACTCCCTATCATCCTCATTGCCCTAGTTGCCATTGGAGCCGCAGGAACTTATTATTTCTACACTCAATATCAAAAATCTCAAAAGCTTCTAAAAGATCCAACAGCTGCACAACAAGAAGAAATGAAAGAGACATTGGGAAAACTTTCCAAACTCATGGATTTACCTCAAGGAGAAGATCCACAGATTGCTACAATTTTGGATAAAGACAAACTAAAAGATCAAGCCTTTTTTGCCAAGGCTGAGAATGGAGATAAAGTTATAATTTATACAAAAGCTGGTAAAGCAATTCTTTTTAGGCCGAGTACTAATAAAATTATTGACATCGGGCCTATTAATTTAGGAAGTTCACAAGAAAAAATCAAAATTGCAGTTTACAATGGTACAAAAACAGCCGGTGCAACAACAAAATTTGCTGATGAGATTGCTAAAATTGCAAGTAATGTAGATGTTGTATTACGAACAAACGCAGCCAGGAATGACTATTCCAAAAGCTTGGTAATTGATTTAACAGGCCAAAAGGGAGAATTAGCCGCTCAAATGGCTAAAGCAATAAATGCAGATGTTGCAAGTCTACCTGAGGGAGAGACAAAGCCAACAGATACAACTATCGATCTTCTAATAATTTTAGGTGAAACAAGTAACTAAACACATAATCTTAATCGTAGTTGTAGGCTTGTTGGTTTATGCTTTAAGTCTTCACAATAGCTTTGTTTGGGACGATGAAGAACAGATAATTAACAACACTCTCGTTCACTCCCTCGCCAATTGGAAATCATTCTTTACAGGCGGAGCTTTTAATTCAGGTGGCACGGGTCACCTCTTGGGTAATTATTACAAACCCTTAATGACTTTTACTTTTTCTCTTCTCTACTCTACTTTTGGCCCAAATCCATTTGCGTTTCATTTAACTTCTCTTATTCTCTACATCTCAAGCGCTATATTAATATTTTTGTTTTTTAAAAAATTTTTTACAGAATCAATTTCTTTAATTTTATCTCTTATCTTTTTAGTTCATCCACTATATTCAGAAGTGGTTTTTTACTCAGCCAATTTACAAGACGTTTTATTTTTCTTCTTCGGCATGCTATCTCTTTTTAATCCCATCTTTTTAATTTTTTCATTATTATCCAAAGAGACAGGAATTATCTTTGTTTTTATTGGTATTTTATATAGTTTCCTTTTTGATAAAAAACGTATTAAAAAAGTTATTGTTGTTTCTGTTTTGACAATTTTTATCTACGCGTTTTTAAGATTTGGAATTGCAAAAATCGGATTTGAAAAAGTAACTCTTGCGCCTTTAGCTCAAGAAAACTTGGTCATTCGCCTTGTAAACTTACCCAAAATTGCTTTTTATTATATTCAAAACGTAATTTACCCCTACAATCTAGTTCCAAACCAACATTGGTACATTACAAAAATTAATTTTAGTGATTTCTTTTTGCCATTATTAATTTTAATAGCGTTACTTACGCTAGCTTTTGTTCCTGTTTTTAAGAAGAATAAAATTTACACATTTTTCTTGATAATCTTTTTGATATCTTTTATTTTCCATCTTCAAATTTTTCCGCTTGATGTTACGGTTTCTGGAAGATGGTTTTACTTACCAATGTTTGGTTTATTGGGCTGTTTGGGATCTCTAATTCCAAAAAATAATCAAAAATTACCAATTATTGCTGCGATTATTATAGCTATTCTTGGCTTTCGGACTTTTGTAAGAAGCTTTGATTGGGCAGATGGGATGACGTTGTATTCTCACGATACGCAAATTATTAAAGACGACTTTAACCTGGAAAACAATTTAGGAGTTGAGCTTTACAGAATTGGAAAAATAAAAGATGCATCTGTTCACTTTCAAAATTCTGTAGCTCTTGCGCCTTTTTGGTGGACAAATTGGAATAATTTGGGAGCGTATGAAGAATCAATTGGTAATTATGAAGCTGCTAAAAATTATTACCAAAAAGCAATCGATAATTCAGATTATTACCTCGCCTATGAAAATTATGCAAAAATATTGATCAAACAAGGTAAAAAAGATGAGGCGAAAAAGTTTCTCGAAGAAATTGCTTTAAAAAAATTTCCCCAAAATCAAAATTTAATATTTCTTCTTCAGATACTCTAAATTAACCTGAGGATCAAATTTCATTTTATTTTTCTTCAATAAATCTTGAAGCGTATAAGTTGAACCAAATTTATGAACATGATTTTTAAGCCATGTTTTTGGATCATTCTTACCTATCTTCTGCTCAAATTGAGCACCTAAAAAAGTTCCTAATGAGTATGTTGGAAAATAGCCCACACTTCCCCCACTCCAGTGAATGTCTTGGAGGGATCCATCCGAATCCCCCTTTGGAACAATGCCCAAATATTCTTTCATTTTACTGTTCCATATTTCTGGCAAATCTTTAACTTTTAATTTGCCTTCAATAATACCTTTTTCAATTTCAAACCTGAGCATGATATGAAAATGATATGTAATTTCATCGGCTTCAACTCTCAGGGTACCGGGAGAAACCTTGTTAAAATAAGAATAGACGTCGTCAACTGTTAACCGTGAACTGTGAACAGTTTTTTGTATGTCTGGTAAAAACTTTTCAATAAACTCCCTACTTCGCCCAATAAAATTCTCCCAAAATCTACTCTGACTTTCGTGAATTACCAATGAGGAGCCACCGGCAATTGGCGTCATTTCAAGCTCATCTGCACTTTGCAAATCGTAAAGAGCATGGCCAAATTCATGAATTGTAGCCAGCAAACTTCTCGCAAAATCTTTCTCGTGGTACCAAGTTGTAATTCTTGTATCGGAATTACTAAATGAAGTTGTAAAAGGATGACTGGAAACATCAAGGCGGAAGTTTTGGTTAATCTCGGGCCATAAATATTTTAATACTTTTTGATTTAATTCAACCATTTTCTGTCGATCGTACTTGGCATTTTCCACAAAATGCGTTTTTTTATAATTTTTTGAATTTGTAATTTTAGTTAACAAATCTTTTAAAGGGGTTCTAATCTCGTCAAAAAACAGTTCAACGGTTTTAGCAGTTAATTGTTCTTCATACTGATCCAAAAGTGCATCATATGGCGATTCTCTATATCCTAGGTACTCAGCTACTTGTCTATTGTAATCAAAAATTTTAGTTAAATATGGTTGAAAAAGCTTAAAATTATTTTTTAATTTTGCTTCCCGCCAAACAACTGTCGCAGTATTGGTTAACTTTTCAAAATCTTCAATAAAATCACCTGGCAATTTTTCATAATATTTTAGTGAACGGAGTAAAATTCTAACGACACCTTTTTCCTGATCCGTAAGTCCACCTTGGGCGGATGCTTTATGAATTAAATTTACAAATTCCGGGTCCAAAAACATTTTTTGCCTAATTACAGAAATTCTTCCTAAGGCTTCTCCACGAGCGGCGGAGCCAAGTGAAGGCATATAAGTTTCCAAATCCCAATGTGCAATTGCAGAAGTATACGAAAGCGCCCAAAGATTTTTGTAGTAATCTAAAATTTTGAGGATGGTTTTGTTTGTGAAGGGTTTCATGCCACTCTTTCCTTCAAGGCCTGGTAATATTTCTGCAAATAATCTTCAGCTTGAGCCCAATGATGTTCACCGGCGCCTTTTTCTGCCAAATTTCTTTCAATTGCTGCCATTACTCTTAAGCGTGCAGCTTTTGCAGCTTGAAAGAGTGAAATTCTATAAACTTCTGCCAAATATTCTTTTGTGGCTTCTTCTCCTTCGCCATTTTCTTGCCTCATGCGAACCTCGAGTGAAGCTGCAATTTTAGGCTCAAAAGCTAATTTAACTTCTTCTTTAATTAAACTGTAAAACTTTTTCATTTTGGAAATTGCCTTATCAAATTTTTCATCTTGCTCATGAATTAAACTTTCAATAAATAATTTTGCAGCCTCACCTGCCAAATGTTTTGACAGACCAAATTGTTCTTTCAAGTGGTTAATTGCATATTCTCTAAATTTCATACCTTCAGGAATTTTTCTAAGTCTCCACCATAAAAGCTCGAATTTAGCAGTAACTTCTGGATTAAACTTCAAATGCTCCTCAATATCATTACCTCCGAATCTCCTTCTACGTCTGGAGTAATCTAAAATGGCCAATTTTAATTTATCTGGAGTCATGTCAGGGAGATGATCAAGTTCCCAATAATATTCCGCATAATTAAGTTGCCAAGGCATAAAACCACTTGTTCTTTGTTCACCTGAAGTTCTAATAAACAAATCAATATATGGATAAGGCTGATCCCCAGTATCTAGATATGATGCAAAAGTCTTTTCATCTAAATCTTCCGATTTAACACCCGCTTCAATTACTTTTCGAGTAGCTCTTAGAATTTCATCGTGTCCACCATAATTTATAGCCGCATTAAAAATATGTTTTTTGTAATGCCTTGTTTTATTTTCTAAATCAATAAAACATTTAACCAGGTCTTTGGGTAAATTATCTTTATTTCCCAGATGTACAAAGCGTATTTGTTCTTTTTTAGCACGTCTCTCAACTTCCCAAGCCATACTTTTATAAAGCTTCATTAGATAGGAAATTTCTTCAGGAGAACGATCCCAATTTTCAGTCGAAAAACCCCAAACAGTAAAAGTATGAACACCCCAATTTCTTGCCGCCTCTGCAAGTTTCATTCCTGTTTCAAAACCTTTCCTATGGCCTTCCAGTGTTAATAAATCTTTACTTCTCCCCCATCTCCTGTTGCCATCAAGAATCATGGCAATATGATCAGGAACTTTTGTACCTTTTGGGAGAGAAAGCTTAGCATCAAGCATGCTAAAATTATATCATATGTTATCTAGTCTGTATTGACAAAGTACATACATGTATAATATAATTATTATGAATTTTGGCTATGATCCTGACAAAAATAGGTGGTTATTAGAAAACAGAGGCATTGGGTTCGAAGAAGTGATTGAAGCTATTGATTCTGGGGTAAAAATAGTTGAAGATGTCAATCATTTTAATAAAACCAAATATCCAAACCAAAGGATTTTTATTCTCAGGATCAGAAATTATATATTTATGGTTCCATATGTAATAGACAGGAAGAGAAATGTTAAATTCTTAAAAACGATATATGCAAATAGAAAACTAAAGAAAAAATATTTAAAATGAACACAAAACTTTTAGGCTATAGCACACCAGCCGACGACTACGAAAGGGAGCTAGAAGAATTTATCAATAAGGGTAAATTTGTTTCTATGCCAAAGAAACAATTCGAAAAATATAAAAAGGAATTACAAGAAGCGGCAAGAAATCATATAGCAAGACGTAAAAGCATGACTATAAGAGTAGAAAACAACATTCTTTCTTCTGTTAAAGAAAAGGCCAAAAAAGAAGGTATTCCCTACCAGACTTTGTTAAACCTTCTCATAAGTCAATATGCCCAAGGCAAAATAAAATTAGCTATTGGTTAGTTTGTACCAAAAAAGTTGCAGCGGAAACACAACCACTGCATTCCAAATCCGTTTGAAGCGAAACGGCTCAGTAATTAACCTCCAAAGCCATTCCAGACCAATTTTTTCCATCCATTTTGGGGGTAATTTCGAAAGCCCTGCAATATAACGGAAAGTTCCACCAACAGCCATCATACCTTTAACATTTAATTTGTTAATATTTTCATATATAAATATCTCTTGTTTTGGATTGCCAAAAGCAACAAACAACAAATCGGGTTTAAATTTGTTAATTCTGTTAACCAAATCTTTAGATAGATTAGAAGTAATTTTTGCTCCTCCTGCAAATTCAAATCCAAATTTCTTGGCTACTATTTCGGACTCATTATCTAATCCACCAAGCAGAAAAACTTTCCAATTATTTTTTTGCGCAAGTTTAATTAATTCTAAAAATAATTCTCTCCCTTTAATAATATTTAAATTTGGAATTGCAAGTTTTAGCCCTACTCCATCTGGAACTGGAAAGTCAGCAGAATTGAGAGCTTTTTTAAGAATAGGATCCTTCGCTGCGCTCAGGACAAGCTCAGGATTAGGTGTCACAACATAAAATTTATTACTATGAGTTATATTTTGTTCTATGCTTGTTAGCACATCACCGGCTGAAGCGCTAAGAACATTAATTCCCATGATTTGCTTGATAACAAGCCCTTTTTTGTAATCATTTTTTTTATTTTTTTCCATTGATTTATAAATTATATCTTATAATTTTTGTCTAAAAATTTATTAGCCTCACTTTTACCGCATATATAGTTAGCTTATAGTAATATTAAAATAATATTCTAAATTATATAATTTTCTTAATATATTATAGGTTATGTTATAAAAATATCTGATTATAATAAACTAACAATCTGTGCATATTTTTGACTCGTTTTTTAAACTTACTTTTTTAACTTTATCCTCAAATAATAAACAAAAAATCGTTTTAAATAGATAATTACTATTTACATAAAAACTGAGAGTTGTTAGTCATTAGATATTAGCCGTTAATTACAAAGTTATAACTTCCCAAACTTATCTCATAGCCCTGTACACTACATACTTTCTATATCACCCGATAGTATTATCTCTTGCTAGTTATACTTCTTTTCCAAAGTTCTATATTTTCTAAAACCAAACCAGTCCCCCTTACAACACACAAAAGCGGTTCATCAGCAACATGAGCTGGAACACCGGTTTCTTCTGTCATTAGTTTGTCTAGGTTTCTTAACGTAGACGTTCCCCCACTCATTACAATTCCCTTATCTATAATATCAGCCGCAAGCTCCGGCGGCGTATCCTCCAAAACTGCCTTAACAGCGCCAACGATTTGCAAAAGTGTTGGATGGATAGCCTCGGTAATTTCGGTTGAGGTTACAATTACTGTTCGAGGCAAACCAAAAACCAGGTCTCGGCCTGAAATTTCCAATTTTTCCTCTTTTTCAAGAAGTGTGGCAGAGCCAATTTTCAATTTAATTTCTTCTGATGTTTGATCGCCGATTATTAAATTATGTTTTTTCTTTAAGAATGCCGCAATGGCTTCATCAATTTTGTTCCCTGCAACTCGCGCTGATTTATGAATCACGACTCCCCCCAAAGAAATTACAGCAGCCTCAGTTGAGCCGCCACCAATATCAACAATCATATGCCCAGAAGGAGCCGAAACTGGAATCTGAGCTCCAATTGCTGCCGCTAGAGGTTCGTCAATCAAATAGGCATGAGCTGCGCCAGCAGAGAGTGTGGCATCCAAGGCTGCGCGGCGCTCAACTTGGGTACAGCCCGCAGGCACACAAACCATCACCTCGGGCTTGAAAAAAGTAAATCTACCCACAACTTTGCCAATAAAATACCTAAGCATTGCCTCGGTTACTTGGTAATCGGCAATTACACCATCGCGCATGGGGCGGCTGGCAATTAAAGCCTCGGGGGTTCGGCCAAGCATTTTTTTGGCTTCCTCGCCCACGGCTACAACTTTATTATCTTCAGAGGAAATAGCCACAACCGTAGGCTCATTTACGATCAAACCCTCCCCCGCCACCCAAACAAGTGTGTTGGCAGTTCCTAAATCGATAGCAATATTTTTACGCAACATGATTAATTGGATTATAACATCGCAAGCTTTGCTTATAACAGGTATAATAGCTATATGGCCAAGTTAAGAGTACTAGCTTTTTTGTCGACTTTAATAATTGTTGGGCTGTTTGGTGTTTTTGCTTCGTATTATGCCCGAGGCTACAGGCTGAATATTAAAACATTTAAGTTTGAGCCTAATGGCATTTTGGTAATTAAATCTGAGCCTGACGGAGCTTCGGTTTATATTAATGGCGATTTAAAAACTGCCACAAATGCAACTGTTTCCCTCTCCCCTGGAACCTATGATATAGATGTCAAAAAAGATGGTTTTTTCACCTGGAGCAAACGCATGGTGATTGAAAAAGAAATTGTAACCACAGCCACAATTTCCCTATTTAAAGTTGTTCCCTCTCTTTCCCCTACAACATTTTTTGGAGCTAGAAATCCGGTAACATCCAAAGACGGTACAAAAATAGCTTTTATAGTTGATAAAACTGGCCTCTGGACGCTTGATACTTTTAATTTTCCATTAGGATTTACCAATGAACCTAAAAAGATTACAGATGGTGATTTGACTAATGCTAGTTATGTCTTCTCTCCCGATGGCAGACAAATATTACTAACTATTTCAGACAGTATATTTCTGCTTGATTCGGGATCATTTACTCCTCAATCTCAGCGAGTAAATATTGCCCCACAGGTTAGTGCCACACAAGAGGAATGGGCAACGATAAAGAAAGCAAAAGAAGCTAGTCTTACTCGAAATTTGCCACCAGAGCTAACCGATATATTAGTCAGAAAGTCTAAAAATTTTACTTTCTCCCCTGATGAAAATATGGTTATGTATACATCTAGTGCCTCAGCAAATTTGCCAGATAATTTAATTAAACAACTTCCGGGGGCCTCAACCCAAAGACAGGAGAGAAATATCCAAGCTAATCAAACATATGTTTACGATATTAAAGAAGATAGAAACTTTCTGGTCAACAGTTCACAGTTCACCGTTGACAGTCCACCAAATCTAGCTTTGCGATGGATGCCAGATAGTCGACATCTACTGTTAGCTCAAGAAGGTCAAGTTGTAATTATGGATTATGATGGAACAAACAGACAAATTATATATTCTGGAAGTTATATGGCGCCTAATGCTTTTCCATTTACTAACGCTACAAAAATTTTGATTTTGACAAATTTAGGCAGCGCCTCCTCTATTCCTAATTTGTATACTTTGACTGTGAAATAATCTGTGCCCTCGGAGGGAATTGAACCTCCATCTTACCCTTAGGACGGGTCTGCTCTATCCGTTGAGCTACGAGGGCTAATTTTTATGTCGGAGTGGACGGAATTGAACCGTCTGCCTCCGCGACCCGAACGCGGCGGTCTACCGATGA
>DATJGY010000020.1:0-8995 GCA_035494495.1 Alphaproteobacteria bacterium
TGACAATTTTCATTTCTTTGTTTTTAATTTTACTTATATCTGGCTTTATTGGCCTCAAATTTGTCGTTCAATTTTTAGATAATGCTACCAGCTCATCAAATCTTTCTCCTGATGATAAGTCATTTTTTACATCTATGGGAGGCCTAGATTATCGAAGAATAGCATTAATAAAACCATATCAAGCAACCAGTATTGATAAAAATACTTGGAGTATAGAGCTTTTTACAAATTCAGTAAGATACCAAACTTCCATAAATAACATTGAAGATATTGCAGTAATTAACCAGAAATACATCGTTACTCATTCGCCTAATACTTTATATGCTGGTAATCGAGTAAAAGAATTGTGGTTTGTAATTACTCCTGAAACAAAAATTGAAAAAGGATTTGTTGACCAAGATGAACTGCAAAAATATTTGAAATCTGAAAATATTCCCACACCAGAATTTGTGAAAGTGAACGATTTGTATTCTAAATTGGTAAAGCAAGGTTATTTAGAGTGGTTTCCAGAAAAATATAAAGAAAGTAAATAAAAATTCCATTTGCCTTTTTGGTTTTGTTAGTGTTATATTGAACTTGTTATGGATATCAAAAAAATCTGGCCGTATATCGCAGGAGGGTTTTTGGTTGTAATTGTTGGTGTAGCTTCAGCTTGGGTAATTTCAAAAAATGTGATGGGAACTGGTTCTAGTTCTGTTGCTCCAGGAGCAAAATCAACTTCCACTGAAGCAGGACTTCTTGATCCAAATGTAAAATATGGAACCGCAATTGGAATTTTGCAGGAAGGCGGCGTTTCTAACGAAGGAACACATCATCTTGAGCGCGACGGTGGCCCAAGCCAAACGGTGTATTTAACCTCAAGTGTGGTTGATCTTCAAAGTTTTGTTGGTAAAAAAGTTGAGATCTGGGGAGAAACTTTAAGCTCCAAAAAAGCTGGTTGGCTGATGGACGTAGCTAAAATTAAAGTTAGTAACTGAGTAGTGCTTCCGAGATCTGTATTTTCGTATCATGCATTATAAAATCAAGATATCCAAATCATTAAAATTAATTACAGTCTTTTTTGTTGTGTTGTTTCTGTTTTTAGTTTTAGGATTTAGATATTTTAATAACTCTTCGTCTGATTTTTATCAGGAAGGAAATTTAAGTTTTAATTATCCAAAATATTTAGTGATTAAACAAAATGATTCACTTCGAGATTTATTTGGCTTATTTGAATTTAAGATAATTAAAAACCAAATTGGGTATGGTGAACAATTTTATCGCTGTAGCAATCCAGGAAAGGAATGTGAATATTCTATGATTAATGGAATTAAAACGTGCGTATATTCAACTCCATTATGCTCACAAAATAAAAAAGGAAGCTTAACCGACAAAGAATGTTCCCAGACAGATTGTGGAAAGGTTTTTATGTCTAGTGTTTGTGTAGATAGTAACGGACTGGAACCAACAACTGGAATTGGTTGCGCGTCTCTCATTAAAGCTGGATCTCAATATACAATTTATAATTTTCAGCTTAGTTGTAAGAATTTTCCTTTAATTGGAGTGAACAACGATAGATGTAAAGATTTGTATAACTCAATATTAAGTAGCATAAGATTTGATGGGGGAGATTTGTATGAAGGATGGACATTACACAAAGAAAAACAATATAGTTTTATGTATCCTAAAGAATATAAAATTATTGATTCTGGAGATCAAATTAAACTAGTCCTTCCTGATGGAAATCGATTTATGGTTATTAGAGTGGATTCTTCAATTAAAGATTTGGATAAATTTGTTTCCTTGAAACAAGGTTCGGACGGAACAAAGAAAATGGTTACTTTGATCAATATTGGTGGAAAATTTACATATCAATTATATGATTTTTTGAATATGAATGGAGAAAAAGTTAGAAGAGATACATACCTTCTAAATATTGATGGTCAAAAATCCGATACTTTGTGGATAGACAGCTATGTTTACGAGTTACCGATTGGTGAATACGGTTTAATAGTGGACAAGATTTTAGGTAGTTTTAAGTTTAATTAGCTTACAACTAGCATTTTCTCTTTTCATTTGATAAGGTTAGGTGTGATCAAATTCAAAAACGTAACTAAAAAGTTTGGAAGCTCCGCAGCCCTCGACAACATCTCTTTTGAAATTGAAAAAGGCGAATTCGTGTTTATAACTGGGCCTTCAGGAGCTGGAAAAACCACATTATTGAAATTAATTTTGGGCGAAATTGTGCCCGATTCTGGAACTGTGATGGTTGATGATGTTGACATTGCAACTCTCAAAAAAAATGACATTCCTTTTTTCAGACAACAAATAGGCACAGTATTTCAAGATTTTAAAGTTTTGTCCGAGAGAACTATTCAAGAAAATGTTGAAGTTGCCTTGGCTGTGATTGGCCTTCCAGAAAATCAGTGGGATGAGAGAGTTATTCATGTCTTAAAACTTGTTGGTTTAGCCAAAAAAAATAATTTATTTCCTTCTCAACTTTCGGGAGGGGAAATTCAAAGACTCTCTCTAGCCCGGGCCTTGGCGGTTAACCCTAAACTACTTTTGGCCGATGAACCTACTGGAAATTTGGATTGGGAGACCTCGGACTCTATAATGAAATTGTTTGAAAAAATTCACGAGGAAGGAAAAACTGTAGTTATGGCAACTCACAATTTGGATATTATTAAAAAACATAAAAAACGGGTAATTAATATTGTAAGTGGCAAAATTACTGAAAAATGAATATACATGTAAAAACCGCTTTTGGTTATCTCAGGCGCTCGCCGTTTCAAGCAATGGCCGCAACATTTGTGTTGGCTCTAACGTTTTTTGTTGCCACTTTGGTTTCAGTTTTGGTTTACTCGTCTTCTAAATTAATTTCTTATTTTGAAACCCGTCCTCAGGTAATTGCTTTTTTGAAAGATGACGCAACTCAAGATGCTGTAGCCCAGCTCCAGCACAAACTTGAAAGTGATACAAGAATCAAAGAAGTAAAGTATGTGGGCAAACCCGAAGCGCTATCGATTTACAAAAAATCTACAATTAATAATCCCAAATTGGGAGAGTTAGTTAGCCCTTCTATTTTCCCGTCTTCTTTAGAATTTTCCCTTTCTGATCTAAGCTTTGCTCAAGCTGTAATTGATGAGGTTAAACTTGAAAAAATTGTTGATAAAGTTGGCTTTACAGCTTCAATTGGCGAGGAAACAAAAATTAAAGATGTTGTTGGTAGACTCCGTACAATTACAACTTACATAAGAATCGGTGGTGCCGTATTTGTTGGTATGCTGGGTTTAACCTCGTTTATAGTTTTATTGATAATAATTAGTATGCGGATTACAACTCGCCGCGAGGAAGTTGAGATTTTGGATTTAATTGGCGCAACCAAAGGCTTTATTCGAAGCCCGATAATTATTGAAGCCTTGTTATATGCTCTTTTTGGAGTAGTCTT
The DNA here is from genome assembly GCA_035494495.1 of Alphaproteobacteria bacterium. Lineage (GTDB taxonomy): Bacteria > Patescibacteriota > Microgenomatia > UBA8517 > UBA8517 > DATJGY01. The sequence goes on from DATJGY010000020.1 coordinate 3,431, forward strand.
GGGCTGGGTTATTGCTTTTATTTCAATTCTTTATTTGGCTCCCTCAGCTGTTGGGTATTTTGGTGATATTCCAGTTTTGCCGCGCGATTCGATGGGAATTTTAACTCTGTTTGGTGCGATTTTAGGAATTGAATTTGTTATTGGTTTTATTTTGGCCTTGGCAGGAAGTTTGCTTGCAGTTTCAAGAGTTAAAAGTGCAAGATGAAAAAATTATGCTTAGCAATATTTTTATGTTTAATTGCAGCTACTCAAGTTCAAGCTTGCAGTACTGAGCAGGAGTGTAGCGATTTAATTAAGCAATATTCAGACCAAATAACTAAACTTCAAGGCCAGGCTAATACCTTAAAAAACCAAGTTGCCCAATTTGATGCTCAGATTAAGCTAACAACTTTGAAAATTACAGACACTGAAGATAAAATTAACATGCTTGGTGGTAGAATTGATCAACTCGAAGTTTCTCTTGCTGACTTAAACAAAGCTTTTTCTTCCCGAGCAGTTGAAACTTACAAACTTTCCAAATTTGAAAATAATTTCTCTTTTATTTTAAGTGCAAACGATATTTCAGATGCAGTTTCCAGGTTTCATTATCTGCAAAAAATTCAAGAAGAAGATATAAGTTTGCTTCTTAAGCTGGAAGACACTCAAACTCTTTATAAAAACCAAAAACAAAGCCAAGAAGATTTACAAAAAGAATTGCAAAAGCAAAAAAGTAATTTGAGTTCTCAAAAAATTGCAAAAAATAGTTTACTAAGTGCAACCAAAAATGACGAATCAAAATATCAATCTTTACTTGCTCAAGCCAAAGCTCAACTTTCGGCTTTCAAAAACTTCGTAACAAGTCATGGAGGATCTTCGATACTTTCAAATCAAACAAAGTGTGACAGCTGGGGCTGTTATTATAATCAGCGGGATAGTCAGTGGGGAAATATGGGCATGGGCTCTTCGGGGGTTTCAATGGCGGATGCTGGATGTTTGGTTAGCTCGGTTGCTATGGTTGCTAGCCATTACGGAAAAAATATTAAACCATCTGATATTGCTGGCAATAGTTTTCCATTTGTTCCGGGGACGGCGTATATGTACCAATCTTGGAGTGGTTTAGGAATAGTAGTAACAAGAACTCCAGCTTCTGTTTCAGAAAGTACAATTGATAATGAAATCAATGCGGGCCGACCAGTTATTGTTGGTTTGTATGGTAGTTTTAGTTATCCTCAGCATTTTATTGTAATTAAAGGTAAAGATGGAGGGGGCTACATTATGAATGATCCGTTTTTGGAAAATGGGGGAAGCCGGCATTTGACTGACAAATATACCTTTTCTAATATCGTTAGAGTTGATAAAATAAGTGTTAATTAATTTGGAATGCGACACAAACTGATTATTCTTGTTTTTTCTGTTTTATTTTTATTTATTTTTCCTTCAACAGTTGCTGCTGTAACGGTAACGATTAACAGTTTTCCGTCTACAGTTTCATCAACTGATCCATTCCAGGTTGAAGTTTCAGTAACTGGCGCCACAAATGCGACAAATTATTTAAGAGTAGATTTATACAAAGAAGGAACAAGTAATTATTTTGGGGAAACCTACAATGGAAGTGATTGGTATAACGGTTCAGATGGAAAATCCTATTTTCCGATTCAAATTCAAAATGCCTCAGCATCGGCTACTATTTCTGCACAACTAGGAAATCCCAGCATAAATGACTACACAGGCCCTGGAGCTTACAAGTTAAAAATACGAAGATATACGAGTTCTGGGAGTGTTTCTTCTAACGACACACAAACACCAGTTGATATTCAATTTACTTATACTTTACCAACCCCTACTCCAACAGCAACACCTACTTCTACACCAAATCCAACTTCCACCCCCACACCAACGCCAACTAAAACACCAACATCAACTCCCGTCCCGACCCCCACAAAAACCCCGACTCCAAAACCAACAATATCTTCCACTCCTACAGATTCACCAACTCCTGAAGTTTTAAGTGCGGCAACATTTGAACCAGATCCAACAGCTACTGAAGAACCAATTTTGGAAGAAAAATCTGTCAATACCAGTAAACCTCCAATTTTTGCATTTGTGTTAATTGGAGCGGGAGTAGTACTCATTTGTGTTTCAATCATTTATACTATTAAACATGCCAAGAAAAATTCTCCAACAATTTAATCTTTGGCTGCCAGTGGTTTTGTGGATGGCTCTCATTTTTCATTTTTCAGCAGGAACGGTGCCTTCAGTATCAAATGTATATTGGCAAGATTTCGCAGTTAAAAAAACTGGTCATTTTTTACTATTTGGTGTTTTGGCAGTTTTAATTTACCGAGGTTTAATTGGAAATGGTGTAAATAAAAAGAAAGCTTTAATTTGGGCAATAATTTTATCAACTTTTTATGGCGCAACCGATGAATTTCATCAAATGTTTACTCAAGGAAGAGAATCGAGAATTAGAGACGTTTTTATTGATGGGGTTGGAGCCTTTGGCTTAGGATTTTTAGGTTATAAACTTATATGAATAAAAAAATACTTGTAACAGGTGGGGCTGGTTATATTGGAAGTTTCATGGTTCGTGAGCTTCAGTCAAAAGGTTTTGAAGTTGTAATTTTGGATAATTTATCCCAAGGTCATTTAGAAGCGGTAAAAGATTTTCGTTTGGAAAAAATTGATTTGTTAACTGAAAAAGACAAAGTACAAAATTTACTTGAGGCGGAAAAATTTGATGGGGTAATTCACATGGCGTCCTATATCCAAATGGGTGAGTCTTATCGCGATCCGGCAAAATATTATGAAAATAATGTAGTTGGCTTTTTAAATTTATTGGACGCAATGAAAAACAGTAAAACTTCCAATATTATTCTTTCTTCAACCGCTGGAGTTTACGGCAATCCGGAGAGAGTTCCAATTCAAGAAGAAGATCAAAAAAATCCTGTGAATCCTTACGGTGAAACAAAATACATTTTAGAGAGAATTTTGGAAGATTATGATACGGCTTACGGCATTAAATTTATGGCTTTAAGATATTTTAATGCCGCTGGTGCTGCTCTTGATGGATCGATTGGGGAGGCGCATCCTGCCGAGAGTCACTTAATTCCCAATGTTATTAATTCTGTTTTAAAAAATGAAGAATTTACACTTTTTGGCGATGATTATGAAACTATTGATGGAACTTGTGTCCGCGATTATATCCATGTCTTGGATTTATGTTTAGCACATTCTTTGGCTTTGGAAGCTTTGATTAATGGTTCCCCAAGTAATGTTTACAACGTCGCAGTTGGTGAGGGCTATTCTAATAAACAAGTTATTCAAATGATTGAAGAAATAACGGGCAAAAAAGTTAATGTTAAAGTTGCACCACGGCGCGAGGGAGATGCGAATGCTCTTTTTGCATCAAATGAGAAAATTAAAAAAGACTTAAACTGGCAGCCAAAATATGGATTGAAAGAAATTGTAGAAAGTGCCTACAAATGGCACTCGGCACACTCTAATGGGTATGGTGTAGAATAAAATATGGCAATAAAGAAAAAGACTTTGACATTTCCCTTAATAATTTTAGCAATAATAATCTTGGGAGTTGTCGGATACTTCGTATACAAAAACTATTATCCAAAAGCTCCAGTCTCAAATACTGATATGTCAGATTGGAAAGTTTTTAATGATGCAAAAGATGGTATTAGTTTCAAATATCCCAAAGATTGGAACCCAGGCTCAATTGCTGAAGGTTCTGTTTTACCTATGTATGTAAGAAATTTACAAACAACTGACGATTACGTCTTAGTTTACTTAGTAAAAAATACTAACATCGATAATGCAATATCTGGAGATCCAATAATAATGGCTTCGGTAGGAGAACCTAAAAGAAACACCATTACAATAAATGGTAAACAAGGTATTGAAGTAGTTGGTATCCATCAGGTGCAAGATAAAACACATACAGATTATGTATTAAAAGATGAAAAATATATCGTCACGTTTTTTCAGAATGGTAATAATGTTATCAATGTAGTTCTAAATAGTTCTTATGATTCCAATTTGGATGTTTACAACAAAATTCTCTCCACCTTCAAATTCACAAACTAATCTCCTTGAATCTCCCTCCTCTTCAGGCTAATATAAACTAATGCAAATTTTAAAGTTTTTACGGCATCTTTTTTTGCCTCACGAGTCCAACAATCACAAAGCAAAAATTTTACATTCCAGTAGTCTTGGAATGATTGCAATATTTCTTATTGGATTTCAGATGGTTTTGAATTTTACAGGAACTAATTTTCCAAAAGTTTTAGGCTATGCTTCAAATATTTCCCCAAGTGAAGTAATCAGGCTAACTAATCAAAAACGAGTAGAAAACGGTTTGCTTCCACTTTCTGAAAATTCCACTCTTTCTAATGCTGCCATTGCCAAAGGAAATGACATGTTTGCTAGAGATTATTGGGCACATTTTGCTCCTGACGGGACTTCCCCTTGGAGTTTTTTTTCATCTTTTGGCTATAAATATAGATATGCCGGAGAAAATTTAGCACGTGATTTTTCAGATTCCTCATCAACCGTAACTGCCTGGATGAACTCACCAACTCATAGAGAAAATATTTTGAATCCAAATTATAGAGAAATTGGCATTGGAGTTGTAAACGGGAATTTAAGTGGGGCTGATACGACTATTGTTGTGCAATTTTTTGGCACACCACTTACAGGCCAGGCTGCAATTCCAATTGCCAAAGCTAAAGAAGTTGCAGTTACAGCTACTTTAGCTCCAAAGCCAAAACCGTCGTTAATTCCTTCTCCAACGCCTGTAGTTAGTCAAACAGTTAATCAAAATTTAGAAGTAGCTTCGACTGTTCGGGTTTCGCCATTTGCTTCAACCAAAAGTTTATCACTTGGAATTGTAGGAATTTTACTTCTAGTGCTCTCGATTGACTTAATAATTATTAGACGAAAAAGAATCTCACGCATTGGTGGCCGCACAATCGCTCATTTGGCTTTCCTTGGCATGATTTTAGCAGTTATACTAATACTTAAAGCAGGACAAATTATATGACCAGACACGTGCCACATTTTATGCTTCTTTTTGGAATTTTAATGGCTGGATTTGCCGGACTCATAATCTTTTCATACGATAAACATTTTCAGTTTGCAGTAGCCGCCGCTACCGCTGTTGCATATGTTTTTTGGGGTATTATCCATCATATTCACCACAAAGACTTGCATATAGAAACAGTTTTAGAGTATATTGCAGTAGCAGTTTTAGGCCTAGTAATTCTTTTTACTTTGATTTTACGCTAAATGAAAAAAATAACTAAAGCAGTAATTCCAGCCGCTGGTTTTGGTACGCGTTTTCTTCCTCAAACCAAAGCCATGCCCAAAGAAATGTTGCCAATTGTGGATAAGCCTATTATTCAATATATTGTTGAAGAATTAGTTGAAGCTGGAATTAAAGATATTTTTATAGTTACTGGCTATCACAAAAGAACAATTGAAGATCATTTCGATGCTCCAAATTTAGATTTGATTGAGAATTTAAAAATGGGTGGTGAAAAGAAACGTCCATTATTGGAAGAAGTTGAAAAAATCTCT
>DATJGY010000021.1:0-10747 GCA_035494495.1 Alphaproteobacteria bacterium
CTAAAGAAATTTTATATTTAACCTATGCCAACTCCCGTTTGTATTTCGGTGAAAGACTATCAAATGCTCCATCAAGATTTTTGAGTGATATTCCTGAAAATTTATTGGAGAATATTGGTGGTGGAGCATATGCACCAAAAGATGATTTTAAGTTAGATTCTGTGGATGATATTAAAGGTACTTTTGATGATATTTTGGAAAAGTATTTGGGGGGGGATTAACCAGCATTTACACCATTCGGAACTTCTTTTTCGGGTTCAGCAAGAACTGGAATTACTTCATTTGCATATCCAATATCGAAAAGCATTCCTTCAGACATTTCACCCATCATTTCTCTAGGTTCTAAGTTAACAACAAAAAGAGCTTGTTTTCCTTCAATTTCCCTAGGATTTTCTCTTTCTTTTTTCATACCAACTAAAATCTTCCTTGTGTGATCTCCAAAATTCACAACAAGTCTAACTAACTTGTCAGACTTTTCGACATCTTCAACTTTTTCAATTGTTCCAACTCGAACATCGATTTTTTCAAGATCACTAAATTTTATTTGAGGTTTAATAGGATTTATTTTCATAAGTTAAAGTATAATACTTATTAGATGAATAACCTAGACAAACTTGCCACACACCCACTTCAAACTTCTTTCTGGGCGGAGTTCAGACGAGCATGGGGAAACGAGGTTTTGGAAACTGAATTTGGAATTATTACTCTTCATAAAATTCCATTTCTAAATTACAAAATCGGCATTTTTGAGAAAGGTCCGACTCCAACCAAAGAAATGTTAATTGATTTGAAAAAGATCGGAAAAGAAAACAAATTAATTTTTATAAAACTCGAACCGAATGTTGTAGTTGGCTTACCAAATCAAAGTTTAACTTTTGAAATTGGACGGAAACTACGGAATTTATTGAAAGAAAACGGCGCAGTTCCCGGAAAAACTTTATTTACACCAACAACTTTTTGGATTGATTTACGTCCTGCAGAGCAGGATATTCTAAAAAGTTTTTCCAGCAAAACTAGATATAATATTCGACTGGCGATTAAAAACGGTGTAACTGTAAAGGAAGATAATTCTCCTGAAGCTTTTGAAAAATATTTACAACTAACAAAAGAAACTGTAACCCGTCAAGGTTTTTTTGCCCACACAGAAAAATACCACCGATTAATGTGGAAACATCTTCACAGTTCACCGTTGACTGTTCACCGTTCACCAATCGCCCACCTTATGACAGCTACCTACAATGGCGAGATTATAACAACCTGGATTTTATTTGTCTGGAAAAACTTTTTGTATTATCCATATGGCGCTTCAACCGAACAACACAAAAATGTAATGGCAAATAATTTAATGATGTGGGAGGCAATTAAGTTTGGTAAGAAATTAGGGCTTACTACATTTGATCTTTGGGGGAGAGAAGAGGGTAAAGGTTTTACAAAATTTAAAGAAGGCTATAATCCAAAAGTAATTGAATTTTTGGGAACTTGGGATTTGGTGATAAATAAACCTCTCTATGAAATTTATAAATTTGCTGAAAAACTTCGCTGGATCACCTTGAAAACTTTTGCAAAGTTTGGATTATCTAAAGCGAGATTTTAAATGACAGATATTCGACAAAGCCCTCAATATGCCAGTTATTTAAAATCTCAAGGTTGGATTGTAGAAAGAATTAAAAATACAAATTATTTCATAAAAAAATTGCCGATAATTGGGTCGATTTTAAAACTTCAAAGGCCAGAAAAAGTTGACTTAAATCAAATAGAAAAACTTGCAAGAAGATACAGAGCTTTTCAAATTATAATCGAGCCAAAGTTAATGGCTAATGGTCAATGGCTAATTACTAATGACTATAAACTAAGCAACTCGCCTTACTTGCCAACAAAAACTCTCCAAATTGACCTAACTCAGTCTAAGGAACAAATTTACGCAAATCTTACAAAAAATTGTAAGTATAGTATCAAGCGGGGAAGTGAGATCTTTACAAAAGAATATTCTTCTCCAAAAGAAATCGAAATATTCCAAAATGCATGGAAAAAATCTGTTAATTTTTCGCGCTATGTGCCAAGTGTTGAAAGTCTTCTGAATTTAAAGAAAAGTTTTCCACAAACAAAGTCCATATTTCTAACGTCGCACAATATAATTGGCAGTATTATAGGCGGAGTGATTTTCACGCGAAGTTCACACTACATTGCATATTATTGGCAGGCATTTACAAATTCTGAGGGTCGCACTTCCCTATCTCAATACTCACTCCTCTACCAAGGAATACTATGGGGTAAAAGTCAAGGTTGTAAAATTTTTGATTTCGAAGGAATTTACGATGATCGCTTCCCTAATAAATCATGGCTTGGATTCACCCACTTCAAGAGATCTTTTGGTGGATATGAAGTAGAATATCCTGGATGTTATACAAAGCTATCTCTCTTAAGCAACCTTGGGCGAACTTAGTTGCCAGCGGAAAGAAAACTATTGAAACCCGCAAATGGTCAACAAAATACCGCGGCGACTTGGTAATTTGTTCTTCACAAAATCCTAAAATCGAGCCATTTGGCAAAGCACTTTGTATTGTTGAACTTTATGATGTTAAACCAATGACAAAAGCACACGAAAAAGAAGCTTGTATAAAAGTTTATCCCAAAGCCCACGCCTGGTTTTTAAGAAATTTGCGTCCAATTAATCCACCAATTTCAGTCAAAGGAGCTCTAAGTATTTTTAACATAAAACTTCCCGCCTGATTCAGTTACTAAACCTTTGATGTTCATTAAGGATAAAGCAGTTCCAACTTCCACAATATTCTCATTAATCTGAACTGCAATTTCATCCGTATTCAAGGCCTCAGTTTCCAAGATGTGATAAATTTTTTCTTCAATCCCCGAGAGATCAAGTTTTAAATCATCATTCTCAATTTCTAATTTATGACCTGTAATATCACTTGGCGAAGTTACCATAATCCCCTTGCCACTTTTTATCAAATCATTCGTTCCTTTAGAAACATTTGAGGTAATTGGCCCAGGAACTACAAAGACTTTTTTCTTCATTTTGATAGCCAATTTTGCCGTAATTAACGATCCACTATTCTCCCCTGCTTCAATTACTAAAATCCCCATCGACGCCAAAGCAGCAACAACCTTATTTCTTTGAGGAAATTTCCACAAATGCGGCTTTGACGAAGGTTCATATTCGCTAATGATTAAGCCATTATTCTCCAAAATAGAAATATATAGTTTCTCATTTTCTGGCGGATAAATTACGTCCAAACCACACCCTAAAACTGCTACAGTTCTCCCGCCATAATCAATTGTTTTTTGATGAACCTCGGTGTCAATTCCATACATAAAACCAGAAATTGTTGTAATGCCATTCGCTACTAATTCTGAAACAAATTTGTCAGTAACTTCTTTTCCATATCGAGTCATTCTCCGGCTACCAACAACTGCAATTGATTTTTTGAAAATTGAATCATCCCAATTTCCACGAAAATAATATTTGTCTTTTTTCTGAATTTTAAAATCCGATATTTTCATATAAATTTATTCTTTCTACTTCCTCGTTTTCATCAACCACAACACAAACCGCATCGATTGAATACTGATCATATTTCTTAGCAATGTCTGGTTTTGCCATTAGATAAAATTGCGATATACGAGTTACTTGGAACATTTTATTTTTGCCAATCATTTCCTCCGGAGTCCCAAAGTCGTCCCCTTTTTTAAGCTTTACTTCAACAAATCGCAGGATGTTATCTTTGACTGCAATAATATCAATTTCACCAAACTTAGTTAAATAATTTCTTTCCAAAACTTCAAAGCCATTTTTACGTAAATACTCTGTTGCTTTATCTTCTCCCAATTTTCCCAGAGTTCTATTGAATTGTTTCATAGCGCAAGCTAGTGTTCATTCACTAGTCCTAATTCTATATTGAAGCGCTTCGGCAACATGATTTGGCATAATTTTTTTATCTCCCGCCAAGTCTGCAATAGTTTGGCTGACTTTTATTAATCTAAAATATGTTCTTGCTGAAAGATTATAAGTATTAACTGCTTGCTTCAACAATAAATACGCTCCCTTATCAATATCGCAAAATTCTTTAATATGCTTATTTTTCATCGATGAATTAGTGTAAACTTTCAATCCTTTAAATCTTTTTTGTTGAATTTCACGAGCTCTAATTACTTGTTCTCTGATTTTTTTAGAATTGAGTGTTTGAGGTTTGGATTTTGTAGATATTAACTTGTCAACATCAACAGGGCTAACATTAATATGTAAATCAATTCTATCCATCAAAGGTCCTGAAAGCTTGGCTTGGTATTTCATAATCATCCGAGGTGTACATTTACATTCTTTTTTAGGATCACCCAAATATCCACAAGGGCAAGGATTACTGGCCGCAATTAACATAAAATTAGCCGGAAAATCAACTGAAGCCGCAATCCGGGTTACTGAAATTTTCCCGTCCTCCATTGGCTGCCTCAAAGCTTCAAGGGTGCCGCGAGAAAATTCTGGGAATTCATCCAAAAACAAAACACCATTGTGGGCTAACGAAATTTCTCCAGGATGTGGATCACTTCCGCCACCAATTAGGCCGATGATAGAAGTTGTATGATGTGCAGTTCTAAAAGGTCGAGTTCTAATTAGTCCTCCTCCTGGTGGGATATTGCCGGTTAACGAATAAATCTTAGTTACTTCCAAAGATTCATCCTCGCTCAATGGAGGTAAAATTCCAGCGGCAGCTCGAGCAAGCATGGTTTTTCCTGCCCCGGGACTGCCTTGCATAAAAATATTATGTCCCCCAGCTGCCGCAATTGTCATGGCTCTTTTGGCTGATTCTTGGCCAATTATTTCTGAGAAATCAAATTCGACTAAATTTGCATTTTCAGTTTCGTTATCGTAATTAACATGTTTGAATTTTTCTATTTTGTCTCCCCCATTTAAATGAGTTATTAATTGTTTGAGACTGACAACTGGATAAACATCAACCCCTTTAACAACTGAGGCTTCGTTGGCGGATGGAGCTGGAACAAAAACATTTTTAACTTTTTCGTGTCGTGCAGCAAGCGCTAGCAAAAATGCGCCTTTTGTATGTCGCAAACTTCCATCTAGTGATAACTCACCATAAAAAAATGATTTTTCTTTCGGTAATATAACTTCTTCCATCGAAGCCAAAATTCCAATTGCAATTGGCAAATCGTAAAGCGAACCTTCTTTGGGAATATCGGCAGGAGCAAGATTTACAATAATTTTCAAATTTGGGAAATCAAAACCCGAATTAATAAGTGCAGTTTTAACACGTTCTTTTGCTTCTTCAATTGATTTATTGGGAAGACCGATGATGGAAAATCCTGGAAAACCTTTTTTAAAAACATTTACTTCAACTTCAATTGGAGTGGGATCAAGACCAAAATGAGCGGCGGACAAAATCTTGGTAAGCATTAAATAAATATATCAGATTTACAAAACATTGAGAATTCACATTTTCCCTGGCAAAAAAAGTTACTGTTGCATTTGAAGTCACTATTCTCTATTTCTTCTCTAATTTTTAAAATTTCCTCTTTCACTTGTTCTAAATCTTTTGCAGTTCTGGTTGTAGAAATTTTTTCTTGAGTATCCAAATAATAAAGTGAGAGTTTAATATCTTCCGGTTTAATATTCCTTATACTACTCATCGCCAGGGCGTAAAAAGAAAGTTGCAAATCGCGATCGACTTCTTTTTGTGTTGGAATAGTAGCTCCGGTTTTATAGTCAATAATTTCTATTTTTCCATTTCCTAAATCATCGACTCTATCAATAGTTCCACCGATCCGTAAGGGTCGTCCTGAACTTGTTTCAGGACCTAACGGCAAAACAAATTTTTCTTCCAACAAAATCGTTTTTATGTTCTCGTTGTACCCATTTTTTATAAAACCTTCCAAATACATTTTCCCTTTTTCAAAAAACTCTTGCTTATGTTTTTTGTTTAAATATCCTTCTTCTATCCAATTTTTCTTGAAAAGTTCCAGTGTTAATTTATCATTTATATTTTTAGCATTTAGCATTTCCTTAAGAGTATTGTGAATTGAAATTCCGAAGCTTGAAGAAGCTGAAGATTTCGTTGGCAGTTTGTAAATATATTTTAATTTGTAATGCAATGGACAAGTTTGAAAAGTTTCAATTTGGGAAACAGAAAGATAATCTACTTTTAGTGAACCGTGAACTGTGGACGGTGAACTGTGATCTCTTCTTTTTGAAAACATTTTTTTTTCACTGTTCACTGTTGACGGTTGACTGCTCACTATATCCCCAAGTGCTTCATACACAAACGGACTAATTTTCTTCTTTCTCTTCGCTTCTCCATAATAATCCGCCGCGCTAAAATATAATTTCTCTTTTGCTCGAGTCATTCCTACATAAAAAAGTCTTCTTTCTTCCTGCAAGTGAAAATCTCCCTGAGGTAAAACTTCTTTTATTAGTTCATTGGGAATTGGGATCTGTTCATGGCGTTCTCGTCCAGGAAACCTCTCCCCTACCAAATTTACCAAAAAGACAATTGGAAATTCCAAACCTTTCGATGAATGAACCGTAAGAATATTCACGGCATTATTTTCCTGCCAATCGCCGTCGACAACATTAGGGCTCTCCCCGACTTCAATCAATAAATCAATATAACCTACAACTGCGGAAACCCCTGCATTTCGATTCTCGTCTTCGTAAGATTTAATTTTGTCAAAAAACTTAGCGATATTTTTTGCCTTCAAATCTTGTTCATCTTCAACTAACTTTTTAAGTAGTCCAATTTCTTGAAGATAATCGTAAAGAATCTCACCAGCTGTTTGAGTTTTAATTACCTTCAAATGTTTATCTATCATTGATATTAACTTTTTAATAATTTCATTTTCACTTTCTGCAGCAACTTCAAAAATTGATAGACTTCTTTTTTTAGCATCACTTGCAATTTTAATTAATTCAAGTGGAGATATATCAAAAATTTCAGAAGACAAAAGTCGATAAAAAGATTCTGAGTCTTCTGGATTATATAAAACTTTAAGATAACTAATTAAATCTACAATCTCCTCTTTTTCGAATAAATTAGAAGGTCCTAAAAATTGATGTGGTATCCCCTGCCTTTCCAATTCCCGAATAAACGGATCTGCATGATTATTAGCACGGACAAGAATTGCAACATCTTTGAAATCATATTTTTTTGTTAACTCTCCGATTTCTTTTACAACTTCAAATGCTTCATCCCCCACATTTTCTGTATGAATAAATTTTATTTTATTTTCATCTAATCGCTTCTCACTAATCGCTACCAGCTTCTTGCTTATTTTTTCAACTACTTCCAATCTATCAGGGTTATTATTTTGAATTAAATCGTAACTTCTATCCAAAATTTCCTGGGTTGAGCGATAATTTTTTGTAAGAACTATAACTTTTGTTGTTGGAAAAGTTTTCCTGAATTGAATAATATTGCTTACCGCAGCACCGCGGAATCTATAAATTGATTGATCATCATCCCCAACAACTGTAATATTTTGAGACTTTCCAGCAAGCATTATTGCCAGTTGGTTTTGTGCAAAATTTGTATCTTGGAATTCATCAATCAAAATATATTTAAACTTCTCTTGATAAATTTTTAAAATATTTGGCCGTTCCTGGAAGAGTTTAATTGTGTTTGTAATTAAATCTCCAAAATCTGAAAAGTTATCTCTAATTTTTATTTGATTATATTTAAAATAAGCTTTTGAAAGTTCGTCTTGTTTTTTTAGATCTAGCTTTTCATCGTCCGTAGCTTTAGCGTAGGATGACATCATTTTCTTTATATATTTTAAATATTCTTCCGGCGTTACTAATTCATCTTGAAGTCTTGAGAAATGATTGAGTAGTCCATCAATAAATTTATTTGGATTTCCTAGCGGGCGGAAATAATCTAGATCCAGTTCAAATAAATTCTTGCGAACTAAATCAATACTTTGAGCAGTTGTCATTAATTTGTAAGTTGGAGATAAACCAATATGAATTGCGTTATCTTTTAAGATTTGATCGCAAAAAGCGTGAAATGTCATGACCCACATTTGGGTGTAACCGTATGGAAGCGCAATATCAATTCTCTCTTCCATTTCCTTTGCTCCTTTTTCAGTAAAAGTTAATGCCAAGATTTCCTCTGCCTTTGCCTTTCCAGAAAGAATTAAATGTTTAATGCGTTCAGTTATAACTGTAGTTTTGCCAGTGCCAGCTCCAGCAATAATAAGAAGTGGGCCATTACCATATTCAATGGCTTCCAATTGCTCTTTGTTTAAATTTGGGTTTGAAGTATTTTTTGCCACAGGAAGATTGTAGCATGAAGAATATAATTATTTTTCTTCCGCTATTACCTTTACTTGAGTTAAATCATAAAATCCAAATTTTCCATGTTCTCTACCAATTCCTGAATCTTTATATCCTCCAAACGGACTTGTTGGTTGCAAATAATTTGCATTGTTGATTTGGATCATGCCAGTTTTTAATTCCAACGCAACCTTTCTTGCCTTATCTTTATCCTCTGTAAAAATATATCCACCCAAACTATAATTCGTATCATTAGCAAGTTTGATTGCTTCTTCATCTGTTTTAAATGTCACGACAGGAAGAACTGGTCCAAAAACTTCTTCGTTCCAAACTTTCATATCGAAAGAAATATTTGTTAAAACAGTTGGTTTGTAAAAAAATCCGCCGTTTATATTTAATCTTTCTCCGCCGATTTCAACCTTTGCTCCCTTTTCAGCTGCGTCTTTAACCTGCTCTTCCAATGTAACTAATTGTTTTTCTGAAACCAACGGTCCAATTTCTGTTTCGTCATTTAATGCGTCACCAACTTTTGTTTGATTAATCTTTTCCTTTAATTTCTCTAGAACTTCTTCTAATTTATTCTTATGAACAATCAGTCTTTTTAATCCATCACAAACCTGGCCAGAATACAAAAATCTGTTTCCAAAAAATGAATCAATAACACGATCAACATCAGCATCTTCAAAAATAATTCCTGGCGCCGAGCCACCAAGTTCCAAAAATACTTTTACAAACTTTTCAGCTCCGACTTTGTATAAATATTTTCCAGTATTTGTACTACCTGTAAAACATATCAAATCTATATCTCCATTAACCAAAATCTTTCCAACTTCTCCATCTCCATATATTTCTGAGAAAACTCCTTCTGGAAAATCACACCTACTCATTATTTCTTCAATCAATTTTCCACTAAGCAGTACTTCTTCAGAGGTTTTGTAAATAACTACATTTCCAGAAACTAAAGATTGAGCCACTGACCAAACAAAGTTAGAGATAGTAAAGTTCCAAGGAGTTATGTTTGCAGAAACGCCGATAGGTTCTCTGAAAACTGTATGCTTTACCTTTTCGTCTTCAAAAACTATTTCGGGAGATAAATATTTTTCCGCATTATCCAAATACCAAGTAAAATAATGCATTGAATCATCAACATCCGATCTACTCAAAGTTATGGGCATCCCCATTTCTTTTGAAGCCAATTGAGCAATTTCTTCTTTTCTATCAAGGAAGTTTTGAATCACTTTTCTAAGAAGTTTTACTCTACCTCCAACACCAACCTTATGCCAATTATCTTTTGCGTTATTTGCTTTTGCAATTTTTTCTAAAATCTCACTTTCTGTAGAAGATGTTACCCCCCAGAATTGTATTGTTAGATGGGTTGATAGAAGTTATTTTGGTCATTCGATTGTTATTCTACCTCTTTCTCCCCTTTTCCTCCATCCCCCAACTTTTGAGTATTGCTAATTTTCTGGCCCAACTGGTTGAAAGAAGAAAAAACATTCGTCATCATGTTGTAGCTATTAGTTAAATGTTTTTGCATGACAGATAAATTAGTTTCAACTTTTTGGTAATCATTCTGGATGGCGCGAAGTGAGGATAAAATTTGTTTTGCTTGGGCTTCAATTTTTTGGCCTTCAAAACTCATCAAGATCGCCTTCATGTAAGCGTAAAACGTACTTGGAGAAACAAACAAAATTCTCTTTTCGGATGAATAATCAAACAAATCAGAGTTGTTTACAATTTCATAATAAACCGCTTCACTTGGGATATACATCAAAGCATAATCAACCGTTCCTTCCAAAACCAAAATATATTTTTTGGAAATGTCATCGATATGTTTCCGCACATCCCGCACAAAATCTGTGCGTGCCCCTCGAAGCCTTGGCGAAGTGGGGTCTTCATCTTCATGCATCTTTCGAAAGTTCTCCATTGGAAACTTAGAATCAACCGGAATAATTCCACCGGAAGTTTTAATAATCGCATCCACCTTCTCCCCAGATTTAAAAGTATATTGCAATTCAAAAGAATGATTGGGAAGAAATTGTTTAAGTAGTTCTTTTAAAACTTGTTCCCCCATATTACCTCTTAACTTTGGTGAGGACAAAAAATTACTAAAATCAGCAATATTCTTTTGTAAGTCAGAAATTATTTTGGCCGTGTTATCAATTCTGGAATTAAAAGAGTTATTCTGATTTTCCATTCTCACAGAGGTTGACTTTAACCACTCAACAATTTCATTGGAAGGCTTTTTATTCAAGTTTAAATAAATGAGAATTAGAAGCGCTATTAATACTATAATGAGTAATGCTAGTTCCACGATCTAAGTATAACTTAAAGCGGAGAAATTTTTTACCGACTTTACTGGTTACTATATTTCTTTGGGGAATTCTAGCAGGACTTATATATTTTGTTGATCCGGATACTTTTGGTGCAGTTTTTATTTTCTTTGTTTTG
>DATJGY010000022.1:0-10156 GCA_035494495.1 Alphaproteobacteria bacterium
GTGAACGGAATGTGTCTGTATACTGAGTCCAGGTTGTACCAGGATTTCGAGCTGGTCCAGAATTTGAATTTTGAGCAAAACTCAAAGTCTTGCCAGTTGCACTGGAACGAGCCCAATATGTAACAGAACCATAATTACCAATTCCAAAATTAGTTAAAGCTTGGAATATTTGTCCAAAATTATTTGAAGCATCAATGTCTTCCCGAACAGAATATGTGCCACCGTGAATGGTACTGGATTCTTGGTTTACGGTGGAAGTTCCAGCTATTTGTTCTGTCCAACTTGTTAAATTAGTTGCACTGGTCCAGTTTTCTAATCCCCCATCTGTTAAAAGTTCACTTCCTAATGTTGGTGTAATTACATTTGTATTAGAAGATATTGCTCCACCAGTCCATGCAAGTGAGCTAGTTGTTTGTGAATCTGGACCGGTGGTTTCTGTTGAACCTATTGCTCCATCAGCTCTTGTAAAAGAATCATAGGCTAGTGGAGTAGGCATCCAAGTTGTGGTTGGAACTCTAATATCATCCGCTGTAAAAACTGAAGTTGTAGAACCAACATTCAAAGATGGTATGCCAGCTGCAGTCCCTGAAGCTGATTGCCAAAGAAGTGACCAATTAGTAAAAGCTCCACCTTTAATGTACCAATAAAAACCAGTAGATCTCATTACTCCTGCAATATAGTAAGTGGTAGCTGTATAGGTTCCAACTGCAATTGCACTCCCACCATTAGGAACAATTTGAAGTACTCCTGCAGCCGCAAATACTAACCTGTCATTAATAGCTCCACTGGTATTAGTATCCCAACCAATATTAATAATTCCATTTGTGTCAGAAGGAACTATTTTTTGAAAAAGAGTTTTTCCTGCTCCTCTTGCCAATGAAGTGTACCAAAGACCATCATTGGTAGTTTCTCCTGTTGCAAACGTAAGAGCGCTTGAAGCGATACTGATTTTACTTCCAGTATCAGTCACCGTTCTTGTTCCTCCAGTTGGTTCAGCTGAAGTACCATTAACTGCTCCTGCAGATCTATTTGTTGTAAATTCATCATCAAGAGTATAACTTTGAGTTCCTGTCCAACTTGTGAGATCTGTATCAAAAGTTGTGTTACTAAACTTTTCAGCTGAAGCTAGAGTAATCTGATTTGGAGTTGATGTTGTTACGTTGGTAGATGTTGAGAATTTTGTGATATCACTCCAGCTCGTTTGTCCACTTCCTCCAGCCCAGTTTGACTGTGTCCAAGGAGAAGAAGCTGCATAACTATATTTATATTTATATTTATGCAACACAAATAAAACTGAGCCAACAAATAGGATTGCAAAAACAGTTTTGAGAAGAAATTTTAATTTGGTGTTTTTACTCTCTCTCTCTCTCTCTCGATTTTGACATCAACCATACGACTTAACTTTAGCATCTTCTAAGACCGCCTACAATCGGAATTCATCTTCAAAAATTGTATTTGATAATCCATTGACATTTCTGTTATTATATCAGTAGAGTTATAGATTTATTTGGGGTTGAAATGCAGAAAGGCTCTACTGCGGGATGCGCAAGCATTACGATGAAGGTAAGTCGCCCTTCCAGCTCCAAATAAGTTTGTAACCCCCAAGGTAATTTTTTCTCTTTTTTTCAACAACGCTCAATCTGTAAGAACTCACTACATAAACTGAATTATTAGTCGTTTCCAAAATAGAAAAATAGGCGCCTTTTTTTGTTTCCTTGTACAAACATATACTACCGGTTTTTCCTTCTTTATCTTTATATATTCTTGTAGGATTTAAGATAAAAGATTCGATATTCAAAATAATAAAATCAAAATCTCTCAAAGATCTCGCATCGTATAGATGTTTCAGGGATTTAGTGGTTACATATACCCTTTCATCTTTTATTTTTAATTTTCCTTTAAATTTTTGTGGAATATCGCAAATTTTGATCCTTAGATCTTTAACATAACCTTTTCAATGATCAGGTTTTTAATCACACCAAAATTGTACTATAAATTAATTTACTTCTCACTTTTTCTGGAGTCTTTTGTACAAAGGGTAGCTTCGGGATAAATTACCAACCTATCTGTGTCAATCATATTACCGCAGACTTCACAAACGCCATATTTACCCAATTTAATCATCGTCAAAGCTTTTCTAATTTGTACCATCGCCCTGCCAATTTCACTTCCAATTGCAGAAGTTCTGGCATGGCCGTCTTGTTCATCAGCTTCAATATCTGGAGCGGCATTATCATCAATTCGCGAAACATCTTTAAATGGATCTTGTTTGGCAATTGCTTGTTTTCTTTTCTTTAAAATATTAAGTTTTGCACTCAAAAATTCAGAAACTGGAGTTAATACGCTTTGTGGAAATTTTGGTGTCGAGTTGGTCATGTTTGATCTTTCCCCAGATTGTAAATCAATAAGCAACAAGTGAAAGCTAATACGCTTGAGATTATTGCTTCCGGCTTTTGATTTACAAAGGATAACACACCCCTGCCAAAAATGGCAACACTAGATCTAACAAAAAAAATAACTGCCAGAGTTGCTAGGCCAGCAAAGCCAATTTTGCCTGATTTATACCACGTAAAATTTTTGTAATGATCTCCAAACCAATACGAAATAAAAATTATTATTAAAGTTGCCCCAAATGCCAAAAATGAACTTAAAGAAGAATGCACGACAGAATTCCCTAAAAACATTAAGGCTATCCAAGGCAAGGAGGAAATTACAAGAGCTTCCAATGCCTCATAAAATCTAACTCTTAAAGTAATTATTCCCAAAACAAGCCCTAAAATTGCTCCTACAAAAGCTGACCATAAAAACCAAATTGGGAAAAATTTGAGAGATAAAAAATAAGAAATAGAAATTCCAATTAGAACATACGAGGCAACTTTGAAGATGATTTCAGCTACATAATCTTCTTTTAGACGTTTCCAAAACAGAAACAGAAAAATTATAATTCCAAAAAACGATACCAAAATATTTGCAACCATGATGTAATTATAATATCATTGTTTTCACAATGCTTGAAACCCCACATGTTGCAGTTGGCGCGGCTATTGCAGTTGCCATTCCAAATCCATTTATCGCCATTCCCCTTGCTTTTGCCAGTCATTTTGTGCTTGATATGGTTCCTCATTGGAATCCACATAGCTACACTGAAGTTCAAAAGTTTGGGAAAATCTCAGTGAATACTAAAATTATCGCTTTGGTTGATGTTGGGCTTGCGCTTACAACTGGGTTTTTCATCGCATCGCATGCGTCGTCACAAGGTCATTTTATTACTATACTTTTGGCTTCGTTTGCTAGCGTGTTGCCTGATGTTTCTAAAGCGCCATTTTTCTTGCTTGGTGTGAGGAAGGGAATTTTAAAGAAGTGGGTTGATTTTGAGAGATCTCTTCAAGTGGAAACAGGTTTTTGGCCAGGAATGATAGTTCAAATTATAATTATTTTGCTCGCTCTATATACTGCCAAGTCCTAGTATCAACTTTAATTTTCTCCCCTTCTTTAATAAATAGCGGAACCTTAATATTCAAACCATTTTCTAATGTTGCTGATTTCATAAAATTGCTAGCAGAATTACCTTTAATTCCCGGATCGGTCTCCTTGACTGCTAAAATGACTTTTGGTGGAATATCAACTGATAAAGCTTTATCTTCCCAAAATAAAACTACACTTTCGGCTCCTTCTTTTACAAATAAAATTTGATCTCCCAAGACCTCCAGTGGAATTTCAATTTGTTCAAAACTTCGTGGATCCATAAAAACTGCATTTGTTTGATCTTTATACAAATATTGCAAACTTCGTTTTGTGGTATTTGCTTCGTCAACATTAACATTGGAGCTAAAAGAAATTTCTTGATTGCTGCCATCTTCCAAATTCCTGGCCATGACTTTTACAACTGCTCCCCCACGGCCCATTTTAATTAAAGAATATTTAACAACCTGAAACGGTTTGCCATAGTGAATAAAAGCAACTCCATTTTTAAGTTCTGTTGATGAGATCATGATGGGTATTATACCAGTGCCGAGGGAGAGAGTCGAACTCTCACGAGGTTTAAGCCTCACACGATTTTGAGTCGTGCGCGTCTGCCATTCCGCCACCCCGGCGCGAATGTATTTTAACATAACAATGAAATTTTATTTTTTAAACCTTAATGAAGTTAACCAATTACAATTGTTAGCCCTTTCTTTCCTGACTTTTCTTCTAAAGTTTTTACTAACTCTGTGAAATTTTCCTTTGAGGGATCAAGTCCAAGTGGAAAATCAAAATCTCCAAAAGCATATTTTGGATTTTTCCCGGTACAGTCATTAACATATGTCCCCTTATGATCTGCCCTGTCGAGAATAATGCAAGCTTTACCGCCTTTAATTTCACCGCCATGGTAAGGTGTTACACAACGTACTACATCTCCTCTTCTTATGTATAGTCGTGATACTCCTCGTTCTGCCATAGCACGATAGTATAGCTTAATTATTATTTATATTCTAGGGAAATTAGCAACATACTCCGAAATTGCTACGGGCAAATTTTTTAATGTAGTTTCTGTAACATAAGGGTTAATTCTTGGGTCACCTTTTTCTTGCAAAGTATATTCGGGAAGTAAATCGCCAAAAAGATTTTTACACATTAAATCTACTACCCTTTCTTTTTCCCAATGAGACAAATTGTATTTTTGTACAATATTCGCTTCAATGCCAATATGCACACCCTCATGAATTATTGTCTTTTTGGGTTGCCACTTTTGATTTGTAGAAATAATTATTTTTCCCTCTTTTTCATTGTAACTACCAAGAGTTCCAAATTCGGTAAGGGCAATTTCATATTTAGAAAAAACCTTAAAATTCCAAAGAGATTTAAGTTCGTAAAACCGAGAAAAAGCTTGTTCTACAGTCGAGCGGTCAGATTCCACAGCCAATAATCTATCTGAATAAGAATTAATGTCGTAAACCTCTTTTTGAAAAATTTCTCGTGTTTCTGGGAGATCCAATCGATTAAGATCTGATTCTATCCTCTCTCTCTCTGCTAATTTTTGAAATATTGGATGAGAAGGTAAATCGAGCTTGTACCCATTCTCAGAATACCAGTTTAATTTACGAAGATAAAAAGATACCCTATTGTATTCTTCATCAGAGGTCTGAGGACGAATTATCAATTCAGTTTGTGGAATTTCTCCATGTTTTGTTTCCATATTTAAAATTACACTAATTCTTGTGTTTTGTCTCTCTTCCAAAAAATCTAATTCTATCTCCCTTGAAATGAAGTGGGATTGATTTTAATGGGCCGTTTCTGTGCTTGGCAATATCAAGCATGAAATTCTCATTATTCCCATCATCTTCCCGCCACAAAAACATAACTACATCTGCATCCTGCTCAATACTCCCCGATTCTCTCAAATCTGAAAGCTGTGGCTTTTTAGTTCCCCGAATTTCAACTGCACGCGAAAGCTGAGCAAGGCACAGAATTGGAATTTTAAGCTCGCGGGCTAAATTCTTCATACCTTGGGAAATTTCAGAAACTTCTTGAACACGATTTTCCAAATTTCTGCTACGAGCTAATTGAAGATAATCCACAACCAGAAAATCCAAACCGTGTTCAACTTGGAGTCTCCTTGCACGAGTCCGCATTTCAAGAACCGACAAAGCTGGTGTGTCATCAATATACAAAGGCGCCTCAGCTAATTCCCCCATGGCATTACTTAATTTGCTAAAATCATCCTCGCTTAATTTTCCGGTTTTCAATTTCCAAGCATCAATGTCGGCCTGTCCAATTAACAAACGGTCAACCATTTCTTCTTTGCTCATTTCGAGTGCGAAGAAACCAACTTGCTTTTTATTCTTTACAGCCACATGTTGGGCAATGTTTAAAGCTAGAGAAGTTTTTCCAACGCTGGTTCTAGCTGCCAAAATTATCAAATTAGATTTTTGCATACCAGCCAAAGCATCATCCAAATCTGTAAATCCCGTGGCAATTCCCCGCATACCCTCGCCTTGTTTATGAAGCTCGTCCAAGCGATCAAAACTTTCCGCCAACGTATCTTTCACCGCAGTGAAAGATTTACTAGTACTTTTTTGGGATAGAGAAAAAACTTCACTTTCAGCCTTATCCATCATTTCAATTGTCGCCAAGCTTTCATCCATCGAAAAATCCATAAGATGCGCGGCGGCGGACATCAAAGCACGCTTAGTAGCCGTTTCTTTGACAATCCTGCCGTAATGCTCAACATGCGCTGCAGTTGGAACTTTATTGGCCAAATCTGCCAAAAATGAAGAAGTTAACCCGGGAAAATTCTTTTTCTTTTTTAATTTCTCAGAAACCGTCAAAACATCAATTGGAATTCTATCTTCATACAAAGACAAACAAGCCTTGTAAACTTCTTTTAATCTTTCATCATAAAAATCATCGGGAGACAAAAATTCGGCAACGGCAATAACTGCGTCTTTATCCAAAAGCATAGCTCCCAAGACTGATTCTTCAGCATCTTGTGAATGTGGTGGAACGCGAACAGAATTTTGATTAGTAGCCATGTTTTTGAAGGGCAGCTACTTCTTTTCCAAAACTATAATTTTCGTATTTTGATCTTCTCCAATATCTTCTTTTTTAAGTACAAATTTTGGCAAAGTTTCAGATGGCAAACCTGATGTTTTTAAGATTTCAGAATCTGCCGTAACTACAAAATATGGCTCAAGATCAGAAATTTTTTCAATAACTTCTTTGGAAGGATTTTGTAAAATCAAAACGTCAATGTCTCCCGCATCAGTTGGCAAAACACTTGAAGTTGAAGCAATTCTAAGCTTTTCAAATTCATACACATACACATTATTTTTGTAGCCTATGATAGAAACTCCGCCTATTTCATATTCCCCAGGACCAGAAACAATTTTTGAAACATTAGTAGTAGTGTTTATAATTTCAATATTCTCGCTAATTTCAATCGTGGCGTTTTTGGCTTTAATTTTAAAAGACGAATTTCCTAAGTATGTAATTTCCATGTGTGTAGGTCACTCTAACAAATTGACAAAATTTTGGCAATACCGTATATTTCAACAACTAATGCGCAAAGAACTCATTTGGGTCGCGATTATTGGAATTTCATTTGGCCTTGTCATTGCCTTTGGTTTTTGGCGAATTAATGCCAATTTGAAACCAAAAGGCACCTCCACTCAAAAAACACCTCAACCTAAAACTGTTAATTCTGAGTTCAAAATTGCTCTTAACAAACCTGACAATAACGACGTAATCACGGCAAGTCCTATGCCAATTTCGGGGATCACGAAACCTCTTTCTTGGATTGTGATTTCCGGCGAGGAAAATGACTATATAATCCAAGCGGATGAGAAAGGTGAATTTAAGCAAGATGTGGATTTGGTTTCAGGTATTAATCAAATTAAAATTACCGCGTTCGACGCGGCAGGCAGCCAAAGTGTTGAAAAAGTTTTGGTAGTTTATTCTTCAGCTTTTGAAACAGATGAAAAAATTGTAAGTAAACCAAAAGCCTATATTGGAACAGTAACTGACATTACAGATTCGACAATTCAAATTAAAATTGGTGGCGAGATTAAGCAAATTTCAACTTCGGATAAAGTTACCGTGATCAAAACTGGTACAACCAACAAAACTGTAAAATTAACCGACATTGCAATTGGAGATTTTATAGTTGCCATGGGTTACATTAATTCTTCCTCGGTTCTAAACTCTCAGAGGATTTTAATTACAGATCCAATTACTGAACCAAAAATTGAAGCTAAAATGGGAACAATTAGTGACATTGACAAAAAAGCAACTCTTTCAAAAGCACTTAAAACAAAACTAAAAACTATTAAAGATGATGAGGAAATTGTTTTTGTGGTGAGTCAAGAAAAAGATGTTTTGATGTTAAGATTTGTGGCAAAACTTGACAAATAATTGTTAGTAGATATATACTCCTCGTTAGTTAAATAAATCCGTTATTATCATCAGTCACGCGGTGAAAGGAGCTGGCCAAATACCAGACACAAGTCTAAGTGTAAAAATGAGACAACCATTGTCACCGCAAAAGTAGAGATGGAACTAAGAGCCTTAGAGAGTAATACTTTAAGGAACTAAGAATGGGACCGCGGAGGTCTCTTTTTTTTGGCAAAACGCCAAGTTAAAAGACCCTCGTTTCTTAATGACCAATTTGTTTTGGTTGTTGATTGACGAGGGTTTTTTGCGTTTTTAGAGTTTGAATTTGGTGGGCATGGTGTAGTTGGAAACACGCAGGCCTGTGAAGCCTGAATCAGGGGATCGTTTCCCCTCGCCCACCCTGAGGAACAGTAGTTTCAAAAATGCGAAATTATATTGTTTCGAAAAAATATTTATTATAGAAAGGAGGTGAGACAAATGACCAACGGTACTCACGGTAGCCACAAGTAATAAATAAGTAAGGCCGCTGGTAGTGGAAGATTTGAGTCTAACAAGACAAAAAATTTTCCCTACCAGCAAGATCTATAAATATGGAAACCATACAAATATTACAAAATTTAATCTCAATTCCCTCTTGGGTTGATAACACAACTAACGAACGGAAAATTGGAGAGTGGATTTTTAATTTCTTAAAGAAAAATTCAACACTTAAAATTTCCAAGCAACTAATTGGCAACGGCAGGTTTAATATCGTAGCCCAAAACGGCCAAAAAGTTGATATGTTAATGACTGGCCATATTGATACAGTTTGCCCAAATTCTAATTGGACATTAAAACCAACTGATCCAAAAATTTCTGGTGATAAACTTTATGGTCGTGGTTCAAGCGATATGAAATGTGGAATTGCAATTATGTTATATCTTGCTACCCTACCGAATTTGAAAAATAATATTATGTTTTTATTTTACTGTGATGAAGAATATGATTTTTTGGGTATGAAAAAATTCATCGCAGATTACAAGGATAGAATTAATCCAAAAATGATTATCTCACTTGATGGAAATAATTTGGAAATTGAAAATTCTTGTCGCGGTTTGATTGAAATGAAAATTTCAGCAGAGGGCAAAGCCGGACATGCTGCAAATCCTAAAAGTGGAATAAACGCCATCACCGAATCTGTGAAAGTAATAACTAAACTTAAAAAATGGTTGAAAAACTTCTCGACGAAAGAGTTGGGAAATTCAACCTTAAATATTGCATATATAAATGGTGGTGGCAGTGAAGGAAATGTAATTGCCGAGAAATGTGAATATATAGTTGAAATTAGAGTAGCTAACGAAAACTTAAATGCAGATTTAGTAAAAAATTTTATTAACGAAAATTCTGAAAAATTAGGTTTGAAAATAATCGAAACTAAAATCAGACATGATTTAGGCAGCTGGATTACACCAAAAGAAAGCTTGAAAAATATTATTTCCTTAGCGCCCAAAAAGAAGATTGCAAGCGCGAAAAAGAGCGGCTATATTGATATCCAAATGCTCTGGGAAACTTTTGGTAAAGTACCAACATTTAACCTGGGAGCTGGAGAAAACGGTCAGCCACATGCAGCTGATGAATATGTACAAATATCAAAAGTTTTGAAAGCTCAAGAATTTTACAAGAATATTCTTACAAACAAATATGCTAAAATCTAAAAAGATGAATAATCAACCACCCAAAGGTACTTATGATTGGCTACCTGAAGAATTTGCAGTTCGCAAATATATTTTTGACGTTTGGCGCCAAGTCTGCCAACGTTTTGGTTACCAAGAATATCTTACTCCCCTAGTTGAATATGCAGATTTATATCGAGCCAAATCTGGAGAAGATGTAGGCGGACCTGAGCTGACAGTTTTTGAAGATCGCGGAGGACGTGAACTTGCGATCAGACCAGAAATGACTCCGTCTGTAACCAGATTGGTTTCTCAAATTTATAATGCCTACCCAAAGCCTATCCGTTTTTTTTCCATTGCTAATTTTTATCGCAATGAAAAACCTCAACGCGGACGTAATCGTGAATTTTGGCAACTGAATTTTGACATATTTGGAAGTGACTCATTTCTTAGTGATTTGGAAATATTGCAAATGGCTCTGGAAATTATGTTAGCTTTTGGTCCTCCAAAAAAATCTTTTACATTACGTATTAACAATCGTAAATTAGTTAATGAAATATTGTCTGATGTGTCAGCTGATATCTTGCCTCAAGTTTTTAGAATACTCGACAAATTTGAAAAATTGCCTCGTCCTG
>DATJGY010000023.1:0-2976 GCA_035494495.1 Alphaproteobacteria bacterium
CTGAGAAAGGTTTAATTAGCTGTACTGTGAGAATTAGACAAGAATCGGGTTATAAAAAAACTTTGGACGAGTTAAAAATTGGAGACAAGATCGAGGGTGAAGGTCCAAATGGAACTTTGATTTTGGATGAAAATGAGCAAAACAAAACTCATATTTTTCTAGCTGGTGGAATTGGTATTACACCATTTCGAAGTTTTATAAAATACAATATTGATAAGCAATTGAAAATTCCAATGTATTTGATTTATTCAAATTCTGATAGTGATTTTGTCTTTAAAAAAGAATTAGAAACTTGGCAAAAAGAATATGATTATATTAAAGTTGAATTTTTTGATACTTCTAAATCCGGTCATCTTGATTCAGAAAAAGTTCTGGAGTTAATTGGAAATTGGAAATTAGAAATTGGTAATTCCGTCTTTTGGACGGTAGGTCCTCCAGGTTTCACTAATGCAATGGAAGAAGTTTTGGAGAAATTAAAAGTAAAATCTGATAATATTCGTGAAGAAAAATTTACCGGTTACTAGCCGATGTAGCTCAGCTTGCCCCGCCTGAACTAGGCGGGGTGAAGTAAAGCAGCGGTATACCCTTATGCCAGTGTAGCTCAATGGTAGAGCAATCCCATCGTAAGGGAAAGGTTAGGGGTTCAAGTCCTCTCACTGGCTCAAATATGGTTTACACATACCTTCTTAAAAGTCTTAGAGATGGAAGTTTTTATACAGGAATAACTGAAAATCTTGATGAAAGACTAAAAATCCATAATAATGGTGGTCTGAAAAGTTCGGCACGGAAACGACCTTATGTTTTAGCCTTTTTTAGAAAACATGCTTCATATCAAGAAGCTAGGAAACACGAAATTTGGCTTAAGAAGAAAAATGTTGTATACAAGAATAGGTTAGCCGAGGTAGCTCAGCTTGCCCCGCCTGAACTAGGCGGGGTGAAGTAAAGCAGCGCTTTCGTAAAGCGTAGACGGTGATTCGATTCCACCCATCGGCTCAAAGAAATAAAATATGGAAAGAATAACTATTAGTTCAAGTCTTAAATTTAAAGAGTTGGTCAGACAAGCTATTTTTGACTTGGAAAAAATTAATATTGTTGGCATATTTCCAAATCTTGATGCTGGCGTAAAAAAAGAGGACGTTGATTTGGAATTCATGAAAAAGTTAGAAGCTGAGCATTTTGACGCTATAGATTCTAGTGATGGATTATATGTTATTTGCCCTAATGGATATGTCGGAACATTGGTTTCCGTAGAAATCGGTTATGCTCGTGCCAAAGGAAAGCCAGTTATTTTTTCAGAAACTCCTGAAGATTTAGGTCTTCAAGCTATGGCAATAAATTACGTATCTCTAGAAGAAATTAACAAAATTAAAGAAATTGTATGAAAAGTTCATACTCCCGTCTTGCATCAGTTGAAGAAAAAAAGAACCTCAAGAAAGTTATGATTTTTGGTGGATTGACGGTTTTAATTATAATTTTACTTTTGTTTGTTGGAATTCCAATTTTGGGAAATTTCACAGCTTTTATTTCTGATTTAGGTAAAGCTAACAAACCAATTACGTCAAATGATAAAACTCCCCCAGCTCCCCCAAGATTTAATCAATTTTCAGATTTTACAAATCAAAAAAGTATAACTATCTCAGGAAATTCAGAAGCAGGAGTTAATATTAAAATTGTTTTTAATGGTAAAGAAAAAACTTCTTTAACAGACAAAGATGGTAACTTTTCTTTTAATTTTGATCTTTTAGATGGCGACAATAACTTTGTAGCAACTGCAATTGACACAGCAGGAAATATTAGCCAAAAAACAAAAGAATATAAAATAGTTTTTGATAATAAAAATCCTGATTTAACACTTGATTCTCCAGCAGATGGATCTTCTTTTTTTGGAACACAACAGCGACAAGTTACTATTCAAGGAACAACAGAAGCAGATTCTAAAGTTACAATAAACGACAGAATAATTTCGGTCGATGAAAATGGAAAATTTCAATATACAACTACACTAAACGATGGAGAAAATAAATTCACTGTTAAAACAAGTGATCAAGCTGGAAACACGACTGAGAAAACTTTAGTTATTAACTTTTCCTCGTAAACTAACTGCAAAAATAATAAGTACATAACTCATTATCCAAGAATAGAAAAGTGAATTGGAAAAAATGCTATGAATTGTTAGTGATACAGCTAAAACTTTAAATAAATTATCTGAACTTTTCCAAACTTTTATTGACAAATACAAGAAAGAAATTAAACCAACAATTCCAGTCGTTGCTAAAATTAATAACAAACTTGAGTCACTTCCAGAACAAGAATGAGACAAGAAACTTGAAGGGCCTATAAATTTTTGCCGAGCTAAACACATATTATTAAATCCAATTCCAAAAAGAGGTGATGTTTGAAAAATTTTCAAAGTCTCTTGATAATTTTCAACTCTAGCAATTGCCGAAAAAGATCGCGAGATATTTAATACGACATTTCCTCTCAGAGGAAGAAAAGTTAATAAAACTCCAAAACTTAAAACTAAAAGTAAAACATATTTCAACTTCTTCTGAGAAAATCCAATGGCGAAAAGTCCTCCAAATAACGCCAGATAACTCGCCCGTGAATAAGTAAAAGCTAAAGAAATAATTAGAAAAACTGCAAACAACCACTTCTTTTTAAAAATTGAAATTAATATTCCAAAAACTGTTAAAAGACCTAAAAAAGTTGGATCTAAAAAAGTTCCAGCTAATCGAAATAAATGTTCATCCCATCCAAAAGTAAAAAATGGTTTTAAATCAGGAAATGTAAAATATTGTATCCAACCGAATAAAGCAGAGATTAGAGAAAGAGACAAAAGAGAATTCGTTAATAAAGTTTGATTAGTTTTTTGTTTTGCAAAATTCCAAACTAATACAAAAAAATAAAAATAATTTACTAATCTGACTAGATATAACAATCCATATAAAACTTCAATTTGTTTAAAAATAAAAATCG
>DATJGY010000024.1:0-4331 GCA_035494495.1 Alphaproteobacteria bacterium
GTTGAAGTGGTTGAGGTTGACGGTGCCCGCCCAATTGAAGTAATATCGCAGGATTTGAAACAGATCCTGAAAAAATTTCAGGATGACAATCATGAATATACACATTAAAACTGACGAAGAAATTAAAATTATGGCTGAAGGTGGGGCTAAACTTTCGCGTGTAAAAAATCAATTGAAAGACGCAATTAAAATTGGAGTAAATGCTATAGATATTGAAAAGTTGGCAGTCAAGTTAATTGAAGAGGAAGGTGCCCAGGCCGCATTCAAAAAAGTTCCAGGTTATCGCTGGGCAACTTGCATTAGTATTAATGAAGGCTTGGTTCATGGAATTCCAACTCCAAACATGATTTTTAAAAAAGGTGATTTGGTAAGTGTTGACACTGGAATTTATTACAAAGGTTTTTATACTGATACTTCAATTTCAGTTGGATTGGATTTAACTCCAGAAAATAAAAAGTTTTTGAATGTAGGGAAAATGGCATTGGAAAAGGCTATTAGTAAATGTAGAGAGGGGAATTATATTTACGACATAAGTTCTGAGATAGAGAAAGAGATAGAGAAACATGGATATTCAACTATTAAGGCTTTGGTTGGCCATGGAGTGGGAAGGGAATTGCACGAAGAGCCTCAAATCCCATGTTTCCTTCCGGGGAAAATAACTGAAAGCCCAAAAATTAAAAAGGGGATGGTTTTAGCCGTGGAAGTAATGTATGCTATGGGATCTGATAAAGTACACATCCTAGAAGACGGGTGGACAATAGCCATGCGTGATGGTAAAATAGCAGGACTTTTTGAGGAAACAGTAGCGGTGACATCTAGTGGACCAAAAATTTTAACGTGAACGAGAAAAATACAAAAGAAGTTAATGGAGTTGTAACACAAGCCCTGCCGAATACAATGTTTAGGATTGAATTGGAGGGTGGAAAGTTAGTTTTGGCAACTTTGACTGGAAGAATGAGAAAGGCATATGTCAGAATTTTTCCTGGAGACAGGGTTAAAATTGAAATGACACCGTATGATGAGGATAGAGGAAGAATTATATACAAGTATTAAATTATGAAAGTTCAAAGCTCAATTGGCCCAAGATGTAAAGATTGCAAAATGGTAAAGCGCACAGGCGTTTTGTATGTTGTGTGCAAAAATCCAAAACACAAGCAGAGACAAGGGTAATTATTAAAACATGGCACGTATTGCAGGAATTGATTTACAAGATAAATGGAAAGTAGACTTCGCTCTTACTAAAATTAAGGGTTTGGGATGGTCATTGTCAAAATTGATAATGGAAAAATCAGGAGTTGATGTTACGAAAAGAATTTCTGATTTAACTGCGGATGACACTGCAAAGATCTCAGCTGAAATTGAAAAGTTTTCGGTTGAAGGAGATTTGGCTCGTGAGGTTCGAGGAAATGTTCAACGTTTGCAAGCAATTGGCTCATATCGCGGTATGAGACATAGTAAAAATTTGCCAGTTCATGGGCAAAGAACAAAAACAAACGCTCGTACCAAACGCGGCAAGAGAAAGACAATTGGAGCTTTCAAAAAAGAAGCATTGGCAAAAACCGCAGTAGCAAAGACTGAAACAAAGAAATGAAAACAAAATCTAAAGTTAAAAAGGTCGTAAAAAAAGAAATTGGCTTGGGAAAAATTTATATTTCCGCTTCTTTTAATAATACTTTAGTAACTGTTACAAGCGCCAAGGGCGATACTTTGGCTTGGGGATCATCGGGAGCCTCGGGATTTAAAGGAACAAGACGTGCAACTCCTTACGCTGCTACCACAGCGGTTGAAAAAGTTTTAGGTAAAGCAAAAAGTGAATCTGGAGTTGACGAGGTTGAAGTTTATATCAAAGGCCCAGGACCAGGGCGAGATGCAGCTTTAAGAGCCGTCAAGGCAACTGGAGTTAAAATCGCGCTTATAGCTGATATCACACCGGTTCCACATAATGGACCAAGACCGAAGAAAAAGAGAAGAGTTTAAAGATAGACAAAATAAAAATATGAGATATACAGGACCAAAAGACAGATTAAGTAGACGGGAAGGCTTTGATTTATTCGGAGCAGGACCAAAGATCACACGGCTTAATACTCCGCCTGGAGTTCATGGGCCAAAAGGTTCAAAAGGATCTTCACAATTTGGTAAACAGTTAAGGGAAAAACAAAAAGTTAAGAGAATGTATGGAATTATGGAGAAGCAATTCGCCAAATATGCAGAAGATGCTTTTAAATCAAAGGGTAATACAGGAGAAGCACTTTTGACCAGTCTTGAAAAACGTTTAGACAATGTAGTTTACCGACTTGGATTTGCTCCTAGCCGCCCTGCAGCTCGTCAATTGGTTTCCCATAGACATGTTTTGGTTAATGGTAAGAAAGTTAATATTCCTTCTTATCAACTTATTCTCGGAGATATAATTTCTGTCGATGCTAAAGGATTGGCAATTCCAGAAAATAAAAAATCATTTGAAAATGAAGATGTAAAAGTTCCAAATTGGCTAGAGCGAAAAGCTGCCGTTGGCAAATTCGCAACAGAGCCAAAACGAGAAGATATCACTGAGGTGATAGCAGAATCGGACATAGTTGAATTCTATTCTAGATAACAGTATAATACCCACATGGCAAATCCAATGTTTGAAATTAAAGAAGAAAAAATCGAAGCTGACTATGGGAAGTTTATTATTTCCCCTCTTGAGCAAGGTTACGGTTTAACAATTGGAAATTCACTTCGCAGAGTTTTATTAACATCTCTTCCAGGTCTTGCAGTAACTTCCGTTAAAATTTCAGAGGTCAAACATCAATTTTCTTCTCTTGTTGGTATGAAAGAAGATATTGTTGAATTTGTTCTAGGACTTAAAAAAGTTAGATTTTCAGGAAATGTTGATAAGCCAGTTAAAGCTACTCTGGAAGTTTCAAAATCTGGAGAATTTACAGCAGGTGAAATTAAAGTTGGTGGTGGAGTAGAGGTAGTTAACAAAGATCTTGTTTTGGGAACTCTTAACAAAGGATCTAAGATTTCAGCCGAAATTACAATTGAAAAAGGTATGGGCTATTCCCCAGCCGATGATCGAACTGTTGACACAATTGGTTTAATTCCAGTTGATGCATCTTTTTCACCCGTAAAAAGAGTTAGCTATAAAATCGAAGAAACTCGTGTTGGAAGACTTACAAATTATGATAAATTGGTGTTGGAAGTTTGGACAGATGGAACAACTTCACCAAGTGATGCAATAGTTGAAGCTGCTAAAACTTTGGTTTCATACTTTACCCAAGTTGTTAATCCAAAAGTAGCTGCAAAAGAAAAAGTTGAAATACAAGATGATTTGGGTGTGATTGGCAAACTTTCAGTTGAAGAAATTGGCCTTCCAACTCGAGTTGCTAATGCTCTAATCAAAGCTGGATTTGAAACTGTAGAAGGTTTAGCCAATGCACGAAAGATTGATTTAGTAAAAGTTAGGAATTTGGGCGAAAAATCCCTCAAAATTATTGCTGCTGCGCTCGGTACTAAAGGTGTCGAGTTCCTTGCAATTAAAGAGTAAACACCATGAACAAGAAAGTCTTTGGTAGAAAACTTTCCAGGTCACGTCCCGCTAGAGAGGCTCTTTTTTCTTCTTTAAGCAGGTCAATGATACTAACTGGAAAAATGACCACAACCCGCGCAAAAGCTAAAGCGGTAGTTCCTGATATTGAAAAATTAGTAACTCTTTCCAAAAAAGGCGATATTTCCTCTAGACGAAAAGCTTTGAGTATGCTCGACAATGCCAAAGATGCAACTGTTGCTTTGTTTGGAAAAGTTGCCACAGCATTTGCCAATAGACAATCAGGTTTTACCAGATTAACTTCACTTCCAAGAAGAAAAGGCGACAATGCACAACAGGTTAGAGTAGAGTGGACAGAAATATTAAAATGAAAACATATCAACCAAGTAGTAAAGAAATAAAAAGAACTTGGCATCTAGTCGACGCTAAAGATAAGATTTTGGGAAGAGTGGCATCTGACGTTGCTGAACTTTTGATGGGTAAAGGTAAAACTGATTTTAGCCGCCACTTGGATTCTGGAGATTTTGTGGTTGTAATTAACGCTGAAAAAATCGTTATTACAGGCAATAAAGCTAAGCAAAAAGTTTATATAACTCATTCCGGCTACCCAGGTGGATTTAAATCTAAAAAATATGCTAAAGTCTTGGAAGAGCATCCTGAAAGAATCCTAGAACATGCAATCAAAGGCATGCTTCCTGACAATAAATTGCAAGCGCCTCGAATGGCTAGACTTAACGTTGTAGAAGGTGAAGATCACAAGTTTGTAGATAAATTTACAAAATGAAAACTAAAAAGGTAGATT
>DATJGY010000025.1:0-2877 GCA_035494495.1 Alphaproteobacteria bacterium
CTTCCTGCTTTAACTAACCAAGCAGTATCTACAAAAGAACATATTGTCGTCAAAGGCGAAACATTATGGTCAATCGCTGAGGATGCTTTCGGTTCTGGTTACAATTGGGTAGATATCAAAAGTGCTAACAATTTACCAAACGACAAAATCGAAATCGGACAAAAACTAACTATTCCAGAAGCTGAAATCAAAAAACCAACCGTAACTGAAAATACAATTTCTAGAGACTCATACACCGTTCAAAAAGGAGACAGTCTATGGAAAATTGCAGTTAAAGAATATGGAAATGGATACAAGTGGACAACAATTGCCAAGGCAAATAATATCCAAAACCCAAATCTGATTTACTCTGGAAATGTTTTGAAACTACCCCGTTAATGCTACAATACTAGCATGCGGGTGTAGTTTACCGGTAAAATGCGTCCTTCCCAAGGATGAGTAGGCAGTTCAATTCTGCTCACCCGCTCAAGGTATTCTAAATATATGACGAAATTTAAAGTTTTGCTTTTTACTGTAACCAACATATTAAGATTGTCTGGGTTAGGAGCAATTTCTTTGGGAATTATGGGTTTGGTTTTTCTTTTTGAACATTTAGATCGAACTCAAGACTATCAACAAATTTTCTTATTTATATTGCTTTCCTTTGGATTAAGTGTTTGCTTATTTATTACAGCTCACGCACTTTCAAAACTTCAAACATGGGCTAAGATAACTGCAAGCATATTGGGAGTAGTTAACATATTACTTACAATTCTATTTTTTAAATTTCTACCTTTCTCAATTGCCAATGTATATTTTGGCATTGGCTCACTAAGTTTTTTAAGCATTTTTATTCCAAATGAAAAGATAGATTCAAAAATATTTAAAAACAAGAACATGAACACAACGATTTCAATAATTACAATACTTTTATATTTAAGTGTATCTTTACTTTTATTTATTTCTATAGGCGTCTCAAGCATTGAAGAGTAAAGCTCTTTTACTTCTCCCTCTCCTTCTTCACAAAAACATATGTCCCGACGGTGAGGAAGATTATGCCTGCAATTGCACAAACTAAAATATCTACAATCGGATTGAAAAGCACAACTTTTGCATATTCTGGTTTGCCCCAATAATACACACTTCGCAACAAATCCACAGCATAAGTCATCGGTGAAATTCTGGAAGCGATTAAAATTGGTAATGGTAAAGTTTTGATGGGATTAAAAACTCCTGCTAGAAAAAATTGTGGGAAAATAATAAATGGGAAAATTTGATTTGCTGCGCGTTGATCAGACATAAAAGACATTACAAAAACTCCAAATGCTCCACCAAAAACTGATGCCAAAAGTACCACTGGCAAAATTCTAATTAAAGATTCCATATCCACCGGAATTTGAATAATAAGAGCGAATGCAAATATCCCCAAAGTTTGAATTAGTGATACAACAGTTTCTCCAACAATTTTACCAATCAAAATTGAGTATCTTGAGATCGGGGCGATAAACATTTCCTGGGCAAAATCATTTTGACGGTCTTCAACTAATGAAATAATTCCAGAAGCAGTTGACTGAAAAAGCGTTTGAGCTAAAACTCCAACAAAAACAAAGGTTAGAAAATTGTAGCCTAGATTACCTCCAATGTTTGATTGTAAACTAGTTCCTAAAACTCCAATGAAAATTATCGGGAAGATTAAACTGCCAATAATTCTGGTTTTATCCCGAAAAAGTTTCGTAATATCTCTGAATGCAATTGTAAATATGGCATTAATTTCTCGCATTTAAATTTGATTTCCTTTCATAATGATATCAACATAAGCATCCTCCAGTGATTGCCCTCTTTTCTTAAGTTCTGATGGCGTGCCGCTGGCCACAACTTTTCCATGATCAATAATGCAAACCGAATCCGAGCCCTCAGCTTCTTCTAAATAATGTGTGGTTAAAAATATTGTAATATCTTCTTTTTTGCGAATATCTTTTAAATACTGCCAAACATTTTTGCGGCTTACAGGATCTAGGCCCGTAGTTGGCTCATCCAAAAATAAAACCTTTGGTTTATGCATTAAACTTCTTATGATTTCCAGTTTGCGTTTCATGCCACCAGAAAGAGTTTTAACTGGTTTAAAGATATCTTTTTCTAAACCTACAACTTCTGCAAGATCAGAAACGGTCTTTTTATAATTTTCATTCATTAACGAAAACTTGGGCATATAAGGATAGAGATTATATAAATTTGCATGAAAGCGAATATTTTCCTCAGCCGTAAGATTCAAATCTAAACTTGGATTTTGGAAAATTACACCAATTTGTTGACGAACTTTTTCAGGTTCCTTTTCAACATCAAAGCCAGCAATTTTTACTTCTCCTGAGGTTTTACTCAAAAGCGTTGTTAAAATTGAAATTGTTGTAGTTTTGCCCGCGCCATTTGGACCCAGTAGAGAAAAGAACGAGCCTTCGATAACATTAAATGAAACACCATCAACAGCATTGGCTTCTGCTTTTTTATAGCGCTTAATAAGATTTTTAACCTCAATGATCTTATTTTTCTTCATGTTGAAGCAATTCAAGAACATTTCTCTTTGTTTCCTCTAGCGTCATTCCCCACTTTTCAGCTATAAATTTAAAATCATCTTCAGTTAAAGAAGCTCCACCTTCACTAATTTTTCCTTTGCCCATTGGATCGTTTGGCATTTGGCAACCGCAGTTGTAGCACATATGGTAATATAGTAGCATGAAACTGAAGTTAGTCAAAAAAGTACAAGAAGCCCGTGGAACTAAATCTTTTTTTTGGGAACCGGAAAAACCAATTGAGTATCTTCCAGGCCAATTTTATTATTTCACACTTCCAAAACTAAATTACCCCGATCCAAGAGGTTCAACCCGGCATTTTACAATTTCC
>DATJGY010000026.1:0-9004 GCA_035494495.1 Alphaproteobacteria bacterium
CCAGAAGGATCGATAAGCGGGGATTTAAATTGAAACTTAAAAAAGAAACTGCTTTTTCGATTGCGCAAATTTTCTTTTTTGCTCTCGCTGGGCTCATTCTCATCTCCTTCTCCCGCCAAGGTGCAATTTTATTTAAATTTAATGATTTGCTTATTACTTACTTTTCTTGGTCCTCAATCTTTTTGCCGTTTATCTTTTTATCATTCGCCTTCTTAGTTTCCAAGTTCAAAGTAGTTTTGGGCCAGCCAAATGTCATTGTTGGTGGATTGCTTTTGTTTATTTCCATCATGTCTATCGGTAGAGCTGGAGTAATTGGTTTAAACGCTTGGGAAGGAATCTCGGCTCTGGTCACTGGAGTTGGAGCCGGAATAATTTTAGTTGGAACAAGTTTGATTGGCATTATAGTTTTGTTTAACACCTCAATTCAGCAAGTTGTTAAATTTATTAGCGAAATGCTAAAAGGCATGGGAATTTATGTTTATGGCCCTAAGCCGATCAAAATTGGCGGTGCGTCTTCTGCGAAGCCGACATTGAATTCCCCTAGTTTTCAAATGCCTTCAGAATCAGTGAAATCTATTTCAAATCAGCCTAATCTGCAAGCTCCAAAAGAGCCATTGGAACAAAAGCTTGTTAGTAATATTCCAGGGGAGGAAAAAATTTGGAAATACCCAAGTATTGATTTGTTAATGGACATGTCAGGTGGTAAAGCAGATCGAGGGGACATTAAAGGAAATGCTGCCGTAATTGAAAAAACTCTTGAATCTTTTGGAATTACTGCCCGCGTGGTTGAGGTTAACTTAGGGCCTGCCGTTACTCAATATGCAATCGAAGTTGCTTTGGGCACAAAATTATCTCGAATTACAGGCTTGGAAAGAGATTTGGCTTTGGCTCTAGCTGCTCCAACTGGAACAATTAGAATTGAAGCTCCAATTCCAGGGAGAAGTTTGATTGGTATCGAGCTTCCTAATCGCGGTGCAGAATTTATATCTCTCCGAAAAATGATGGAATCGGATGAAATGAGAAGTCACAAATCCAAACTTGCAGTTGCACTTGGATTTGATGTTTCTGGTAAACCGGTTGTGGCAGACATTGCCAAAATGCCACATGTGTTAATTGCGGGCCAAACCGGAAGTGGAAAATCGGTGTGTATTAATGCATTTTTAGCTTCACTTTTGTTCCGCGCTTCGCCAAATGATGTTAAGCTAATTTTAGTTGATCCTAAACGAGTTGAGCTTACTGGTTACAACGGCATTCCACACTTATTGTCCCCAGTAATAGTTGAGCCTGAAAAAGTTATTTCGGCTCTTCGCTGGACCATGGCTGAAATGGATAGGCGCTACAAACTTTTTGCCGAAGCTGGAGCGAGAAATCTTGATGGCTACAATGAGATGTCTGGTTTCCAGGCTTTGCCTTACATTGTGGTTGTCATTGATGAACTTGCTGACATTATGCTTTTCTCGCCAGTTGAAGTTGAAGATGCAATTACCCGCATTGCTCAAATGTCTCGTGCCACGGGAATTCACATGGTTCTTGCTACTCAAAGGCCATCAGTTGATGTTATTACAGGACTTATTAAAGCCAATGTTCCAAGTCGTATCGCTTTTGCAGTTGCCTCTCAAATTGACTCTCGGGTTATTTTAGATACTCAAGGCGCTGAAAAGTTACTCGGAAAAGGTGATATGTTATATCTTCCTCCAGAACAGGCCAAACCAATGCGTATTCAGGGCGCATTTGTAAATGATAAAGATATTAATGCACTTGTAGCTTTTATTAAAAATCAAGGCATTGAAACTCAATATACTGAAGAAGTTACAACTCAAGGCAAAGCCGGCTCGGTTTCAGTTCCTGGGATGGTTGGGGATATTGATGATTTGTTTAAAGAAGCTGTGAAAGTTGTTTGCCAATATGACCGCGCTAGCGCCTCACTTTTGCAAAGGCGTTTATCTATTGGCTACGCCCGTGCTGCTAGAATCGTTGATCAATTGGAAGCAACTGGTGTAATTTCCGCCTCCGACGGCTCGAGCAAACCCCGCGAAGTTTTGGTTACCAATGCTGATGAATTTTTAGCTAACCTCGGTAAAACTCCACAATGAAGACAATAGGCCAATTACTGCGTGAAGCCCGTGAAGCGAAAAATTATTCTTTAATAAGACTGGAAAATATTACCAAAATTAAAATCGATTTTCTTCAAGCAATAGAAAAAGAAGATTGGAATAAATTGCCGGCATTTCCTACAATCTTAGGGTTTGTTAAAAATATTGCCTCGGTTTTGGGAATTGATGAGAGGGTAGCAGCCGCCACCCTCCGGAGAGATTATCCTCCAAAAAAATTGCATATTAATCCCAAGCCCGACGTTTCAAATAAATTTATCTGGAGCCCAAAACTTACTTTTGCAATTGGAATTGGAATAGTAATTATTGTATTTTTTGGTTATTTAATTTTTCAATATTCAAGATTTATTTCCCCGCCAAGACTTACTGTTGATAGTCCAAAACAAGACCAAGTTGTAAGCGGAAATAATGTTTTGGTTTTTGGAACAACAGATATTGATGCAAAAGTTACAGTTAATAATCAGCCAGTTTTGACTGATGAGAATGGAAAGTTTTCAGTTAGTATTGAAGTAGTTCCTGAAACAAAAGAGATTGTTATTACAGCGACATCGCGATCTGGTAAAATGACAGAGGTAAAGCGGCAGTTGCAAGTAATTAGCGAGTAGCCAGTAGCGATTAGTTCTAATGGCTAATTACTAATATCTAATAACTAACTTATGGACAACATCCAAACCTTACTAATTATAGTTGTAGTTAGTTTAACTTTTTTGCTTGTTATTGTTGGCGTGCAAGTCATGTTTATAATTATTGATTTAAGACGTGCTATCAAACGCTTAAATTCAATTCTGGAAGATGCAGTTTTAGGCGGAGGTTTAATCCGTCCTGATAAATTAACTTCTGTAATGGAGATTTTTAGGAAGAAGTAAAAAGCTCCCAATCTGTTATAATTTACCCACAATGACAACTTCGGAAATTAGGAAAAAATATATTGAATTTTTTGTTAAAAAAGGGCATACAGAAATTGCACCATCTCCGCTCGTTTTGGAAAATGACCCAACCACTTTATTTACCAGTAGCGGTATGCAGCAAATGATTCCATACCTAAAAGGTGAAAAACATTTTTTGGGAACTCGACTTGTTGATTCCCAACCGTCCTTGCGGCTGCAGGACGTAGAAGAAGTTGGAGATAATCGCCATACAACTTTTTTTGAAATGCTCGGCAACTGGAGTTTGGGAGATTATTTTAAAGAGGAGCAACTGTCTTGGGTTTGGGAATTTATGACAAAAGAATTGGGTCTAGACCCCAAAAGGCTGTATGTTTCAATTTTTGCCGGTAATGATCAAGTTGCAAAAGATACGGAATCATACGAAATCTGGAAAAAATTAGGGTTAGACGAAAGTCATATTCATTTTTATGATGCATCTAAAAATTGGTGGAGCCGAGCTGGAGAACCTTCAAAAATGCCAGCAGGGGAAATTGGAGGGCCAGATTCTGAAATATTTTTTGAGTTTGAGAACGTAAGTCATAATCCAGATTTTGGAAAGTTTTGTCATCCACAATGCGACTGCGGAAAGTTTTTGGAAATTGGTAATTCAGTTTTTATGAAATTCAAAAAAGAAGAAGATGGGACTCTCTCCGAACTTCCCAAAAAGAATGTTGATTTTGGAGGAGGCCTAGAAAGAATCGCAGCCGCTTTAAATAATGACCCGGATGTTTTTAAAATTGATATTTTCGATGCAATTATTAAAAAAATTGAAAAAGAAGTTGGTTTTAACTATGGAGCTGATGATAAAAAGACAAGAAGTTTTAAAATTATTGCAGATCACTTAAGGGCCTCTTGTAATCTACTTGCAGAAGGTGTGATCCCGTCAAACAAACTTCAAGGATATGTTTTAAGAAGGCTAATTAGAAGAGCAATGTTCCACTTTCATATTCTGGGAAGTGGAATTTCAGGGATTGCAGTTTCTCATGTTGCTGAAAGTTTGCGTCAAGAATATCCAAATGTGGATAAAAACTGGAAGTTTATTGATGAAAACTTAACAACTGAAGCTACCAAATTTGAATCAGCTTTAAAACGGGGACTCTCAAAATTAACAAAAATAGTTGTTTCTGGAATTAAGATTGATGGCAAAGTTGCTTTTGATTTGTATCAAAATGATGGATTTCCATTGGAATTAACTTTGGAAATTTTATCGCAAAATGGCATGGAATTTAGCGAGATAGAAAAAAATAGTTTTGAAACAGAATTTGAAAAACATAAGGACAATTCTAGAACTACATCTGCCGGCATGTTTAAAGGTGGTTTGGAAAATAAATCTGATGAGACGATTACAAAGTTCCACACCGTCACCCATCTCCTGCATTCCGCACTCCGTGCTATCTTGGGTGAGCATGTATCTCAAAAAGGCAGCCATATTACAGCTGAAAGATTAAGATTTGATTTTTCGCATTCGGAGAAGCTTACCGAGGTTCAGCTCAAAGAAGTAGAAGATTTAATTAATCAAAAAATTAAAGAAAATTTAGTAGTAACTTTTGAAACTATGCCACTTGAGGAGGCTATCAAAAGCGGCGCTTTGCATTTTTTTGGTGAGAAGTATGGGAAAGAAGTAAAAGTGTATTCAATAGGTCCTGAAACAAGTTCAGGATCTCCTTTCAGTCGAGAAATATGTGGTGGACCTCACGTAACTTCAACTTCAGTTATCGGACATGTTAATATTATTAAGCAAGAGAAGATTGGTAGTGGAATTATTAGAATATATATTGGTTTTACGAAATGAATCTTACAGATTTTTTAGAAAAAAAAGAAAAAAAACCTGAGCTTTTGTGGTCAATTATTATTGAAGAGGGTTGGGTTCAAGCTGGAATTTGGTATATTGGTGACAAGGCTGCAGAAGTCCTAACGATTA
This sequence comes from Alphaproteobacteria bacterium, assembly GCA_035494495.1. GTDB lineage: Bacteria > Patescibacteriota > Microgenomatia > UBA8517 > UBA8517 > DATJGY01. The sequence goes on from DATJGY010000026.1 coordinate 4,959, forward strand.
GCTTATCCGCGCCTTGGAAAGAAGATGGAGAATTAATTGAGGCGGTAGATACTGTACTTTCTTCGTCAATCCAAAAATTGCCTGAAGAATACCAAGAGCCCAATAAAACAGTTTTTGGAGTATCTTCTTCCTGGGTAAAAAATGGCGAGATTGCTGAAGAATATTTAGGGAAAATCAAAAAATTATGTGAGGAGCTTTCTTTAACTCCAGTTGGGTTTGTAGTTTTACCCGAAGCAATTGCTCATTTGTACAAATCAGAAGAAGGAACTCCAGTTTCTGCAATAATTTTAGGCTTGGGAGTTGAATTTGTAGAAATCTCAGTTTTTAAACTTGGCAATTTAGTAGGCACCACGCAAGTTGCCAGAAGTGTTTCTTTGACGGAAGATGTTGTTGAAGGTTTAAGTCGGTTTGAAAGTGCTTCACCACTACCTTCACGGGTTATTTTGTTTGATGGTAAAGAGACTCAACTTGGAGAAGCCCGGGAAACTTTGACCCAAGCAGAATGGAATGGAAATGAAAAAATTAAATTTCTCCATCCGCCCAAGATAGAAATTTTGTCCACAGATCGCAAAGTTTTAGCAGTCTCTCTTGCCGGCGCAAATGAAATGGGAGATGTGACCCAAGTTGTTTTAGAAAAAGAAGAAGTGGTAAATGTTGTGCCTGTAGAAAATGAAAAGACAGTTGAAAATTTAGGTTTTGTAATTGATGAAGAAGTTCCAAACAAAGATCCTGAAACTAGTTCAGGATCAAGAAATATTTTTCATAATTTTTCCATGCCAACTTTGCCCAAATTTTCTTTTAATCTAACCAAAAAGCCACTAATTATATTTTTATCTATGTTTCTTGTACTTATACTTAGTCTTGGACTTGCTTGGTGGTTTTATCCAAAGGCAGTTGTTGCGATTTATGTAACCCCAAAAAATTTTGAGCAGGAGGTAGATTTCGCTTTTAATTCCTCAAATAGCCAAGTTTTAACTACAGAAGTTTCAGGAGAAAAGAGTAAAGCTGCAACTGGAAGTAAAACCGTTGGAGACAAAGCAAAAGGAACGGTCCAAATTCAAAATGGAACTGCATTGCCAATTAACTTAGCAGCCGGAACATTTTTACTTTCTTCAGGGAGCCTGAAATTCAGTTTAGATAATTCAGCCTCAGTTTCAGCCGCTCTTTCTCCGAGTTCGCCAGGAACTGCTACAGTAAATGTCACAGCTGAAACAATTGGTGCTGATCATAATTTAGCCAAAGATGAAGTTTTTAGAGTTGGCAATTACCCAAAAGCCGAGGTTGACGCAAAATCTACAACTGATTTTTCGGGAGGATCCAGTACTCAAATCTTGGCGGTGAGCAAAGATGATCAAACTTCTTTGGAGAAAGATTTGAAAGCGGAGCTCTCTCAAAATGCTACAAATGATTTATCTCAAAAAGTCACAGATAGTCAGATTTTTGTTGGCGATTTGGCTTCTCTTGATGTGGCAAAAGAAACTTTTGACCATAAAGTTGGAGATCAAGTTGATAAAGTAAAACTAAAACTTTCATTGGAAGCAACCGGAATTGCCGCAGATCGAACAAAACTTTTGGAATTAGCTCGCGGGATACTTAAAAGCAAAATTCCAGCAGGTTTTGTGCTAAGGGATTCGCAAATTAATTTTAAGTTTACTTTTGTGGATGCAAAGGAAGGGAATTTCAATTATAAAATCACGATGAATGCTAATTTTTTGCCTGCAGTAAACACCGCCAATATTATTAAACAAATCTCAGGTAAAACTCCTGAAGTAGTTGAAAATTACCTGTCAAAAGTTCCTGGTTTCTCGCGAGCGACAATTACATTAAAACCAAGATTGCCAGGAATTTTTGGAACGCTTCCAAGAGTTCATCAAAATATCACCATCGAAGTTTCAGCTGAAAATTGACAAAAACATATGCAAAATAAAACGTTTTTACGCATAGTAGCGCTTATTTCTGGAATCTCTGGAATTGTAATTTTGGTGGGTGTAATTTATCCGATCGTTTCTTACAATACCATTTATGCTTCAAAATATACTTCTTTAATTTCTCCCGTAACAGAAACTGTCAATCAAGTTCAAGGCGCTATTACAGATACAGTTAACGGTAATACTACAGATTATACTCAAGCCTCAACTTGGTTTGCCGGGGGAGCTACAAGAGATGCTTTTTCCGGTTCAAAAGTTGACTATTACACTCTTAGTATCCCCAAACTTAAAATCAAAGATGCTATTGTTGCTATTGGAGGGGAAGATTTAACACATCATGTTATCCAATATCCAGGCACTGCTCTTCCAGGAAAGCGCGGTAATGCAGTTTTGTTTGGTCATTCAATTTTGCCGATTTTTTACAATCCTAGTAATTATCTTGCAATTTTTTCACTTCTTCCGACTTTAAAACCAGGGGATGAAATCAATGTTAATTATGATGGTATATCTTATGTTTATAATGTTGAAACAATGTTTGAGGTGCTCCCCACCGATATTCAAGTTTTAGATCAGGATTCATCAGATTCTTTTTTAACGTTAGTTACGTGTGTCCCGCCAGGCGATCCCCGAAATCCAAAAAGATTAATAGTGAGAGCTAGAGTAGTTCCACCACGCTAATATGAGAATTCTAGGAATTGATTATGGAAGAGCAAAAGTTGGATTGGCTATTGGGGAAGGATCTCTGGCTGAACCATGGAAGGTTGTTAAACCTTCGGAAGTTAAAAAAATTCTTGAGGAAGAAAATTTTGAAAAAATAATTGTAGGGGTTTCGGAAGGAGAAATGGCGAAAGAATCAAAAGAATTTGCAAAAAAACTTGGAGCTGAAACTTTCGACGAGACATTGAGTTCCCAAGACGCACAAAGGCTTTCAATTGAATCTGGAATGAATCGAAAAAAGCGTAAAAATATGGAAGATGCATTTGCAGCCAGTGTTATGTTACAAAATTATTTAGATTCAAAACATATAAATTAAACATGGCAGAAGGATCCAACACAGAAGTTCAACAAATTCAGCAAACAGTTATAATTCCAGAAAAAATATAGCAGAATCTGCTAATCTCGAAGAGGCTCCAATAAAAGTTGAGTCTGAACCGGAAAATATTTTACTTGAGGGAGTACCTATTTTCGACGGTACTATTCATAGTTATGGGTCAGAAGGAATGGGTGCTTGGGGTAGATTTATTATCAATAAAAGAAGATGGGATATAAAGCATCTCAAAACAAATTATAGTGATGGACTTATACGTGCGAACTTTTCTGTTAACCCAAAAAAATCAGTCTTCACAACTGAAGTAGAAACAGGGGTTCTTAAAGATACAAGAATCGTACCTGACTCGACCGAGAATGTAGCAACATTCAATGGTCATGAGTACAAGAAATTACCCATGAATTATGCGACTGTGAATTGTCCAGAAGAGTCATTATCATCTTTAATGTACAGGGGCATTAATAATGAAGAGATGAGTAATATTGTAAAATCTGGTGAAGTTGGTACAAATGGTAATGTTATTGGTAATTTCGAGCCGTTACAAGAAGGCAAGATGCCAACATTTTTCAGTCCGGACTTAAATACCTCTGCTGGGTATGCAGTTACAGGTCGAACATTTGACCAACCTCAATTAGGTGATTCAGCATACGTACTTGAAGTAAAACGACAAGACAACTCAATTGTTAGAGATAGTCAGATAATTATTCCCGGCAGTGTTAGCGCAAGTAATATTGTTGGAATAATTGAAATTGTCCCCTATCAGATTCACGGCCTAAACTTTAATATGTTTCAGGAGTGGGATAGAAAAAATTGGAACATGGATTTAAATGCGAGCCAATATTGGTCTGCGGAAGGAGAAAGAGCTAATAAATATTTTTATCGAAAAATTGAAGGGGTTGAATTAGATGAGTTTCTTAATAGAGTAGATAAGGCAGTTGAGTTACCAAATGAAAATGAAGTTTCGTTAATAGAAAAATAGTGGTGTTGTAAGATTAAATTATGCTATACTCAAATCTAACTAACAATGTTTAAAAACGTAATCGCTCCCATACAAGCTTGGTTAATGAGTC
>DATJGY010000027.1:0-15056 GCA_035494495.1 Alphaproteobacteria bacterium
AAGAATGTTCATTTAGTGAAGTAAAGTTTTAAGTTTTTCTAAACTTTGGGAATCATGAATTGAAACCAATAGCGCATGTTTAAAATTAGGTTTTGTGGTTACTAAATCTGATTTGGTTAAAATAACAATTTCTTTTTTGGCAAGCAAATTTTTATTATATTTGCCGAGTTCGTTTCTTATCGTTTGATAATCTCGCTCATAATCATTTGAGCTAGCGTCAATGCAATGAATTAGAATTTTTACCTTCTCGATGTGCTTCAAAAATCCGATTCCGAGCCCTTTTCCATTTGATGCTCCTTCAATTAAACCCGGGATATCTGCCAAATAACGACCTTCAAGAACTCCTAAGTTTGGTTCAAGAGTGGTAAAAGCATAATTTGCAGTTTTGGCTTTAGCATTAGTTAATTCATTAAGCAAACTACTTTTGCCTGCATTCGGAAGACCAATCAAGCCAAAGTCAGCTATAAGTTTGAGATTTAGAATCACTTTCTTTTCTTCTCCAACTTCACCCTTGTCGGGTTCAACTTTTCCCCAGCCGCCACGACCTCCCTTACAAACTAATATTTTTTGGCCAACTTTATCCAACTCAAAAATAATCTCGCGAGTTTTTTTGTCGATGACAGAAGTTCCAATTGGGAGATAGAGAGTTAAGTCTTCACCTTGTTTGCCAGTTCTATTTTTCCTAGCTCCCATGGCGCCGTTTTCTGCAATGAAAACATCTTGTTCACTAAATTGATTAAGAAGTGTTAAATCAGAGGATCCGACAAGATAAACATCTCCACCTCGTCCGCCGTTTCCACCATCAGGACCTTGAACCTTCTTTGGCATGCCAGCACCACCATGCCCACCCCTGAGGGTAATTTCCGCGGTGTCTATTAACATGAAGGTATTATACAACCTTTACCCCAAAGACTTCGCCAGAGAATACAAAAATTTAGCTAAATTGGAATTAAAAACTGGCTCTTTTGTTCCAGTTGGAAAATTATTTATTTGCTTTTGAAGATCATTAATTTTGAAATTTAAATTCTGGACAGTTTGATTTAAATTTGCAATATCCCGCTCTTGGTCGTTTAATTTTGACCGAATTGCCTGCACTTCCATATTACCAATTTGAGGAATTTTGGTCTGATCAGTTATCACGTCGCTTGATGGTACCACAGCGGCGGCAAGTGAAACAACTTTATTGACATCAATATTTCCCGGGCAAGTTTTTTTATCATAAAGTTCCCTATGGCCGCAAATATAATTTCTATCAATTGGAATTCCGTTTCGTAAACAAATATCGCGAACTAAATTAGCTAGAGCCGGAAGTTGACGGGAACGGTCGGCTCCGGCAGGATCGGCATTGTCTGCATTTTCTATGCCAATTGTATTCCAGTTTGGATTAAAGCCTTTGTAAACCGGAGTCGTGGGATTACTTACATTTCCTGCATGATTGGCACCGACATTTTCATTGACCATTTGGGTAATGTCACCGTCCAAGGAAACTACGTAATGAGCCGAAACACTGCGATCGTTATTTTGAAAATAAGTTATTGTGCCATCGTAAGTTCCGACAGTTGTATGAATCACAATTCCATCAATTTTTTTGCCTTGTCTAGATTGCCAATATGGAGATTGAATAAATTTATAGGCCATGTAAAATTAAACAATTATAACATTCATGTCAGAAACTGGTGGTGGAGAAAGCAGACCTTCGATAATGAACAGGATAAAAAGTTTTTTGAGCCGGTCAACTCCAGAAGAAAGTCAAAGTGAATTTTCAAATGATCAAGGACAGGATCAACAAGAGGAGACAAAAAGTAAAAAAGAACGGAGTGAGCCAAAGATTGAAACAGGGCGTGTTCACCAAACAAATGAAGGATTTACCAAAGGTGGATTTCGAAAAATTGCTGGCAAGGTGCAAAAACCCAAGCAATATGATCAATCTTCAGATGAATACTAAATCAAATTTTAAATATTTCCACAGTTCAAAATCCAAAACTCTCGATGTAGTTTTGCATGGATCATCAGCTGGAATGGACTCAAGTTTGATTAACAAAATTGTTGATGTTTCACGAAAAAATGGAAATAGTGTTGTTGCTTTTAATTTTCTATTTTTGGAAAGGGGAGATGAGCATTCTTCAGGGCCAGAACTTGTAGAGGAAATTGAAACTTTAAAATCAGTTTTGGAATTTTGCAAAGGAGAAAGTTACCCAACAGTTCGCTTGATTGGAAAATCTCTTGGAGCAATTATAGCGGCAAAATTTCTTACAAATTTAAATTCAGAGGAACAAACAAAATATGAAATTATTGTTTTTGGCTATGTAACAGGAAGTATTGATTTGAAAAATTTTGTTGGGAAAACTGTAATAATTCAAGGAGAGAAAGATAAATTTGGAAATATTGAAATTGTAAAACAAGATATGAAAAACGCAATTTCAAAAGATGTAAGTTATTTTGAAATTAAAAATGCGGACCATAGTTACCGCGACCCAGAAACCAAAGAACCGATTTACGAAGATCAAGCTGTGTTACAATTATTCTCATGAAACCCAAAATTAAGATTTATCTAAAAGGATTTTTAAAAGGTCTTGGTCTAACGTTGTTGATTGGGTTATTAAATGTCATTCTTCACATTACTCTTTCAGGAGGAGTTTACGATAAAATCAAATATTCAAGCTTTGATGTCCTTTTTGCAATAGGTGGAATAATTTATACAAGTTATTTGATATATAAACACAGATTTCCTTACGCTTGGATGTTGGTAGCTCTATTTTTATCATGGTGGACGTGGCCCTTTTTATTTGGAGCAATTGAACTTAAAAAATTAGACAAGAAGTAATTTAATCTTCAGGAATCTTTTTATCTTTCTTTTTACCAAAAGGTAAAATATCAGAAACAAATCTTTGAAACCTCGAACTATTTTTTCCTTTAACTTTTTCATCTCTATACCTATCTTGTGTTCCTGCTCGAATAGTTCTAGGTTGTCTATCATTGTTTTGCCTCGCTTGCCCAAATTGTAATTCTTTCATGCAAGGAAAATAACAGAATTAATAAAAAATATCAATATATCTGTTAAAATAACGTCTTATGTCCCAAGAACCAGTTGTCATCCGCTTTGATAAAGTTTCTTTTGAATATCCTCACTCCAAAATTATTTTGGACGAGGCGAGTTTTAGCGTGCACAAAAATTCTATTGTCACGATCATCGGCCAAAATGGTGCAGGCAAAAGCACAATTTTTAAATTACTTCTGGGCAAACTTACACCAACTGGCGGAAAAATTAATTTGGAAAATGGAACCAGAATTGGTATTGCAGAGCAAATGGTTCCGGTGGAAAAAGCAGATCTAACAATTTTGGAATATTTTAACGTGGAGGCAAATGAAATCCGCAAAATATTTTCTAAAGTTAATCTTGATGTTCCTGTTACGAAAAAGGTTAAAGAGCTTTCCGGTGGCCAAAAAGCCCGACTTCTTTTGGCTTACGCCTTAATTTCAAACCCTGATGTCTTACTTCTTGATGAGCCGACCAATAATTTGGACAAAGAAGGCGTAAATGAACTGACAGTTTTTCTCATGAATTATGAAAAAACTTGTATTGTGATTTCTCACGACGCTGATTTTTTGAATTGTTTTACAGACGGAGTTTTAAATCTGGACATTCACACCAAAAAAGTTGAGCAGTTTGTGGGAAATTATTATGACGTTATTGAAGAGATAGCTGCGAAATTAGAAAGAGATCGACAGGCAAATGCACGTTTGGAAAAAAGTATTAAAGACAGATTTTTGAAAATTAATAAACTTGGCGGCAAAAGTATTGCGATGAGCCAATTGGCCAGGAAAATTCGCAGTCAAATTGATGAAGATAAAGAAGATGTGATTGAAATGCGCCAGGAAGATAGAACTATTCCGGAGTTTGACATTCCCAATCAAGAATATGTTGGCTATGTAATTAAACTTAAAGAACCGATTCAAACTGAACTTGCAAAAAAGATGCGATTGCAAATCAAAGGCCCAAATGGTATTGGAAAAAGTACTCTTTTGAAAAAGATTTTGGCAGGGGAGAAAGCCGATATTAATCCGGAAATTAGAATTGGATATTACAGCCAAGATTTTTCAGAACTAGATTTTAATCAAACTGCTTTTGATTCTTTGCTTTCAGTTCGCCCACAAGCATATCCCCAAGAAGTTTATGAAATGGGTGCAAGATTTTTATTAACTGGTGATATTTTAAAAACTAAAGTTGAAAATTTGTCTGAAGGCCAAAAAGGGTTACTTTGCTATGCAAGATTATGTTTACAAAGGCCAGGACTTTTAATTTTAGACGAGCCAACCAATCATATTAATTTCAGGCATATTCCCGTGATTACACAAGCAATTGAAAATTTTGAAGGACCGGTAATTTTTGTAAGCCATTTGCCTGAGTTTTTTGAAAAGATTAAAGAGGTGAGGGAAGTGGAGTTAATAGCTAATGTAGTGTAATTTATTCTAATGAAAAATAATTCATTGATTAACCAGAGTATCGATAGATAAAGGTATACCCACAATAAAATTTTTTTCTTGATTTGCCGCACCTGACTGAGCCATAGTGCCGCGACCACTTGCAAAAACAATGCCTATAGCCAAGGGTTCTCCATTTTCTTCGATAACAGCTACTGATCCGCTGGACCCACCGCTAACAGGCCCATGGGCATACCATTCACCCCTAGTAGGATCGAAATCTTGAAGAATTTTCACGGCAGATCCCATGGTTATTGACCATAAAGGTTTGGTTGGATCTCTAAATTGGGCGGGGTAACCTACAACTAATATATCAGAATTTTTACTTGGCACTACTCCGTCCCTGTATTTCAAACCTTCAATGGGGGTCTCTACATTCTCAAATATGTTAAATTTAGCTACCGCCAGATCAGGTAAGTCCATTTTAAATATATTAAATTCAGATAAGGCAACCCTTTGTTTATCTATTCCTGGTCTCCAGATTTGAATTGAATTTATTTTTTCAAAAGGAAAAACTTTACCATTTTCAACATAAGTATAATGGTGACGGTTTGTTACAAGAACTTTGGAACCGTCATGTAAATCGGCTATCCACCCACTTCCTATATTGGTGACAGTTGCATCTCTAGTATGTCCTTCTATTTCAACAATAAAAGTTGATTGTCTAACTTTTTCAAATAGCTTTTTTGAAAACTCAGGAGTTTCAACAAAAGAAGAAGTTTCACCTTTTCCGATAACCGCCGTAGCTGTCTGATTTAAAACTTGTTCTACTTCTGGCTCAGGGGAGAGTGGAACAGGAGTACCATAGCCTAGTCGATTTGATTTGGAAACTTCTTCTTTTTGTTTATCGGGAGATGTAGAAGATGTAAATATCTGATCAATACCTAAACCTGCAGCAACTCCTAAACCTAGTCCTGCAGCGAGACCTTTAACAAATTGTCGTCTATTTGCTTTGGGTAAACTTCCTTCACTCATATCTTCCCCTTGTTTGGATTGAGGCCGCGGATTTCAGACTTTAAAATATTTCCTTCATTATCAAATTCATAAACATGCACCTCACCAATGCCAATTTCCAAATTACAAACTTCCTCATCAGACAACTTACATAAATATTTAGTCAACGCTCGGAGTGAATTTCCGTGAGCTGCAACCAAAACATTTTTTCCCAATTTCAACTGTGGCAAAATATGCTCTTCAAAATAGGGAACAGCTCTATCATGAACTTGTTTTAAAGTTTCTCCACCTTCAACAACATGATCCCAGCCGCGCCTAATATTTTGAAATTCTTCTTCACCAACTTCTTCCTTAACTTGCCACTTATTTTTACCTTGATGAATTCCATAATGCCGTTCATTCAAAGCCTCATGCTCGTGAACTGGAATATGAGCAAGATTAAGGGATTCGAGAATTATCGCAGCTGTATCTTTAGCTCGTTTAAGTTTTGAAGTATGAGCCAAGTGAATTTCAATATCTTTGAGGTGTTCAGCCATCTTTTCGGCGTCATGTTTACCGTCAGCGTGAAGCTCAACATCATTCCAACCAGTCCAGAGGCCTAATTCATTCCACTCAGATTTCCCATGGCGAACCAGAACTAAATGTGCCATGCATCTCCTCCAAGTTCTTCTTCAATTCTCAAAAGTTCATTATATTTTGCAACACGATCTGTACGGCTTAAAGATCCAGTTTTAATTTGCCCAGTTGATAAACCAACTGCAATGTGTGCAATTGTAGTATCTTCCGTTTCGCCAGACCTGTGGGAAGTTATAGCTTTAAAACCAGCAGAATTAGCTAAATTTATAGCATTGATAGTTTCGGTGAGTGAGCCAATTTGATTTACTTTAACTAAGATTGCGTTACACGCTTTAACATCAATCGCTTTTTGCAAAAACTTAGTATTTGTAACAAGTAAATCATCACCAACCAGTTGAATTTTACTGCCAATTTTTTCATTCAATTTAATCCAGCCGTCCCAATCTTCTTCACTCAAACCATCTTCAATTGAAACAATGGGATATTTGCTCACCAAATCTTCAAGAAAAGCTATCATCTCATCAGTTGTAAATTCCTTGCCCTCGGCTTTTAATACATATTTTCCATCTTTATACAATTCTGACGCTGCGACGTCCAAGGCAAAAACCACATCAGTTCCCAAAGTATAGCCAGCCTGGGCTACAGCTTTACTAATTAATTCCAAACTTTCTTTATTGCCTTGTTTGACTCTTGGGGCAAAACCGCCTTCGTCTCCAACCGCTGTGTCATAGCCATTTTCTTTTAGAATTTTCTTTAAAGAATGAAATATCTCTGCGCCCATCCTCAAACAATCTGTGAAATTCTTCGCCCCAATAGGTTGGATCATAAATTCCTGAATATCGCTTGCAAAATCAGCATGGGCGCCACCGTTGATAATGTTCATCATTGGAAGGGGAAGGCTGAGAGGTTTTGTTACGCCTGAAATATTGTGTAAATATTGATAAAGAGGAAGTTTTTGGGAATTTGCTGCGGCTTTTGCAAATGCCAAAGAAACTGCCAAAATTGCATTAGCTCCAAGCTTAGATTTGTTTTCTGTGCCGTCAAGCTCGATCATTTTGTTGTCTAAATCGGCTTGAGAAGTTATTTCAATTCCAACTAAAGCATTGTTGATTACTACATTAACATTTTCAACTGCTTTCAAAACGCTTTTGCCAAGATATATTTTTGGATCGCCATCGCGAAGTTCAAGAGCTTCATGTGTTCCGGTTGAAGCGCCAGAAGGAACTGCAGCCCGGCCAAAACTTCCATCCTCAAGAGTGATATCACATTCAACTGTGGGATTGCCACGGGAATCCAAAATTTGCCTGGCATGGATATTTTTAATTTTCATATGTAAGGAATTGTAATACTAGTTTGCGGATTTGAAAAGCTGTAATATTGTCTAGTTAATGAAAAACTTTTTCATAATACTTTTTTCTTTGTTTTCTCTTTTAGTCATCTTTCCAAAAAATATATTTGCTATGGCGGCCCCAGCCGCTGTGGCTTGTGTTAAAACCGGAGGAAATTACCAAATAATAAATAACGTTGATGGCAGTCAATCAGGAACTTGCGTATATTTTGGAGGGGTGCAATGTACCGATTATGAAGCCTATCAGCAATCTGGACATTGCAACAGTAACTATTTATTTTTCGGATCTCTTCATTTTTGGCCTACCCGAGTCATTTACTTGTTTATAGTAGGTTTTATCGTGTATAAAATTGCGAAATCTAGGTGGGAGAAGTAAGAACTCCATTTTTCGATACCTCAGGTACAGTACACATTGTTCGATTGAAACAACATGGTCTTTTGTCGCCTTTTTTGAGTTTTGAAAATGCAATTTCAATCCTCCTTTTGCGAGTTCCCAAATCTTTAGTTGCTCTTATCCACCGGATCCAATCCCACCGCGCCATTGGAGTAATAGCCATCCATAATTTGTGCGCCTTTGAATCATCAGCAAGAGCAGTTTGTAAATCTTTTGGAATTTCAGGATCAGGCCAATTTTTAGATGGTTGTATTTCAACTGATACCGTCTCAGGCAATTTTTCATCAATCTTAAACCAATGGCTTCCCTTACCATCCGGTTCCAATACAGCTTGAAATGGAAGATTATTAATAGTCCCCTCAACTAGTACCATACCCCGCGAAGGAAGTTTGGCACTTGCAGTTTCAGGAAGTCTAACAATAGTCCAAAAACCGATTTTAGAAAGTTTAGCGGTGAAGTGAATCATTATTTATTGTATTATATATCTATGCAAAAAATTACTCCGTGCTTGTGGTTCGATATGAATTGTGAAGAGGCTGTAAATTACTACGTTTCAGTTTTTAATGCCGCTCCAAACAAAATCGCAGAATCCAAGATCATAAGTATTCAAAGATATGAAGAAGGCATGCAAACTCCTGATAATGACAAAATGGTCGGCAAAGTTATAACTGCAATCTTTGAGCTTAACGGGCAAAGATACATGGCACTGGATGGAGGACCAATTTTTAAGTTTAGTGAAGCGATTTCTTTTGAGATAGAGTGCAAAGACCAGGCCGAAGTCGACTATTTCTGGGGTAAACTTTCTGCTGTGCCTGAATCGGAACAATGCGGCTGGTGTAAAGACAAATTCGGTTTATCATGGCAAATTATTCCAACAAGATTAGGTGAACTTTTGACAGATCCCGACAAAGAAAAAGCTCATAGAGTTATGAATGCGATGTTACAAATGCACAAGATTGAGGTTGGGGATTTGGAGAAGGCTTACGAGGGGAAGTAACTTGGGGTGGTCGACGGGATTCGAACCCGCAACCCCTAGCTCCACAAGCTAGTGCTCTACCATTGAGCTACGACCACCAAGTACTACTCGCATTTTAACAGATCTTGCTATTCTTCCCAAATGTTATTATATTTAATGTATGGCAAGTGATATCAGAAAAAGAATGGTAGTTGAAGAAGTTGGTTCATCTGAACCTCAATCGCCAGTTGTCGTTACACCTCAACTTGAGGAGATCAAAGAGAAGGTAGAAGAGCTTCAAGATATTACAGGCCACATTTCAGAAGACATCGAAAAATCAGAAGAAGTTCAAGAAGAGTTAGTTGAAGCCACGGAAAAAGCCATGCCGATGGATGCATATGTTGAACCAGTAGCTCCTCCCGCTGATATGCCGACAGTAAAACGTACAATGACGCTTAATCCATTAGTAATCATTATTCCAGGAATCTTGCTTCTTGGAGCGCTTTTGGGAGGAATAGTATTTTACCTAAAAGGTGTAAATCAAATTCCAGCGGAAGAAAATCCGGTTGCAACAGATACACCAGTAGTTGAGTCGCCAACAACTTCTCCAACACCGGCCTCTAAAATTGATCTTAGTAAATATTCCATTGCTGTTTTTAATGGTTCAGGAATAGTGGGGGAGGCAGGAAAAGCAAAAGATTTAGTTACAAAAGAAGGTTTTAAAGTTGGATCAACGAGTAATGCTGCAACTTACGATTATACAAAAACTATTATTAAAGCAAAAAGTACAGTTGATACGGCTTTTGTAACAAAGCTTTCTGAAGTTTTAGGTAAAAGTTATGTAGTAGATAAATCACAAGTTTTAGATTCTTCATCCAAAAATGAAGTCGAAGTGATAATTGGTCGTGAAAAGGCTTCATGAAACTATTGACAAGCAACTTCTTTCAGTGTTTTAATGATTTAGAAATGAGAAGGGAGGTGAATATTTAATGAAAAATTTATTAAGATCCTTTGTCGTAGTCGCTATCGCACTTACTTCTTTGGCTGGAGCAACCAACGCTTACTTTACCGCTAACGTATCAGCATCAAACAACCAAATTACAACCGGTACTATGGTTGCTTATGTTGGTAGCTGGTTAAACCCAACTGGAGATGCTAATGGTCAATGGGTTGCATATGCTGATAAAACTGGAAATCACCAGATTGGAAATTTCCCAGCTATCACTAATGTAGAACCAGGAGTAACTCAAAGTGGTTACGTAGTTGTTGCAAATTATGGATCTATACCTTTCCATTATCAAGGAACAGCTTCTGGAGCGTGGGTTAATCCAGCTTTGAATCCTAGTTACATGACTGTACCTATTATTCACAGATATGCTGCAAATAATTGTGAGGCAGATGCATATTGTGAAGACATTTATTACTGGTTAACAAATGCTGGTTACACCAACATTTCCGCTGGTGCTACCGACTTTGCTGGTCCAGTCGTGGGGGACCCAGCAGGTCCAGCGTCTGGTAACTTTAGTTTAAGCAACATGCAATTTACTATTTATAGAGTAGATTTGCAGTTGAGTGGAGCAGCTGATAATACTTACCAAGGTGAAACATTTAACTATACGTTGAATGTCAACGCAAGTCAGTTATCTCAGTAATCCTAGGTTAGATTAGTATGTTGAGAGATGTTGTCTCACTTTTTAAAAGTGGGGCAACAGTCTTAGCATATTATGAAAGTGAACAAAAAATTAATCTCAATAGTTGCTTCTGTTGTGCAAACAATTGCTGTTGTTGCGCTAGTTTTAATAACTATCTTTAGTTTCGCTTACAAACTTCCAATACTTAGTGGTTTAGGTTTTACTTTTTATAGCGTTGTATCTGGAAGTATGGAACCAACGATCCCAACAGGCTCGATGATTTATTCTGGAAGTTTTAAATTAGATGATTTGAAAAAAGGCGATATTATAACTTTTTCTTTAACCGACAAAGATGGTAGGTCATCTATAGTTACTCATAGGATTGATGATGTTAGGAAAGCTGATATCATCACCTTCTCTTCAGACAAAAAGATGCAAAAGACCACAAAAGTTTCTTTTGTCACAAAGGGTGATGCTAATGGCTCAACCGATTTGGAAGAAATTTTACCAAATCAAATTTTAGGTAAATATCAATGGAAAATTCCAAAACTTGGTTACGTTGCCATGTTTGCTCAAACACAAACTGGTTTTGTACTTTTGGTTGTCTTGCCAGCTTTGGTATTGATTGTTTGGGAAGTAATTTCGGTAGTACTTCATTTTAAAAATAAATACGAAAAAGAATCGCAAGAAAAAATTGAAAAGTTAAAGCAAGAATTGGAAACACGCCAGAAAAAGAAAGTTAAAAAGACAAAAGTAAAAACCAAGATCAGAAAAAACAAAAAATGATTAAAAGAGATTACTTAAAAATTTTTTCAACGAGTTTTAAAGTTTTTTTTGCTATTGCAGTAGTTGTTTTGGTTAGTTCAAATGGTTTTCTCTTTTCTCAAGCTTACTTTACTATTGGAGTAACCGGAACCTCACTGCCCTCGCAAACTGCCAATTGTTGGACTGCTCCATCTGTTCCAGTTTTAAGTTCTCCTGCAAACAATTATGTTGCCAATTCAACCTCCGCTTGGACATTAAACCCAATCATGATTTGGAATCCATCTACGAGTTCTTGTTCTGGATCAGTAGTGGAATATCATTACCAATCTTCCCATGTTTCTAATTTTTCCTCCTTGGCTTACGATTCCGCTTGGCTTAGCTCACCTCAAATCCCAGCTCCGGGAACTCCTGATGGAATTTACTATTGGCACGTACAAGCTCGAGATCAATGGGGGCATGTGAGTGCATTTTCTCCGGCTTGGCTTTTGACAGTTGATAACACAGCGCCAGCAATTCCACTTTTAATTTCTCCTGGAAACAATACTGAGACGAACAGTTCAACTCTAACTCAAACCTGGCAGCAAGTTACGGATAACATGGGTGGAGAAGTTACGTATAATTACGAGAGTTATGATAATGCTGCGTTAACAAGTTTGCGTTTTTCTGCAAATTATACAAATTCTGCAAATGGAAATGGTTCAGTTATAACTAAAAATGCTGCCGGTGCCCAAAACGGTGATGTTTATTGGAGAGTACGAGCAGTTGATGCCAGAGGAAACGTAAGTGGATGGAGCCAAGTTTGGCATTTTAAAATTTTAAATACTTTCCCAAATCCTTCTCCTGAACCAACTCCAGGAACATCTTCCACAGGTGTGGTTTTAAATGAAATTCTCCCTGACCCAATTGGATCCGATAACGCCGCTATGCCTAACGGAGAATGGGTAGAACTTTATAATAATTCTGGATCTTCGGTAGACGTCAACAATTGGCATTTAACAGACAGCGGTGGACACAGTGTTGTAATCAATAACACGCGTACCAACACAGGAAATACAATAATCACTTCTCACGGATTTTTGGTGATTTATACAGGAACTTCAACAATGATTATGAATAATGGTGGAGATACTGTCAGTTTATATTCGGGAGCTGTAGCTCCAGGAAATCTTATCGATTGGCATACTTACGGTGCAACTCCTGAAGGCAAATCGATAGCAAGAATTCCAGATGGATCTCCAACTTGGTGGGATCCAATTCCAACGCCTGGAGAAGCAAATATGCTAGAAGAGGAAGTTTCTACACCGGAACCAACACCATCACCAGAGCCTGAAATAACACCAATTCCAACAGAAACGCCAATCGAAAGCCCAACACCAACTGAAGAACCTTCACCCACACCAAATGAAAGTATTTAAAACTTTAACATCAATATTTTTAAGTTTTCTTTTTTTGAGTATATTTGCCCAAACTTCTTTAGCGGCTGATTTAAATGTTGATTGTTCAACTTCAAGTTGCACTAAGGCTGGCATTGATCCCTTGTTTAGCACATCTCTCGATGGTTCTTGGTCACCTGGTATGACAGTTAGTAAAGTAATAAATTTAGAAAACATTGGCACAAGCACTCAAGATTTTTCTTTGAAAGCTATTAGAACTTCACCCACTAGCTCTCTAGAAAATATTTTACAAGTTAGTATTTTCCCCACTGCAGGAGGGCCTGTGATTTGGTCGGGAAGTGTAGCTCAATTTTACGCTCAAGATCAAATTCTTTTAGGGACTTTTAATCCTGGAGCAAATTTAGATTACACAATTTCTGTCAGTATGGATAATGCGGCAGGTAACGAATATCAAAATACTCAAACCATTTTTGATTTAACAGCAGGTTTTTGGGTAATTCCTCCCTCAGGTGGTGGAGGATCGGTTTTAGGTTCTG
This sequence comes from Alphaproteobacteria bacterium, assembly GCA_035494495.1. Lineage (GTDB taxonomy): Bacteria > Patescibacteriota > Microgenomatia > UBA8517 > UBA8517 > DATJGY01. Next base: position 13,036 of record DATJGY010000027.1, read on the forward strand.
GAGTAACTTCTTCAGTTTGTAATGACACAGCTCCTAGTAGTGCACCAACTTTAGTTTCAGCTGTAGCGGGAACTAATAGCGTTACTTTAACTTGGACGCCAGCTGGAAATCCAAAAACCTATTATCTTGTTGCTTATGGCACATCTTCAGGAAATTATATTTATGGTAATCCAAATGTTGGAGGATCCAACACGACAAGCTATACGGTGAATAATTTATCAGGCGGAACAACTTATTACTTTGTTGTTCGCGCAGGCAATGGCTGTATGCCAGGACCATTCTCTAATCAACTTTCAGCCACTCCAAATGGAGGTTTTGTAGCAGGACCAGCCGCAGGATTTACACAAGGAGTTTTAGGAACTTCTACAGAAGAGGCAACTCCGGCTGGAGAAGTTATTGGAGAATCCACCAATCAACCAATTGACCAATCAACTAATCAACCAGTCTGCTGGTGGTGGTTGATTTTGTCAATTTTAGCTCTTATTTTAACAAGTCTTAGATTTTGGGCATGGCGCAGAAGAAATGAAAAGCCAAAGTTTTGGTGGATTTTCCCAATTGTAATTGGAATTTTGGCATGGATAGGAGATCACTTTATAGCTCATAGATATTTCACGCCAAGTGTTTATTGTGAATGGATGTGGCTTTGGAGTAGTTTAGCCGTTGGAATTCCTTCTATTTTCTTCGCGAGAGCAAAGAGGGCTTAATACCTAATCTAATTTCTTGTCTTTCCGCATCAATTCTCTTCTTATATGGCCCACCCAAATGCACCCGTCGCGAACTACCAATAACATAATAACCTTCTTTGCCTTTGATGATCATACTTATCATTATAATGCCTTTTTAAGTAAGAAGATGGTAAAATGTGAACAATTATGGCAAACAGTAATCTCACAAACGCAAAAAAAGCAAAAAACGATGAGTTTTATACTCAATACGGCGACATTCAAAAAGAGATTGAAGCATATTTGGAATATGACTCAGAGGTATTCCGCGGCAAGGTAGTATATTGCAACTGCGACGATCCGTTTGAGAGTAACTTCTTTCGGTATTTTGTGCTCAATTTCAACAAACTTGGATTGAAACAACTTATTACCACCAGCTATAAACCCTCGCCTGTGGCCAACACACAACTGGCCCTGTTTGGTGACGACAAAACTCTTGCAAAGTCAAAAGGCCGTCCCAAGATAAATGCCAACAAATTTATTATCAACGAAGTGCAGGATATAGATAGGGACGGTGAGTTCAATTTGAAGGATGTTGCGAAGCAGTTGAAGACAAACAAACACAACGAATGGACGCCGCTGGAAGGCGACGGCGACTTCCGTAGTGATGAATGTGTAAATCTGCTTAAACAATCAGATATCGTGGTAACAAATCCACCATTCAGCTTGTTTCGCGAATACGTTAAACAACTTTTTGATTATGAGAAACAATTTGTAATTATCGGCAATATGAATGCGATTACATATAAGGAAATTTTTCCGCTGATAAAAGCAAATAGATTGTGGCTCGGAGCAACCGGCAACGGAAGCGATATGGTCTTTGCTGTACCAAACGGTGCTGAGATTGCCGAGGGTGATAGACAAAAGGCAGCTCGACTCGGTTATGTCGGCGATTATACAAGACTCGGAAACTCTTGCTGGTTTACAAATCTTGATCATGGTAGACGTCATAAACCATTACCACTGATGACGAAGGCAGAAGTTATTAAGTTCAGTGCAAAAAAGCCGTTTGAAAAATACGACAATTACAATGCAATAGAGGTTTCTTTTGTTAAAAATATTCCTAGCGATTTTGACGGCATAATGGGTGTGCCGATTAGTTTTTTGGATAAATATAATCCTGATCAGTTTGAAATTATTGGCAATGGTCAAACTATGGCAAATGAATTAGGAATAAAACCAGTTGGACAAAAATTCGTTGATGATTATTATAGACAAGGAAACAAAGGTTCAATAAATGCTAAATGGAATAATCTGGTTTATCATATTGGTGAAAAAGTGTATGTACCTTATCAAAGA
>DATJGY010000028.1:0-12678 GCA_035494495.1 Alphaproteobacteria bacterium
TTTGGAGTTAATAAATCTTTTAATGTCTGGGGATCAGCTGCTGTAATTGCTTTCAAAATCCTCGAATCTCTTCAATAAAAGTATCCTACATCAACATTTGATGGGGAAGATTTTTTCTTAAAAATCATCCCATAGCCTTGATTTTTGAAGCTGATAATGGTATTATTCTGGCTTCTTAAATTAAAAACTTGAGCTTAATTTGCTAGCCTGTAGTTTAAATTTAAGGAAGTTCTTTAACAAGTCCGCACGAAAATTAGAATCTCCAAATTGTGGTGAGAAATGTGGAGTTAACCCATCGGTTGACTTTAAAAACTCACCACAAAATTAAAAAGGAGATCGACATGTTCAAAAAGATTTTTGTAATTTGTATTTTGGTTGTGATTTTGACAACCGCCTGCGGTGCGCAGGGAACATTGGAGCCTGATCCGACCCTCTTAGGGTCATCGGGGCCAACGGCAACACCGAGACCAAGCGCGACTATTGCACCAACAGCACCAACAGGGCCTACTACCCAGCTGGGCACGGTCGAGATTCTCGATCCAGATGGGAATGTTGTGATTTATGGTGGGCAAACCATTGAAAACATCTTCAAAGTCCATCTCCAATCAAAAGATATAGTGGTTGACACTGAAGCTGGCCCATTGTGCAATATCGATTTCCGAGAAGGTGGAGATAATAAACCACCTTACTGGAGATGGGAAGCATCGAGTTTTAATTACGACCCCGAATCTCAATTTGATGAGTTTGAATTTGGGATTTACGCCGACTCAGATGCGCCCGCCGGCGAATGTCTCTTTGAAGGGGATATATATCTCAGAGATCTAGACACTCAGCAGACGGAGACACATCATATTCAAATACTTGTCACAACGAAGGACGGTATTCACTAAATTTCATAAATTAATTTTCGCGGACTGCAATTGGTATGGTAGATATAGGTTGAAGCTTTTGCTTCGTAAAATTCCTGTCTGCCATACCAAGTTCGTCTTATTTGAGAGCTTCGTCAACTGCAGACTTCATTGAAGAATAATCAACTGCTCCAGGAAAACTGGTTGTATTCAAGAAAAATCCAGGAGTTCCAGTTACCCCAAGTGAGGCTGCAAGGTCGGTATTCTCTTTCAAAACAGCGTCATATTTTCCACTATCCAAACATTTTTTCATAACGCTTGGATCTTCTGCTTTTTTAAGAAAATCTGCCAACGCTCCAGATTGAGTTTTATCATTTTTAATAGTGTTATTCATAAGATTGTAACCAGCATTACTCATTACCAAATCGTGCACTTCCCAGAATTTTCCAGCCTCTTGTGCACAATACAAGGCCTTTGCACCCATTTCCCCATTGCCATGCCCTGGATAGAAAATATAAACAAAAGCAGCTTTACCACTTTCTACTAATTTTTTAAGCTCGGGAACTGGAGCAATATAACCATTAGCCACTCCCATTTGAGTATAAAGCTCAGGATCTTTACCCCCTGCTACATGACACCAAGGGCAAGAAGGATCGGCAGCTTCAACAATAATAAGTTTTTTATTCTGATCGCCAATTTTAATAACATTTTTATCAAAAAGACCTTTGATTGTAGCTATATCAATTGTGGCTTGAGCCGCAGGCTGAGCAGCAGTATTGGCACCCAGAGCATTTCCCCCATTTTTCTCAAGATTAGCAACTTTTTGCCATAAAACACCAACCATAAAAGCCAAGCCCACACTTAAAATTAATAAGACTGGAGCTAGTTTTTCAAACAAATTTGATTTTGAAGAGTCTTCACTTGCCATTAGCCATTCTGCCTTAAAAAAAATAAATTGTAAAGAGTTATTTAATTTCTTCGAGATACTTTAAAACTTCCATTGCTGCCATGCAGCCAAAACCAGCTGCTGTAATTGCCTGTTTGTATTCATGATCATGAACATCCCCCGCTACAAAAATTCCCGGAACACTTGTTGCCATACCATATTTCTCAGTTTTTATTTTTTTAACGAACCCCTTTTCGTCTAGTTCTACTTTGTCTTTAAAAATTTCAGTTGATGGAGTGTGACCAATTGCCATGAAAATTCCATCTACTACAAGATTTGACCCATTATTTAAATCCAAACTTTCTACTTTTTCATTACCATTGATTTTTGTAATCTCAGTATTCCAAAGAACTTTAATTTTGGAATTATCAAAAACTTTCTTTTGCATTGCCTGTGAAGCTCTAAAACTATCTCTTCTGTGAATTATAATTACCTCAGTTGCATATTTAGCTAAAACCAAAGCTTCTTCCATTGCTGAGTCCCCCCCGCCCACAACTGCAACTTTTTTATCTTTAAAAAATGGTGCATCACAAGGAGCACAAGAAGAAACTCCGCGGCCAATTAATTCCATACATCCTGGAACATCAAGCCATGTGGTTTCTGCTCCAGTGGCAATTATTAAAGTTTTAGCCATAAACCATTGACCATTAGCCATTAACTTAAAAGGATTAGAAGAAAGATCAATTTCAGAAACTGTCCGTTCGAGAAATTCCGCTCCAAAAATAACTGCATGCTCACGCATCTTGCCCATGAGTTCTGGGCCTAAAATTCCAGGTTGGCTTGGAAAATTATCAACATTGGAAGTTAACATGAGTTGTCCGCCCCATTTTTCTCCACCAAAAATTATGGTTGATGCGGCGCCGCGGGTTGTGTAAATACTAGAAGTTAGGCCTGAAGGGCCGCTACCTATTATGGCAACGTCCCAAGGCCCATTTAAGTCATTTGGTTTCGGAGCAAAAATTTGCTGGTCCATTAAACTGTTGGTGTAATAACTGGCTCGCCGGCCATAGCTCCTACTGGAGCGTCGGCTGGTTGTTCTGCCACAGGTGCTGCAACTGGAACCATTGGCTCTGGCATAACAGTTTCTGTTGTTGGCATAACTGGTTCCATAACTGGTGGTGTAACAGGAGCTACTGGTGCTGCCATCGGATCAGCTACTGGTGCTACTGGCTGCATTGGATTTGGGTTAACTGGGTTTTGTATATTTTGATCGTTCATAAATATTCACCTCCTCTCCCTGTGAAGTAGCGCCTCGCGCACTTCACGGGATCCCGTGAGATGTTAAAAACTATCTCACAGGGACTTTTTGATTAAATCTTCAAACGTTTGTTTTCCTGAAAAACCAACTTGTCTCCCCATTTCTTTTCCATCTTGAAATAAAATTGTTGTTGGAATTGACATGACATTATATTTTCCTGGAGTTATCGGATTTGCATCAATATCAAGTTTAATAATTGCAACTTTATCTTTATAAATTTCGGAAAGTTCTTCGAGAACTGGCTCAGCAAGCCGGCACGGTCCACACCAAGTTGCCCAAAAATCAACTAAAACTGGAGTTGTACTCTTAAGAACCTGAGTTTCAAAATCCTGATCAGTAGTGTTTGTAGTGGCCATGTACAAAGATCAATATACGCGCCAGAAAATTTTTAATCAAGAACTAAATTATCTTTTGAAGGAGAAATTACTGTCAGATTTTTAATTCGTACAAAATGTTTGGTATTACTAGTTACTAAAATCATATTCTCGGAAATTGCAGTTGAAGCAATAAATAAGTCCATATCATCCAATCTTTGCCCTTTTGTTTCCAAGTCTGATTTTAATTTACCAAAAACTTTACTTGCATTTTCATCCAAACCAATAATTTCTAAGTCAAAATCTGAAATTAAACCTCCAAGTTGTTTCATAGATTTGTCAAAGTTATTACTTTTATTTGCACCATAATAAAGCTCTGAAAGAGTTATTACATTAATCGATGCTCCCTTTTCAAAAATTACTGGACTTATTTTTGATTTTCCACGAAGTAAATCAATTATGACGCAAGTATCTATAAGATATTTATTCATTTACCAAGTTAAGTCTTTTTTAGAAGAAACTCTATTTTTGTGGACTTCCGGAAAATCAGGTAAAGAACCATTATATTTATTTATAATACTTTTGTAATCCTTTTTAACATTTGGGCTAAAAATGGGTACTATTTTAACAAAATCTTGACCATGTTTTTCTACTATTGCTTCCACCCCTCTATATGCGACAAGGTTCAAAATTTCTGCTGTATTTAACTTTAGATCTGTAGATGAAACTCTCTTTATATTCATAATTACTATAATAATTAAAATATATAGAATAGTCAATACTAGATCTTAACCTTATTAAGCCTTAAAGAATTCAACACTACAGAAATTGAGGAAGCGGCCATGGCAAATGATGCCAACATTGGGTTTAAAACTCCAACAGCTGCAGCCGGGATTAAAATAATATTGTAGCCAAATGCCCAAAATAAATTCTGTTTGATAACTTTCATCGTTATTTTGCTTAAGTTAATTGCAGATAAAATTGAACTAAAATCTTTATTCAAAAGGGTTATACCAGCAGATTCCATAGCAACGTCTGTTCCTGTTCCCATTGCAATCCCAATATCAGCCGCAGCCAAGGCTGGAGCATCATTGATACCATCCCCAACAAAAGCAACATTTTTAAATTCTTTAACTTTTGCAGATTTTTCTTCAGGTAAAACTTCTGCCATTACATTTTTAATCCCTGCTTTTTTTGCAATTGCTTGAGCAGTTCGAATATTGTCCCCCGTCACCATCCAGCTTTCTATACCCTTTTGATTTAAGTCTTTAATTACTTGGGCAACTCCATTTTTTAATGTATCAGCAACCGCAATATATCCCAAAGTTTCACTCTCACTTTTTAAAATCATTACAGTTTTTCCGTCTCCCTCTAGTTTTTTTACTTCTTCGCTTTTTTCCTTAACCTTTCCAAAGAAATATTTTTTGCCATTAATGGTTCCTTCAATGCCACTTCCCATTAAAGCTTTAAAATTTTTAACTTTCAAAAGATTTACTTTTTTATCTTTTGCATAGGATAGTATCGCTTCTCCTAAAGAATGTTCAGATCCTTGTTCCAAGGAAGCGGCAATAGAAAGAACTTTGAGGCTTGAAATATCAGTTACAATAGGCTTACCTAAAGTTAGAGTACCGGTTTTGTCAAAAATAATAGTATTGATTTTATGAGCGGTTTCGAGGCTTGCAGCATCTTTGATTAAAATTCCTTTTTCAGCCCCTTTGCCAGTTCCCACCATTATTGCCGTTGGAGTGGCCAAACCCATTGCGCACGGGCAAGCAATAATTAAAACAGCAACTAGATTAATAAATGCTCCAATTGGAAAACCTAGCACATACCAAACTACAAAAGTGGCAACTGCAATCATCAAAACAATCGGAACAAAGTATGAAGAAACCAAATCTGCCATTCTTTGAATAGGAGCGCGCGAACTTTGGGCCTCTTTAACCATTTCAACAATCCTGGAAAGCATTGTCTCGCTCCCAATTTTTGTAGATTTGAAGATGAAACTTCCAGTTTTATTAATTGTTGAACCAATTACCTGACTACCCACTATTTTATCTGTAGGAATAGATTCGCCTGTAACCATTGATTCATCAATCGCACTTTCACCTTCTGTAATAATTCCATCAACTGGGACTTTCTCCCCAGGCCTAACTCTAAGTAAATCCCCTACCACAACTTCCTCAAGTGGAATATCTATTTCATTACCTCCACGAATAACGCGGGCAGTTTTTGCTTGAAGTCCAAGAAGTTTTTTAATAGCATCGCTTGTATGACTCTTGGCCTTGGCCTCAAGAAATCTCCCCAGAAGAATGAGGGCAATAATTACAGCTGCGGTATCAAAATACATACCTTGAACAATTCCAAATATGGATAATAGTGAATAACCATATGCCGCTGTAGTACCAATGGCAATTAAAGTATCCATACTGGCAGACCTATTTTTAAGGCCAGACCAAGTGGCAAGATAAAATTCGCCGCCTGCCCAGAATTGAACAGGAGTAGCCAAAATTAGAAGAATCCAAGGATTAAGATTGATCTTAAAAAACTCAGGAAAGCTGCCTAGAAATATCAAAGAAGCCAAGACAGAAGAAACCAAAACTTTTGTTTTCAGTTTATTCAGTTCTTTCTCCTTCTCTTTTTCTTTTAGTTGCTCTTGAAAAATAGCCTTATAGCCTGCATTTTCGACTGCTTTGGCTAACATATTTTCTGTAACATACTCATTTTGCAACTCTGCAACAGCACTCTCACTAGCATAATTTACACTGGATGATATAACTCCAGGTATTTTGGATAAACTCCTTTCGATCAATTTAGCACAGGAAGCGCAGTGCATACCAACAATTGGAAAAGATTTCTTGATCATCATATGTGAACACTCATTCAACAACCACCTTTCCATGAAACATATTCATTCCACAATGTATTTGATAAATACCCTCTTTTTCAGGTGCTAGATTGATTTCAATTTTTTGATTTAATGGGAGATATTTTTTAATTTTGAAGTCTGGAATAACAATTTCCTCTAAACAAGAATTTGGATCTGTTCTTTTGAAGATAAGTTTTGTAACTCTTCCTTTTTTTATTTTAATATTTTCTGGTTTGTATCCACCATCAACCAAAATATCTATAACATCTCCGGCAACAACCGCTGTATCATTTTTCCCAAAGAAAAACCACCAAATAAAACCAATGAGTCCCAATCCGCCAAATATTACAAATAATTTGTCCATTATTTTTTCTCCAAAACCTCCATTATCTCTTTTATGGATTTATCTGCGTGTCCTGCTTTAATAGAATCTGACACACAAGTTTTTAAGTGATCTTCTAATATTATTTCATCGATTTTTTTCAATGCCGCTTGCACTGCCATTGATTGATGAACTATGTCTATACAATATTCATCCTCCTTGACCATATCCAATACCTTCTGTAAATGCCCCATGGCAATTTGAAGTCTGTGAACGGTTCCGCTTTTTGGGTCTTGCATTTTTTTTTGAATAACTTAGAATAATAATATATCCCCTAGGGGGGGATGTCAATACTCGAAATATGAATAATTTCTGGATACCGTTTTTAACAGGACTCACCACAGGAGGGGTTTCTTGCTTTGCAGTTCAAGGAGGTCTTTTAACATCAGCGCTGGCCAACGAGGAAGAAATTAACGTTGCCAAAAAACTTAGGATTCGCGGACTACTAGTTTTTCTAATTGCTAAATTAATCGCATATACTCTCCTAGGACTCTTGCTGGGATTTGTCGGATCACAGTTAATTATTACTCCAAAAATCCAGGGTTGGTTTCAAATTGCTGTTGGGATTTATATGTTAGTAACTGCTGCTAATCTTGCAAATCTCCATCCAATATTTAGATATTTTGTAATAAGACCTCCTAAGTTTATTTTTAGATTATTGAGAGATCAAACTAAAGTAAAATCTTTTTTTACTCCAGCTCTTTTAGGAGCTCTAACTGTATTTATCCCCTGCGGAGTCACTCAGGGTATAATGCTTTTAGCCATTTCTGCCTCTAATCCCGGTATTGCTGCTTTAATTATGTTTTCATTTATCCTGGGTACAATACCAGTATTTTTTACAATTGGTATTGCTGCTAACGAGTTATTTACTCACAAAGCATTTTTGTACATTGCCGCACTTGTTGTAGCTATAATGGGCATCCTTTCTATAAACAGTGGACAAATATTACGCGGCTCAGTTCACACATTTCAAAATTATTACTTAGTTATTTTTAAATCTGGACAGACTGCAAAAGTTGGCAATGTAGTTAATATTACAATCACAAACGGAGGTTATAAAGCCGATGTCAATACACTTAAAATCGGCGTCCCTGTTAAGTTAATTTTAAAAACAAATAACGTTACAAGCTGTGCAAGAGTATTCACAATTCCAAATTTAAATTACTCTAAAGTCCTGCCTTCAACTGGCTCAACTGAAATGACTTTTACACCGACAAAATTAGGAAAATTGACCTACACATGTAGTATGGGAATGTACTCAGGGCAATTTACAATTATTAATTAAATGAAAACAAAAATATACAAAATCAAAGGTATGAATTGCGCGAGTTGTGCAACTCTTTTAGAAATTGATTTGGAAGATGTTGGGATTTCCAGCAAATGTTCTTACGTGGAAGAGATTTTAGAAATCGAAGGTGAACATGATGTTCAAAAAGTTAGTGATCTTGTCGCAAAATCAGGGTATACTTTAATAAAATGAAATTTAACTTTCCAGTCATTGTTGGCATTTTTACAGTGTTGTTAATTTTGGGCGGCATATTTTTCTTTTCAAAGAGTTCCCAAACTATCACCTATAACATGTCTCCTAATACCTACTTATATTTCTGGGGCGAAGGCTGCCCACATTGCAAAAATGTTGCTGAGTTTTTGGCAACTTGGGATAAAAAAGATAAAATTAAATTAGAAAAATTAGAAGTTTGGTACAACGCAAATAATGCAAAAATAATGCAAGAAAAATCTAAAGTTTGTAATTTACAACAATCAGAAATGGGAGTTCCTTTGATGATTACACCTGATGGAAAATGTTTAATTGGCGATCAGCCGATAATTAATTTATTTAAATCTATACAATGAAATCTCGAATAATATTTCTAATTAGTTTTATTTTGTTTTTTGTGTCTGTTCACGAAACACTTGCCGTCTGCCCTGTGTGTACTGTTGCTGTTATTGGCGGCTTGGGATTGTCTCGATATTTTGGAATCGACGATGCAATTTCAGGGCTTTGGGTTGGCGGACTTATGATTTCTTTAACGTTTTGGACTGCAACTTGGCTTAAAAAAGAAAATTGGAAACTTTTAATTTTATTATTTTATATTTTAATTACTTACGTTCCACTTTATTGGGCAGGAATTATTGGTCATCCATTTAATCAAATTTGGGGAATTGACAAACTTATTTTTGGATCAGTTTTTGGAGCTGTCGCATTTTTATTTGGAGTTTTTCTAGATAAAAAAGTTAGAGAGATTAAAGGAAAACAATTGTTTCAATTTCAAAAAGTCGTTTTTCCTTTTGCAGCACTTGTTATAAGTTCTTTAATTTTTTATATACTAATCAAATGATTTCAAATTACAAACAGTTAATTGCCAAGGTTAACGATTTTAAAATTGACCAAAATATCGATTTGTCTTCGGGTGAGGATTTATCAATTGGCGTTATGAATTTAATTTCAATTGAAGAACATCTTTTCTACACTTCTCAAAAAACCAAAAATAAAAAATATTTAGAGATGTTAAATGAGGTTAGAATAATGCGCACAGAACTCATGAAAGAATTAATTCCTGATTACGAAGGTGAAGTTTGGTGTATTAGTAAACATTTGTTATCTTCCTCAATGCGGCTAATGGAAGTTGGGACAAAAGAATTAAAGAAAGATAACAAAGAAAAAGCTTGGAAATTGTTTGAAAAATCGTATCAACTTTATACGCTTTTTTGGGGATTAAACTTAAGTAAAAATGAAAAAGTTAAGGCAAAAGAAGATAAGCCAAATGATAAATCAATTTTCGGGAAACTAGGTAGTATAGTTCAGCACGCAATTGATTGTTGCAGGGAGTGATTACAATAAAAATCCAAAAACTAAAACAATAATTGTTGTTACCATCCAATAAGTTTTACTTTGATTGATATTTAAATTCCCCAAGTTTTTTTCTTCTTGTAAGCCTGCCAGTTGATCAACCGACAAATGTAATGCAAAAGACAAAACCAAGCCTTTGCCAAAAAGAGATCCCGAAGAAGTTAGTATCCAAAAAGTTAAAACTAAAAATATAATTTGAAAAAATATTGTGTGGAAAATTAATTCTTCAGTTTTTAAAAATCTGTCCAAATATGGCAAAAATATTCCTAAAATTCCCCCAATCCAAAATGGCCAGTAATCAAAAATAAAATAATTTTTGAATAAAGTTACAAAAACAAAGAAGCTAAACCAAAAAGCAAAATGAATAAAAAGTTCTCGTTTTGTGGGCATTAAATTAAATATATCACGAATGAAACGACTTGGAGTATGGAATTTTATCTGCAATCATCTCTAAATAACCCGGATCAAGTTCTAATTTTTTAATAAATTTATCACTCGGTCTAAACCTATATTTTTCTATATCAAAAGTAAAATCTTCTTGAACTTCTATTCCCTCTTTTACTAATAATTCTTTTTGATCTTGAGCAGTATACATCGAACCTTTAATACTCAAGTATCCTTTATTGTTTACAACTCTCCACCAAGGAACTGGAAATTCATCCTCAAGACCATTTAAAATCCAACCAACTTGCCTTGCGGCTCTGGGCATACCTAAATATAAAGCAACTTGGCCGTAACTAACTACTTTTCCGTGTGGAATCAAGTTAACAATTTTGATTACAGAGTCTTTAAACTTTGACATCTAAATTAATAAATACAAATGAACACCAATAATCCAATATCAAATGTCAAATCACTTTTTTCTTGAATTTGAAATTATTTTACTAACAATTAATACTATTTCGTGACATTCTTTTATCAAAACTTCAAATTGTAATTTAAATTCTGGATTTAATTCGGACAAAAGTTTCAGCCAAAATGAAGTTTCTTTCGCCTCCTTTCTTACGATAGTAAAACAATGTATAAAATCTTTACTTGTTGAAGAACCATCTGCTTCTTCAGAATTTGCACCCATAGATGTATCTGATCGAATAATTTGTAGAAAAATAACTTTATTCTCTTCAGTTTTAGGAAGTACTTTAATTAATTTAATAACAGAAACTACAAATTTAAAAATTCTTTCGTAAATATCATATTTTCTGTTTTCCATTTGTATTTATTGGTATTTATTTGATATTGGTAGTATTGATACTTATTTTTGAGCTTTCTTAAGCTCAGACAGTTTCCACATAAAAAGCTTTCCTTTTGACCTTGCATTTTGGGCATCTTTAACGAAACTTCTTGCTGACTCCATCAAACCTCTAGAAGTAGTTTTGGCCAATCGCATGTAAAGAGATTTGTGAGCTAAATCCCCTAGCTCAACCGCTAAATCATAAGCATAAAGTTGGAATTCCCTGGAAACAGTTTTGTTTTTGTCATCCAAAGTATACTTTTTTAAAGTGTCGCTAATTTTTTGCATATTTCTTTAATAACTTTTTCTAAAATTTCTTTTTCATCCGGAGTGAAATTTTCCAAAGTATAAACTTCACCCATCGGTTTATTATCCAGTGGCCGGTTATCGATGCCGATTCTGACTCTCCAAAAATTTTTGGTTCCTAATTTTTCTTCAATATCCAAAATTCCATTATGATCTTTCGGGCCGCGGCCAAATTGGATTTTGAATTTGCCAAGGGGAATATCAAGATCGTCGTGGACGATGAATAAGTCATCCGTGGACAGTGAACCGTGAACGGCCAACTGTTTTTTAACAAACGAACCAGAATCATTCATAAAAGTGTCAGTCTTAGCGGCAATAATATTTTTATTTTTTATTTCATCAATAACCACATAACCAACGCTGTGCCGGGTGTTTTTATAAGCTTCTCCTGGATTTCCTAAACCGATGACTAATTTCATTTTTCAATCTTAACATAAAAACACCCTTGAGTTTTATTCCCAAGGGTGTTTACTAGTTTTTTAAGATCCTAAAAAACTTAAGCTTTCTTCATGAGCTGAACTGCAAATTTACCAACTACTGGCACTTCCCATCTTTCTCCCTGCCAAGCTTTGTAAGTCATAACTAACCACAATACGATTCCCAATACAAAAACAAGTGGAGTTGCGATTGCCAAGAATATAGTTAAGACCAAAACCCAGTTCAAAACGAAAAGAACTAAGTTCACTACAATTGCTTGGAATGCCCAAAATTTAACAAATTCATCTTTTTCCAAAAGAATGAAAAGTACTGGAACAACTAAAGTTGGACCAAGTAAAACTGCTAATGCTGCTGATGTTTCTTTTTTAAGTCCTGTTGCCATTAATAATCACCCTCTTTCTAATTACAAATTTATCTTTTCATAAATACCAACCTAAGGTCAATCCCTAAATACTTTTAAGCTCTTCTAATGTTGTTGCTTCTTTTGCACTCTTATCATCTCTGAATCTGATTAGTCTTGGAAATCTCAAAGCTAGGCCGGCTGTATGCTTGGGACTTTTGGTAATTTCATCGGCTGCAATCTCCACAACTACTTTAGGATCTACCCAAAAATCAGGATATAAATCTTTGTGTACATCATATTCTTTTGGCTTTTCTGAAACTTGAATTTTAGATAATCTTGTTTTTAATTCTCTGAACTGTTCATCAGTTAAACCAGTTCCCACCTTAGTTACACTCAAAACTCTATCTCTATCTCTAACCCCCGCAAGAAACTGCCCTACACCAAATCCAACTCTTTTACCTTTGCCAACCGTGTAGCCCATAATTACCAAATCTACTGTGTCAGATAATTTACCACTAGTTCCCTCTACTTCTTTCATTTTTACCCAATTCCAACCAGTTCTTCCTGAAACATACAATCCGTTTGATTTTTTAACAACCACACCCTCAAGTCCCATCCCTAAATATTTTCTGTGCAATCTGTTTATTGTTTCAGCGTCATCTGTGATATTGCTTTCGTCAATTTTCAACAAATCTCCATTTACAATTATCTTTTCTAAAATTTTTCTGCGTTCAATGTAAGGTGTATTGATATAACTTTTTCCGTCACACAACAAAACATCAAAAACTTGAAACTGAAGAGGCACTGCCTGTGAATTTTTTCCTATATCATGTTTTCTGCGTCTACTAATTGTCTTTTGAAAATCTACAAACATTTGCCTTTTGATATCCAGCCC
>DATJGY010000029.1:0-24877 GCA_035494495.1 Alphaproteobacteria bacterium
TGCCGAAGATTCTTGATCTTTTGTAATATAGCCATCCTCACGCATTCTTCTTAAAACATCTTTTGTTCTACCTACATATGCTTTTGGAGTTGAAGAATAAGGTGAATAACGCGATGGACTTTGAGGAAGACCAGCAATAATTGCACATTCAATTAAATCTAAATCGGATACTTTTTTGCCAAAGTAAGCTTCAGCTGCAGATTCAACTCCCCAAGCAGTTCCACCGTATGGAGCTTCATTTAAATACATTTGTAAAATTTGATCTTTGGTATATTTCTTTTCAATTTGAATTGCCAAAACAAACTCTTTTATCTTCCGAAGAAAGTTTCGATCACTATTTAATAACACATTTTTAATCAATTGCTGGGTAAGAGTTGAGCCTCCTTCGCAGTGACCAGTAAAACATTTAAGGCCTCCTCTTACTATTCCCCAAATATCAAAGCCGCCATGTTTGTAGAAATTCTTATCTTCGATTGCAATTGTTGCTTGCTTGAGATAAACGGGAACATTTTTAATATCAACTGGTGTGCGCCTCTCATCGGAATAAATATCATACAAAGCGTCGCCGTTTCTATCTAAAATTTTAGTTGAAAAACCTTCATTTCTTACAATCTTATCGGGAGAGGGAAGGTTAAAAGCCAAAAGAGGAAGAACAAGAAGAAGGAAAACAAAAAATCCAATCACACCAAAAAATGCCAGTTTGGCTAATTTCACCCACAGCCGACTTCGGTTAACTGACTGCCTATATATTCTACGATCCCGCCACATTGTTGATATATTCATTATAATGCAAAATCAAAAATTTGTTGTACAATAAACGCCATAAACTTAAATAATGAAAACAAAACTAGATAAACTTCGACAAAAATTAGATAAGGTTGATCATAAAATTTTAGCAGCCCTTGCAGAAAGATTTAAAATAGTTTTGGAAGTTTCTAAATTTAAAAAGGCAAACAATATAAAACCTCTAGATCAGAAACGTTGGAATTTTGTAATAAAAAACAGAAAGTTAATTGGCAAATCCTTAGGTCTTTCTCCCAAGTTTGTTAAAAATGTTTTTGAAGAAATTCACAAAGAAGCTTTAAAAATAGAAAGAAAAACAATAAAAAATGCATGAAAGAAATGTTTATTTTTTAGGACCTGAAGGATCATATTCTGACTTAGCAAGCAAGAAAATGTTTCCATATTCCTCGCGTGTTCCTGTGGATAACTTTCAAGAAATTACAAAAATGGTGGCAGGGGGAGATGCTATTGGCGTACTACCTGTTGAAAATTCAACAACCACCACTGTTTATGAAAATCTTGCTAGACTTTATGAACGAAACTTGGTTATTGTTGGAGAGTTTTCGTTAAAAATTGTATTGAATCTGGTAGGAGTAGAGGGATGTAAATTAACTGAAATTACTCAAGTACTTTCACACCCCAAGGCATTAGAACAATGTTCTGAAATTATTAACACACATGGAATGGAAGCGATTCCTGTTGACAGCACTTCGGCAGCTATGCAACAAATAGTGAATTTAAAAAGAACTGACATGGCAGCAATTGGAAGCATGGAGGGAGCACAGGAATTTGGTCTTGGAATAATCGCAGAAAATATTGGAAATTTCAAAGATAACCAGACAAGGTTCGTAGCTGTGAGAAAACGAAAATCCGTGGAAGAATTTGATACTGATAAAGCGACCAAAGTATCACTCATATTAAAAATTAAAGATGAACCGGGTTCTCTTCATAAAATTACAGGAGAAATATTTCATGCGGGTGGAAATCTAAAATACATTCAATCTCGCCCAATTCCTGAAAATCTTGGATCTTATTTATTTCTTGTCGATATCACTGGCAAAGATCTCAGCGCTGTTGTTCGAGCTGTAGAAGAGTCGGCACAAGAAACGTTTATTTTAGGAGCGTACGGCACATTGCCAAATTCATAATACTATTTCTTCTCTTTTAACACATCTTCTATAAATTCCAAATCGTCATCGGACATTACAACATAACGCTGAGATTCTATGTTTTTATTCTTTCGTTCTTGGTCTTGATCAACCCATGTAAGAGTTATACGAAACGATGAAGCTTTATTACGAAGTTCTTGATAAGTATTCCCATCTTTTCCATCTGCTTTGTTAGTGGCATCAACAATTCTTTTCAGATCATCAGGAGTGTAATTCATTAAATCAACTCTAGACTTATGTTCTAATACTAATTGCAAATTTTCAAATGCCTCATCAGACAAAGTTACAGCAAGATCTTTGCTACTTTTCGTTGCTACAATTTCTCTATAAGAGGAATTACTTCTCTCGTTATATTTAACAGCTGCAGTAAAAGGTCCATATCCAGCCTTTGAACCAACTTCTATAATTCTTGCTAAGTCTGCCCCATTTAAATTTTGAGGATGAAATTCGTGCATATATTTTTGTAGTGAGATTGTAACACTTTCATTTATAAAAACAATAAGTTTGATACAGTTGACCAATTAGTTATAAATTATTACTATTAATCTATGAATAAAGTAAATCCTAGTGATTTTGTGACCAATCAAACTTTAAATGAAGCTGTAGACCAAATTGTAGAAGGAATGGACAACATGTTAGGAGAAATTAAAGAACTGTTTAAGTCTGAAAGAAAATACAACACAGAAACTTTCTCCACAAAAGAAGATATTCAAGATTTGAGAGCAGACATAGTCGGCAGAGCTTCCAAGACAGAATTTAAAAAATTGAAAACAAAAGTTGACAATTATCTTCCTCTTTGACGATTGGGCTTCAAAGGCTTAAAATGAGATTGCATGAATAAAATTGATGAAGTTTTAACACGAACTGTAACGAACATTATTCCCAACAAAAAAGATTTGGAGAAAGTTTTAAACTCTGGAAAAAAAATTAATGTATTTCTTGGAATTGATCCAACTGCGACAAGAATCCATATTGGCAACGCTGTTACTTTAAGAAAGCTACAGGAATTTGTTGAGCTAGGGCACAATGTAACCTTTTTAATCGGAGACTTTACTGCTCTGATTGGAGACACTTCCGATAAAGATTCTGAAAGACCAGTTTTGACTTACGACGAAATCTCGGAAAATTTTAAAACCTACAAAAAACAAGCAAGTAAAATTTTGGATTTCTCAAAAGTAAAAGTTGTTTTTAATAGTGAATGGCTTAAGAAATTAGATTTTTCTGAGATTGTTAAACTTTGCCAACATTTTTCAGTTGGAGATTTTGTAAGTCGAGAACTAATCAAGAAAAGATTGACTGAAGAAAAACGAGTTGGACTTCATGAATTTTTGTATCCAGTTATGCAGGGTTACGACAGTTATTATCTTGATTGCGATATTCAAATTGGAGGGGCTGATCAAACATTCAATATGCAGGCGGGTCGAACTTTGCAAAAAGATTTGAGAAATAAAGAATCTTTTGTTTTAGTAACCGGTTATTTGGAAGGGACTGACGGCAGAAAAATGAGTAAGAGTTGGGGAAATGCAATTTGGCTGGAAGATGAACCAAGTGATATGTTTGCTAAAGTAATGTCTTTAAATGACGATTTAATTATTCAATATTTCACTTGCGCTACAAAACTTTCGCAAGGAAAAATTGAGGAAATTAAAAAGCGGTTAGAAAAAGATGAAAACCCGATGAATATTAAAAAAGAATTAGCCTTCGAAATTGTTAAAGAATTACATAGCGAAAAAGATGCGACTGAAAGTCAAAAATCTTTTGAGCAATCTTTCCAAAAGAAAAAGCCAGAATTTAATATTGAGGTAAAAGCCAATGAAAGTTTGATGACAACTATTTTGAAATTTTCTCCTCGCGGCAGCATGTCTTCTGTCAAAGAACTTTTGAAACAAAATGCAGTAGACATTAATGGAGTTACAGTTACTGACGGCAATGTTACAATTCAACCAGGAGATGAAATTAAAGTCGGGTCACATACTTTTTTGAAGGCAAAATAATTTAATTATGATTTCAAAAAGAGGTAAAAAAATATTTTCCATAATTATAATAATTTGCAGTCTTGCATTAATTGCCGGGGCAGTTTTACCATATTTAATTTATATTCGATGACTTTAGATTCTCCAGTTACAGACTTACCAAAAGTTGGCCCTATTCTTGAAACAAAATTCAAAAAACTTGGCATTACTACAATCAATGATCTTTTTTACCACGTCCCGTCTCATTATTTAGATTATTCTCAAATTACAACTATAGACAAAATCAAAATCGGGGAGACTGTTACGATTCATGCCAAAATAATTTCTATCACAAATATTTTTTCTAAGCGCGGAGTGCGAATGCAAATTGGAAGTGTTGAAGATCAAACTGGGAAGTTGTTGGTTGTGTGGTTCAATCAACCATTTTTAACAAGAATGCTTTATCCAGGAAAATTAGTTTCCTTGTCTGGTAAGGTTGGGTTTTTTAACAAAAAAATTTGTTTAACTTCCCCTGATTATGAAATTTTGGAAAAGGAAGATTCAGAAACTATGCATACTGGGAAATTGGTTCCAGTTTACCCGGAAACTGCAGGTTTGTCTTCAAAATTACTTAGAACAAAAATCAAAGATGCTTTTGAAAAAACTGACATTAAAGATTTTGTTGATAAAAAACCAGATTTAAAAACCGCTATAAAATATGTACACTTTCCAGAAAATTTAGAGCAAATTGAAATTGGTAAACAAAGATTGGCGTTTAATGAAATGTTATTTTTGCATTTGAAAAGTATGAAAAGAAAAAGAGACTGGCAAAAAAATAAAACACAATTTAAATTATCTATCGACCAATCAACCATTCAACAATTCATCCAATCACTTCCGTTTGAACTGACCAATTCCCAAATAAAAGCAGCTGATGAAATCGTAAAAGATTTGTCACAAGAAATCCCTATGAACCGTCTTCTTCAGGGAGATGTTGGAAGTGGAAAAACTGTCGTTGCAGCAGTTGCAGCTTTCGCGGCGTTTGAAAACGGTTATCAAACAATTTTAATGGCTCCAACTCAAATTCTTGCTGAACAACATTTTAAAACTCTAAGAATTATCTTTCCAAAATTTAAAATCAGTTTAATTACAGCCAATTCTAAAAAAATTGAGAAAGCAGATCTTTATGTTGGGACTCATGCACTGATTCATTCAAAAATTAATTTTGCAAAAGTTGCTTTAATGATTATTGACGAACAGCACAGATTTGGAGTTGATCAGCGAGAAAAATTGTCTAGAAAATCTAAAAACCCACACATTCTTACAATGACTGCAACTCCAATTCCACGAACAATTGCACTAACAACTTATGGTGATTTGGAGCTTTCGATTTTGAATGACATGCCGATTGGGAGACAAAAAATTACAACTTGGGTTGTGCCAAATGAAAAACGCGAAAAGGCTTATGATTGGCTACAATCGCAAATAACAAGTGGTCGTTCTCAAGCTTTTATAGTCTGTCCTTTGATTGAAACTTCAGACAAAGAGACTATGAAAGATATTAAATCAGTTACAACAGAGTATGAAAACTTAAAATCAAAAATGAAGAATTTAAAATTTGGGTTATTACACGGCAGACTAAAAAGTGTAGAAAAAAATAAAATTCTTGACGACTTTAGAAATAAAAAAATTGATATTTTGGTTGCAACTCCTGTTGTAGAAGTTGGAATTGATATTCCTAACGCTACAATTATGGTAATCGAGGCTTCTGAAAGATTTGGTTTGGCTCAACTTCATCAATTGCGCGGGCGAGTTGGTAGAGGAGAGAAAAAATCATATTGTTTGTTATTTTCAAATTTTCATTCAGGTACTGCTTTTGAAAGATTGAAAGCAATGGAAAAAATGCATTCTGGTTTTGAATTGGCAGAACTTGATTTGAAATTACGAGGACCTGGTGAAATTTTCGGCACACATCAATCTGGTTTTGGAAATTTAAAAATTGCCAGTTGGAGTGATTATGAATTAATTAAAGAGACTAGAAATCTAGCTGAGAAACTTATATAATACAACTATGACACCATTACCAAAACGAAAGCACACAAGAAGCCGATCAGGGATTAGGCGTGGGGGACAACCAAAACTTCAACTTGCAAATTTGGGTAAATGCTCTAGCTGTGGAAAATTGAGAGAAAATCATCGAGCTTGTCCATATTGCGGGTTCTATAAGTAATGAAAACTTCAACTGACCCTAGGCATTTACGAAGACGTGAAGCTGTTAAAATTCTTTTTGCTTCTATATTTACAAATCAAACAAACAATCCAGAACTAGTTCAAAAGATTTTAGAAAACAAAGATAAGCTTGATAAAATGATCACTGAAGCAGCTCCTGAGTGGCCGATTGAGAATTTAAACAAAATTGACTTGAGCATTTTACGTTTGGCCGTTTATGAACTTAAATTTGAACACACACCACCAAAAGTTATTATTGACGAGGCAGTTGAGCTTGCCAAAGAGTATGGAAGTGAATCATCCTCTTCATTTATCAATGGTGTTTTGGGTACAATATACAAAGATGAACAATGAACAAAAAATAAAAAATCTGCTCGCCAACCACTTGGGAATTGACCTTGAAGATATTGAAGGCGGATCTGTTCTCACGGAGGATTTACATATGACAGCGGTTGATTTAACTGATTTCATTGAAATATTAAAAACTAACTTTGATGTTTCAAAATTAAATCTTTCTGAAATTGAAACTTTTGAAGACTTAGTTGAAAATTTATCATAATGAACTCCAATAATTTTAAAAACAAAGATCTTTTTGACTTGGCTTTAACTCACAGATCGTGGCTAAACGAACATAAAGGTTTACGAGGATCAAATGAGAGATTGGAGTTTTTGGGAGATGCAGTTTTAGAATTTATTGTTTCAAAAGAATTATATACAAAATTTCCAGATCAAGAAGAGGGATATTTAACTGCTTTGAGAGCCAATATAGTAAATACCGTTTCTCTAGCTGAAATTGCAAAAAAGCTTGATTTAGGATCGATTTTGCATGTTTCTAAAGGGGAAGAAGAGAGTGGCGGCAGAACCAATACTTCGCTTCTTGCAGATACCGTTGAAGCGATAATTGGAGCGATTTACATTGATCGTGGAATTGACGAGGCTGAGAAATTTATTCAGGAAAATTTATTGATAGATTTGGATTCTAGGGCAAGTCAGCCTTTGAAAGATTTTAAAAGTAGGCTACAAGAGTTAGTTCAGGGACAAAGTTTGCCAACTCCTAAATATCAAGTTGTTGAAGAATCAGGTCCAGATCATGATAAAAAATTTATTATTGAAGTTACAGTTCAAGGTGAATCTTGGGGTAAAGGAGAGGGAAAAAGCAAAAGTACAGCTGAGCAAGACGCGGCTAGACAAGCCTTAGATAACAAGGTAAAATAGGCTCTTAATATGGTTACAATTAGACTTTCAAGATTTGGCCGCAAAAAAGCTCCTTTCTACAGAGTTGTTGCTGTTGATGCTTCAAAAAAACGTGATGGAATGGTTTTGGAAGTTTTAGGATTTTGGAACCCGATTAAAAAAGAATTGGAAATTAAAAAAGAAGAATTAAAAAATTGGGTCAATAAAGGCGCGCAACTTAGCGCAACTGTTAAAAAACTCATCGAAAAATAACTATGCAAGAACTACTTGAATTTTTATTAAAAGGCATTTTAGGAAAAGAGAAGTTTACTGTTGCTGAAACTGAATCAGAGGGCAGAATTGATTACGTTATTTCAACTGCTCAAGAAAATGTTGGGATGATAATTGGCAAAGGTGGAAAAATGATTAAGACTCTTCGAAATCTTCTTAAAGTTAGGGCTACACTAGAGAAAAAAGTCGATTTTCTTAATGTTGGAGAGTAAATTTGGTACTTCTGTGGTATAATTACCCTCGTTATTTTTAAACTTGAGATTAATAATGCTATCTCACGGTTTCTTAAGTAATAAGTTCTTTAACAAGTCCGCACGAAAATTAAAAATCCTTAAAAATTGTGGTGAGAAATGTGGAGTGAACCGCTTGGTTAACTTTAAAAACTCACCACAAAATTAAAAGGAGAAACAAAATGAAACACAAAGGACCAGAGTTTGTGGCTAGTATTTTGGCTGTAATTGGATTTTCGTTGTTGGTAATCTTCTTATCTATTGGCACTTTTGGCCAAGCAAGACCAGTGCCAACAGCAACGGTTACTCCGAAGCCAAGTGCAACTGTGGCGCTGACTACTCCAGTTGTAGTAAAAGGTGTATCTGGAGAGATCAGTATGCTCAATACAAATATGACAGTTGTCTTGGGCGAAAAAACATATATAAATTTAGGCATCACAGCTTATATTGAAAGCGATGTTAGTTTCATTCTCGCATGCATGTATGATGATGGGAAAATCGCAAGAATGGACAACATAACCAAGGAAATGGTTGGACTGACTAAAGAAGGGGTATGTAAAGGTTTTTTCAAGGCAGAATTCTACAATAAACAGGTCGACAAAGAGCCATTGGAAATTCCATTCACTATAAATGTAATTAAAAGAGGAGAGCCTCAAAGTTGATTTTCGTTGCGGGCTTTGGCTTGGCATTTAGGGAAACATTTTGTTTTACAAAACCCTATCTGCCAGCCTAAGTTCGTTTTAATAATCTAACGACTAAACGGATCTTCTTTTCCACTTGTCTCACTTGGAGCTACATCAGCAAAGTTTGGTTGAATTAGATTTTCAATATCTGTTAATGTTTTTTTCTCAGCCTCTGTCAAATCTGTAATTGGTTGATCTAACTTTGGTAAAGTTTTGGGAAGATCTGCCCAAAAAGATTGAACTGTAACACTAGCCGTAGTTTCTTCTCCGGCCTGATTTATTTTAACTTTATCTACAACTGTAATAGGGGCGATGTCTTGAATAGTTTTAAGGAAAGCGATAATTGTATCTCGAGTTCCCGTTACATTAAAAGAAATTCCAACTTTTGAAATACCAGAAGGATCAAGAACTTCAGCACCAGATTTAAGACCCGATAAAGTAACTCCGCTTGCAGAAGAAATATTTTTTAGCTGAGACACTACCAACAAAGCTGGATTGGTGTCGGGAAGAGCCGACAAAGAGACATTTGATCCAGTTGAAACTGTTTCGCTAAGATTTTGAAGCAAACTTAATTTTTGTGTTAAAACAGTTTGACGGGTGCGAGTGTCGGAAATTTGAGATTGAATTTCCAGTATCTTAGAGATTCCAAACTTGCCAACAAGCAAAAATAAAATTATAACTACAATTAGGGGAAGCGTTGAATTTAAAATTAGTTTGAAATTTTTTGGCATATATTATTTTACAGTAATGCTAAGGCTTAAAAGATAACCGGTTATTGGATTAAAACCAAGCGAAGCAACAACTACTGATTTAAAAACTTTTGAACTGGAAAGATTTTGTATGAATGCGGCAAGTTCAGAGTTAGATTTAAAATTCACCGAAGCACTAATTTTTTGCGTATCAACGGTTAACTCATTAACGGAAGCATCTGCAGAAAGAGGCGATAAAAATGGTTCAAAAGCAATTAGATTGGGTAGGGAACTAGCTTGATTTTTTGCAAGAGTAATCTTTTTTAAACGATCTTTAAGAAGAACCAATTGCTGTTCACTTACTTCTTGAGTTTTTATTTGATTTTCCAAACCAGCAACCTCATTTGTTAAATTTTTAAGCGTAAAAGTACTAATTATAAAAAATGCTGAAACACCAATAACAAAAACTATAAATAAACCCAGAAGTATAACTCCCAGCATTTTTGAAAATTTAAGAGTTGAAGTTAAACCTTTGCTAACGGAGAGTTCAGTGGGTAGTAGATTTAATTTAATTGCCATATTTCAGTCCCTTAAAGCTAGCCCAACCGCAATGCTATAGAGGGAAGCGTAAGGGGCAAGCTTTTTGGCGATTTCTGGATCCATACTGATTTTTGCAAATGGATTGGCTATCAAGACTTCAGTTTTTAAAAGTTCAGATAGCATAGTTATAATTTGAGGCATGCCGCTTGTGCCCCCGGAAATTATTAAAACATCAGGAGCGTCACCTTTTTCTTCAGTTTGGTAATAGCTAATGGCTTTTTTAATTTCATCAACAACTAATCGTAAAACTGGGTCCAGTGCGGTTTTTATTTTTCCTTCTAATTGATCTGAAGCAAAACCATATGTTTTTTTATATTCTTCAGCTTGAACTGGCGTAATTCCTAGTGATTGAGAAACCGCGCGACTAAAAGCTTCACCTGCAATTGGAATTGATCTAGAAAAAGAAAGCAAACTATTTTTGGCAATTGCGATATCGGTTGAAGATGCCCCTAAATCAATTAACAAAACTGTTTTGTCGACTGGAGCAAGAGCGCGGGATAAAGCAATTAATTCTGTTTCAACTGCAATCGGTGTTAAACCAGCAAGAGTTACTATTTTTGTATATTTTTCAACAACGGTTCGGGGTGCTGCGACCAAGAGAACTATAACTCCCGGCGGAGTTGAAGTTTCGTTACGAGCTAAAATTGTATGCTGAATAATAGCTTCGTTAATTGGAATTGGAATGTATTGCTCCGATTCCCATTTGACAGCGGAGGCAATTTCAGCATCAGTTAGCAAAGGGAATTTGATAGTTCGAGTAAAAGCTTGAGATTCTGGAATAGAAACAACAACGTCGCGGGAAGAAATTCCAGCTTCAGAATGCAACTTTTTGATAACTTGAGCAAGAGCGGCCATTTCTTTCTCATCTATCATTTTGTCCAGGGTATTGCCGGCATAGCCAACAACACCAGAAGCATTAAGAGTTAGATTATTTCCCTCTTTTTTAAGCTCAACTATTTTTATTGTTTTACTTCCGATATCAATTCCAACCATATAATCA
The DNA here is from genome assembly GCA_035494495.1 of Alphaproteobacteria bacterium. Lineage (GTDB taxonomy): Bacteria > Patescibacteriota > Microgenomatia > UBA8517 > UBA8517 > DATJGY01. Next base: position 10,800 of record DATJGY010000029.1, read on the forward strand.
GTGTAACAAGTACTACTTAGTTAATCCAGTCGAACTATAAACTGCATAACCAAAAATGTCAGGAATTTCCGGCCAGCCTTGGAAAACATTCAAACGTCTATTACTTTCTCCAGAAACTCCAGTTGAAGTTATTTCTTGGCCTTGTGACGGGAAAAGGGAAGCGTTTGTACTATCGAAAGCGATTGACTGAGAGGTATCGGTGTTATATAACATTTTTACGCCCAAAAATTGCGGATTAGTTAACCCAACTAAGCTAAGTGTAGTTTGAAATTGGAATGATTGACCAGCAACTGTACACGATCCACCAGCGGCAGCAAAAGAATTAAGCGCTCTGCGGCCGGCGGTATTAGGATCAAAAGCGGCTCTAAATATTTTTGCAGTAGCGGGATCGTTTGCTGTTGTTTCATAAATAAGAGTAGTTTCGATTGCCGGCATTACACTTTGATCTGAATAGGCGCCAGGCTTGCCCCAACAAATTTTTATTGTATTGCCAGTAAAATTCGGATCTGTATCGTGAGATTTAAGCCACAAAGTCATATCATCTCCAGAATCAAGCTCGACAGGATAGACAAAATTGGTTACTCCTGAGGCAAAATTACTAACACTTGAAGTGTAGCTCGCGTCTCCAATTGTAACTGACCCTGCACTGCTTCCGATAATCAATGCTTTTTCAATTCCAGCTTCAGCAGCGGAAAAGGCTCGAACAGATTCTTCTTGGCGAGACGAGACAGCAATATCAGTAACACTGCGTGACAACACAAAAAGTACAAGTGTAAGCACTACAGCCAAAGACAGAAGAACTAAAACTAAAGCTTGGCCAGATTGACGTTTCATTAAATTTAAGTTTAAAACTGACTAGTTAAATTGTAAATTGGAAGAATAACTGCAATTACCAAAAATCCTACTCCCAATCCCAACAACACCATCACCAAAGGCTCAATTGCTGCGGTCAAACCCTTGACTTCATCGTCACTTTCCACTTCAAAAATATGGCTAATTTTGGTTAAAACATCATCCATCTTTCCAGTTTCCTCACCAACGGCAATCATTTGAGATAGAAGAAATGGAAAAGCCTCTGTGTGCCTGGCAAAAGAGTAGGCGATAGGGAAGCCTTTTTCGACCTGCTTGGCTGAATCTTTCAAAGCATCTGAAATTACAGTATTTCCTACAACTCCAGAGGTGATATTCAAAGCCTCCAAAATTGGCACACCAGAGCCTACCATTAATGATAATGTGCTTGTAAGCTCAGTTAAAATTACTTGACGCTGTAAATTGCCAAAAATTGGAATTTTAAAAATCAATTCATCAATCTTTTTTCTACCTTCTTTTGTGGCTTTATATAAATTAAAAACGTAAATTCCCAAACCTATAACCGCAATTACAATAAACCAAAAATGAATTACGAAATTGGAAATACCAATTAAAATTCTGGTTGGTAAAGGTAATTCAGCACCAAAATCTGAATATAAAGAGGTTAGGCGAGGGATAACGAAAATCATCATCACAAGGCTAACAATGACCATACCAACAATAATAATTGCCGGATAAATCAAAGCGCCTTTTACTTTGCTGCCAAATTCAGTTTGTTTTTCCAAATTATCTGCCAAACGCAAAAGAACTTTATCAATGACGCCGCCAACTTCACCTGACTTCACAAGAGCAATATATGTGGGATTAAAAATTTTTGGATGGCTGGCCAAAGAATTTGAAAAAGATTCTCCAGCCTCGATATCGGCTAAAATCTGGGCCACAATTTTTTGCATTTGGCCTTTGGATTGGGAACGCAAGATTAATAAAGCTTCGGTAATTGGAAGGCCGGCATTAATCATGGTTGAGAGTTGACGAGTGAAAGTTGCAACATCCCTAGAAGTTATTCTCTCGCGAATTCTACGAATCAAAGCAAACGGGGAATCAATTTTTGGAGTAATTGAAATTACATACAGATTTTTACCTTTGACAAGCCTAGCAGCCTCATTGGCATTTGCAGCCTCAACTTCACCAGTCACAAGCCTACCATCTTTATCTTTTGCTTTGTAATTAAATCTATTCATGTGGGCAGTGATTTTATTATATCAAAACATTCACTTTTAAACCCATCGAATTAGATGTGTTTAAAATTGTCGAGCTTGTGCAATTTTTGCACATATTGAATTTACTTTTTCTGGCAGTATGTTCCAAAATGGAACTAACTGATTTTGATCTCTAAAAACATTTTACTACGTTTCAATCCAAAATATAATTTGAGGTAAATTCATAGACTAGATAGTTTTGTTTGTTACTTTCCAAAAGCAAAATATCAATTTCCGGCCAGAGATTTTTTAAAACCTTAATTTCGTCTACAGAAAACCAGTTTATATTTTTAGCTAACTTCATTTTTGCTTTTTGGCTCTCTGAAATATTCACTTCATAAATTGCAAAAGCATCGTCAAACAAAGTTTCACCTGATGAAGTTTTTACAGTTTTCAAATGTAGTGAAATATATTTAAAATCTTCAAACTTGAGTTTTAATTTTGTATTTTCATAAAAAGTTCTTACTAAAGCGTCGTCAATATTTTCTCCAAATTTTGGTTTTCCACTTGGGAAATTGAAGAAGTTACTTTTTCCATTTGGGTGTCCTTTAATTAAATAATTATCTCCACATTTACAAACAAAGCCGATGAAAAAATTTTTAAAACCTGAATCTTGCAAAGAGTTTAAATCATAATTTGTAATTTCTCTCGTTCCTTTTGCAGTGAGAAAATAATGTGAACTTTCTTTTTTGATAAAGCCTTTGGAAATTAACTGCTTTAAATGAAAGACAATATTATCTTCAAAATTGTAGCCAGAAGTCAAAGAAGAATAAATCTGGTTATTTTTTACCAAAAGTCTTTTTAAAAGTATTTTCTGAATCCGATGCATAAGTGTAGTTTACTACACTAGAACTTTGAACGAAATTAAAATATAGTTTCGATATGTTTAATAAACTTTTTGCAGTATGTTTGCTAGTTAACAACTTTGAAAAATCGTTTGATTTTTATAAAAATATTCTAGACTTGGAAATAAATTCAAAGGAAGGAAGATTCGCTAATTTTAAACTGGGGGAAACTGAATTGGCAATTTTCCAAAAAGATGAGGCTGTTGGCATGTTTCCCAAAAAATATATACGGAACGGCGGGGGAGCAGTGATAGGATTTCAAACTCAAGATGTAAAAGAAACCGTTGAGAAATTGAAATCAAAAGGAATTAAAATATTTGAAGGTCCAAAGAAAACCGCCTGGGGCCAAACCGTTGCTTATTTCTTGGATCCAGACAATAATATCTGGGAGATCTCAGAGATATGAATTACAAAGGAGTAATAATTGAAGAGAGTTTAGCCAACAAAGATATTTTAAAAGATATCAAAATCTTAAAAACTGAAATTGAAAAAGTAACCCCAGAACACGAGACTCCTTGGATATCACAATGGACAAAACACACTGTTGAAATTTCAGAAGACCAAGCTAAAGAAATTGCTAATAAAATTAGTAAATCGCTTGATCATAACCACGGCGGTTCTTGGTACGCAGATTTTAAAAACAATTCTCATCACTATATTATTTTTTTGAATAAGTTTTTTTATATAAATAGAAAAAACAAAGAAGAATATGAAGAGGCGGGAAAATATGCTTTGTCGCTTGGTATTCCAGAACATCAGATTATTAATCCTGAAGGAGAATACAACGATACTATCTAAACAATTAGAAAACTTACACACTCCTCACCAGTCTGTTTAATTCTTCTGGCCTGAGGGACCAGGATTGGGCGACTTCTAGAGTTATCCGCCCGGTTTTAACTAATTCAGCTAAAGATCTATCAAGAGTACTCATACCCACTTCTTGGGAAGTTTCTAACACACTTTCAATTTGATGTGATTTACCATCACGAATAGCAGTTTTAACTGCAGTTGTTCCAAGCATAACCTCATAGGCAACTGCCCGGCCATTGGGAATTGCTGGAATTAATCTTTGGGAAAAAACAGCCTCAAGAACATTTGATAGCTGAAGCCTAATTTGAGCTTGCTGTTCATCTGGAAATACATCAACAATACGGTCAATGGTTTGTGCGGCAGAATTAGTATGCAAAGTCGCAAACACCAAATGTCCGGTTTCAGCGACAGTTAAGGCCGCGGCAATAGTTTCATAATCACGCATCTCGCCAACTAGAACAACATCCGGATCTTCACGCAAAGTGGAGCGGAGTGCAATTTCCCAAGAATGAGTGTCGCTTCGCATCTCGCGCTGGGAAATAATAGATTTAATTGGCTTAAAGACAAACTCAACAGGATCTTCAATTGTAACAATATGGGCTGCACGAGTTTCATTAATTTCATTTAGCATTGCGGCTAAAGTTGTTGATTTTCCATGGCCAGTTGGCCCAGTTACCAAAACCAAGCCCTGCCTCAAATTTGTAAATGAATGGAGAATTTTTGGTAATGCCAAAGCGTCAAGATTTGGAATTGTAAGCGGAATAAGCCTAAAAGCCGCAGCTAAAGTATTTTTCTGAGTGTAAGCGTTCACCCTAAATCTGCCTTTGTCGGAAAATGCGACGGAATAATCAAGCTCTTTATTTACATTTAATCTTTCAATTTGCTCACTAGTTAGGGTTTGTTTTACAAGCTCAAAAATTTGATCTGGAGTTAAAATTCCCATATTTGGAATTACGCGAAGTTCACCATCAACACGCAAAGTCGGGGGAACACCAGCAATCAAATGCAAATCACTAGCTTTTGCGTCAACCACACTTTGTAATAAAGCTTTTATATCGTTCATATTAAATTATTCTTGAGCAACCCTAAGTACTTCTTCCACTGTAGTGATTCCTTCGGCAACCTTCAAGTACCCGTCTTGCTTTAATGTTACCATACCTTCTTCAATTGCTTGTTTTTGAATGTCACTAGCAGACGAGCGCTCCAAAATTAATTTGCCAATTTTTTCCGTGACAGGTATAACTTCAAACATACCAACACGGCCGTAATATCCGGAATTTCCACAATCAGCATCGCCCTTGCCCTTGTAAAGTTTAACTTCGCCTTCAGGCTTCCATAAATTACCAAGTTCTGCTTTCATTTCTTCAACTACTTTCGTCTCGGGAACATACGCTTCTTTGCACTTTTCGTGAATTTTTCGAGCCACACGCTGGGCAACAATACATGTCATTGATGAAGCGAGTAAATACGGCTCAGCTCCCATATCCAACAAACGCGGTAAAGCACCTGAGGCGTCGTTGGTGTGTAAAGTAGAGAATACTAAGTGCCCAGTCAAAGCAGCTTGAATAGCCAGATCAGCAGTTTCCCGATCACGAATTTCTCCCACAAGAATAATATTAGGATCTTGGCGCAAAAATGATTTAAGTCCATCAGCAAACGACAAACCAACCGCGGCGTTAATTTGAACTTGATTTACGCCTGGAATTTTATATTCAATTGGATCCTCCAGTGTGACAATATTAACTTTTGATGTATTAAGCTTGGAAATTACTGAATATAGAGTTGTGGTTTTTCCACTTCCTGTTGGGCCACAAATTAAAATAATGCCGTGCGGCCTTAAAATTGCATCCTGAAGATTTTTTAAACCTCGGCCACGAAGTCCAAGCTCTGCAAGCTCGGGAACACCACCTGATTTTTTAAGAAGACGCATAACAATTTTTTCACCCCAAGTTGTGGGGAGACTTGAAATACGCAAATCAACTTCTTCTTCGCCTTTGAAATTAAATCGACCATCTTGTGGAATTCTTTTTTCATCAATTTTCATGCCAGACAAAATTTTAATTCTAGAAATTAACGAGTCATGGAGAGCTCTGGGAATACTTAGTTTTTCTTGTAAAATTCCATCAATACGATAGCGGACACGGGTTGACTTTTCTTGAGGCTCAATATGAATATCGGAAGCCCGGGCTTTAATTGCAAAATCTAAAATCTGAGTAACAATTTGGGCAATTTTTTCCTCACGAATAAAACCGCCGCGGGAAGCTTCCAAAACTCGGGTATCGTTTTTCCCAGGAGCCACATCTTTTAGGGCATCGGTAACTTCTTGAGTGAGGGAAGTTGTATACCTAGTTTGGATAAAATCCTCAATTTGAGAGGGAAGAGCAGAGTAGGGTTTGACATGTAAACCAGTTTTTTGCTCAATAAATTCGATTGCCGACAAATCCAAGGGATCTGCCATGGCAAGAGTCATACTTTTATCCCGATGGTCAACATTAATTGGAAAAACTTTAAATCTATCAGCAACTTCACTTGGCAGCGAAGCTAAAGCATCAGGAGCAACTGGAGCAGAAGCTAAATCAATATATGGAATATTATAAAGTTGAGCCTTGGCTTGAACTAGTTTTTCTTCAGGAACTAATCCACCTTCGCGGATTATGTCTTCTTGTGATTTGCCGCTTTGAATTTCAGCTAATTTCACTTGATCTGCACGAGTTTTGTCGAGGGCTCCAAGGGTAACTAAAACATCAGCCAAAGTTCCAGCAGAATCAGAAGTGGTTAAAGTTGGCAGTGTAGCAGTGGGCATACTAAAATTAGTATATCAGTTTTTAGTGTATTGTATTAAGTGCTATAATTAAAGAATGAAATCAAACATTTTGAGATACAACACCGTAATTAGAAAAGAAGGTAAAGATTTTGTGGCTTATGTTCCAACTCTGGGAATTTCTGATTTTGGAAAAACAATCGATGAGGCTCAAAACAATGTAAAAAAAGCTATCCAATGTCATATTGAAGGCTTGATGAAAACTGATTTTGAAATTCCAGCTCCCGACAATGTAGATTTTTATATTGGCCAAGCAAACGTTATTGCTCCAAAAGATTTTAAATTTGCATATTAAAACATGCCAAAACTTGCTCAATTAAAACCTCGAGAGGTTGAAAAAATACTTCTTGATAATGGTTTTGTTGTAAATGTAAGTAAAAGTAGCCACAAGCAATATTTCAACAAGAACACTGGAGCACACACCACAGTTCCATTTCATTCAAAAAATATAGCAATTGGAACTTTAAGAAGTGTTGTCCGTCAGTCTCAATTATCAATTGAGTTATTTAGAAAGTAAACCTCATAAGCAAATTTTACCTATAGTCTTGATCTTTTAATGTGGTGGTGGTACCATTCAGGCTTCTTAAATTAAAAACTTAGGTTTAATTGCTAACCCATAGCTTTTGATTTTAAGAAGTTCTTTAACAAGTCCGCACGAAAATTATAATCCTTAAAAATTGTGGTGAGAAATTTACAGTGGCATCAATAGGCCCACTATAAAAACTCATCATGATTAAAGTAAAAGGAGATTTGAAATGTTCAAAAAACTGTTTTACACCCTTGTTGTGGCGTCTGGGATTTTTGGTGCAATAGTAATAGTCGGATCGATATGGCCTACAATTCCAAAAGCAACACCTACACCAACTATAGACATTGTTATGAAAGAGGTTCACGATGCCGCAACGGCCAGTGCTGCCACAGCGTTAGCAATACCAACACCATTAGCGGGCAAAATGCCGCCTATGCTTTCATTTCCAGAAGATACAGCATGTAAAGAATTTGGCTACGATAAAATAACTGACTATTGGTTTTGCGCAAATTGGCAGCCTATAGGGAAACTTTCTCGTTCCTACAAGATCGAAGGACTAGAATACCTTGTAGTCGTAAAGGACGGGAATATTCTTATTATTGGGCCCGCACAACAGGCGACCATTATCCCTGACAAAAGTAGTCAAGGAGTTTATCTCTACAATGGAGATAGATCCCACGTCGCTGGCCCGATATATTTCATAAAGAAAAATGGAGAAATATATATCGACGAAACATTCAAAGACGTAGTTAGGGAGGCACCTAAAAATCAATAGACTCGTGTGGGCTTTTGGCATGGCAGATAATAAATAAACAAAACTGCCATGCTTTTAGTTCTTTAGTTTTACTAAACCTGTAAAAGTTTGTTAGAATTCACGAATCTTGTAAAAATATGAGAAAAGATCACGGCCTTTATTTTAAAACAATGAGCCTTTTTACATCGCTGGCTCTTGCTGGTTGTTCCAATACTTCAGTAGAGCCAACTAAAACTGAAGTAAGTTCTGAATCTTGTAATCCATCGCCAGGATTAACGGTTGATTGTGCTCCAAAAACCGTTGAGTTTCTGTCTATACCTAATGCCAGAGTCGTGTACTATGATATTTCTGGCTCTAACGAAAATGAATTAAGAACACAATTGAATATGTTGAGACCGACCGATCATAGTGGTTACAAGGCCGATTCGGTAACGAATTGGTTTATTAAATGGAATTGGCCCGGCTACAAAACTAGTGGTCCATGCAACCTTGATGCTGTCACAGTTTCCTACGATATACTGATCATTTTCCCTCGCTGGAAAATACCTGAAAATACAGACCCTAATTTAGTTGCCAGATGGGAAAAATATACCCAATCACTTACCGAACACGAAAAGGGACATGTTGATTTTATCGTAAATAATTATTTGTCAGTAGCACAGGCCATTAAAGGCGCAACCTGCGATACAGCCGAAGCAACTGCACAAGCAGCGCTTATACCTCTCCGACAACATGATCTAGACTATGACAGGGAAACAAGTCATGGCAAGACTCAAGGAGCGAGATTTCCCTAGCTTTTACTTCTTATTATTTAATGAAGGTAAACACTCAATTTTCTCTCCCCCAGAATTGTAGACAAAAACTTTTACTTCTTCATTTTTCTTAAGTCCTGTGAGAGTTGCAAAATATTGATTCGATCTGCCATAACCATCAGGAATTAACAATTTTGTATTATGAGTTATTTGACCCTCACAATAACTTTTTGACAAATCAATTGCCCCATCTACCCATACATCACAACCTATATAACCTCTGCCATTTTTATCAACTACCATTCCGCCACCTAATGTTCGGCAAGCAGTTGCAGCTGGAGCTGGAGGAATTACAATTAAAGGCTTTGAATAATCTTTTGTATTAATATCTTTTATATCTTGATATTCCAAATACTCTCCCAAATTGAAACTTCGCCAGTCTACATTTTTGTATTTATTTTGAAGACGCTCAATCTGATTTATGACAAACCCTAAACTACCTTTATTAAAATCAATTTTTCCCAAAATATCTCGATAATAATGGCCATCTTTTGACAAATTAAATACCATATATTCATAATCCACTCCATCGCCAGTTCTAGGCTGATTGACGTGATAAATAAGATAATCAAAATTTGCCAAGTTAACGCCAAGTAAAATTATTCCACTCCAGATCGCAATTTCTTTAATAATTGTTTTGTGAGCAAGTTTTTTGAGGTGAGTAAATGTAAACAAACTATAAACTCCCGCCATATAAGTTACCCCCGCGTAGCCCCAAAGACGCTTTTGTGTAAATCCCCAAGCAAAAACATAATCATTAACACTTTTGAAAGCAATCAGCGTAAGAAAAACTGCTTCGATTAACAAAATTGTAGTTGTGAGCCAATGTTTGCGAGAGTTACTTTTGTCAAAAAAGACTAAAGCGCCAATAATAGCTGAAACCACAATCAATTGGCCAAAAACTTCACGAGCGTGCTGAGAATTGGTTAATCCTAAAGAAATTAACGTTTCAGTTGAGGCGAAATAAAGCTGAATTTGAGTTACAAAGAAAACTGCCAAAATTATAATGGCGACGATTTTTGGAAGAAGTAATTTTGAGCTAATTTCATCTTCTTTATTTTTAATTTCTGACTGTTTAGCAGGTTCATTCACAGAACTAATTAGCTTTGGAATAAAAAATGCAAAAATTGCAAAAATAATTATACGGAAAAAGTGAATTACAATATTTTCTTTAAACAATTTGCCAAAAGTCTCTGTAATTAAATGATTAAAAATAGGATTGGCTGAGGCCAAAAGAGGAATGATTATTAAAGCCAAGATTATACTTGCCCCAACTGAATAAAAATTAACAACTTGGCTATCAAATTTACGGTTAAATATATGAGCAAACGAATATTTATTTTTGGCTGTTAAAACCCGCACAAATGGTCCAAAAAATGGAAATGTGTGAAATTCACAAAGGAAAGAAAGTGAAAACATCGCGGCCCACAAATTGAGAAACATTAGAAATTCATTGGCACGGATGGTTAAAAATGCCGCAAAAATTATGCTAAATCCACACCAAATGTAGTCATACTTTGTTTTGGGTTTTTTGAAGCTAATAACCAATATAGAAATTACACCTAGAATTAACGCAATAGAAAAAATTGGAAAAAATTTCGCTCCAACCAAAGCGTAGCTAAAAAGTGCACTTAAAATTAACAAGAGAAAATTAATCATGTTTTGATTTTACTGAATTTCCAATCCAAATTCCAAAAAACAATATAGGTACACAGATTGTATTCAAAACAAAAGCATATTGAAAAACATAAAAAGAACGATTGTTTATAGATGTTTCTACGGCAATAAAACTTGAAGCAACACAAATCAAAAAATTTACTCCCAACCAAATCAAGATAGTTTTTAAGCTTCTATCTTTTACTTTTAAACCATAAATAAAACTAAAAATTGGAGGAATTAAAACTGGCCACATAAAAATAAGGAGCCACGTAATAAAATTCAACATAAATTATTATACAATACTTAAATCATGCACGCATACCTCCTTCTCGGAGAAGGAATTACCAATTTCCAATTACCAATTTCCAATTTGGCTGAAAAGTTTCATGCAAAAATCATGGAATATCAACTCCAAAAAATTGAGGATGTTCGCAATTTGAACAACTTTCTCCGCCTAACAGTCACTGAGCCAACTTTGATTTACATTCCCAATATCCACGAAGCTGGAACTGAGGCTTTGAATGCGTTTTTGAAGAATTTGGAAGAACCACAAGAAAATTTATATTTTGTATTAACTGCACCAAGTTTGAGGAAAGTTTTACCAACTATTGTGTCACGATGCCAGGTTGTAAAAATAGTAAACAGTGAACAGTCAACCGTGAACGGTGAAGAAATTGAAAATTTCTTAAACATGAACATTGACCAAAAATTAGTTTTTTTTGATAAGATGAAAGAACGAAACAAAGCTATTGAATTTGTTGAGAGTCTAATTTACTTTCTGCACGACAAAGGCAAGTTTGATAATATGGAAATACTTTTGAAAACTCTCACTAGACTAAAAGCCAATGGCAATGTAAATTTACAACTGACGAATTTAAGCATTAATTTTAAATAACATGGCTGACAAACAATCATACGACGCAACACAAATTCAAGTTTTGGAAGGTTTGGAGCCTGTCCGAAAAAGGCCTGGGATGTATATCGGCTCAACTGATAGCCGTGGACTTCATGAATGTTTGCGAGAAATTATCGATAATTCAGTTGATGAAAGCTTTGCCGGAGTTGCCAATAGTGTGTGGGTAACTTTGAATAAAGACGGCTCAGCAACTGTCAGAGATAACGGCCGTGGAATTCCAGTTGATAAACACAAATCAGGAGTTTCAGCCTTGGAACTCACTATGACCGTTCTTCATGCAGGTGGAAAATTCGGCGGAGGAGCTTACAAAGTTTCTGGGGGTTTGCACGGAGTTGGAGCCTCGGTTGTTAATGCTTTGTCTTCTTATTTTAGAGTTGTAGTTCTAAGAGACAATAAAGCCTATTACCAAGAATATCACCAAGGTAAACCAGTCAAAAGTGTGGGCGAGGCAACTGCCGCTCAGCTTGATGAATGGGGAATTAAATTGCAAGGCACGGGAACCATTACAACTTTTATTCCTGATACTGAGATCTTCCACGATATTAAACTTGAAGCTAGCAAAGTCAAAAATTTACTTCGCGACAGAGCATATTTAATAGCAGGTTTAACTTTTAATTTCCGAGACGAAATTAATGACGACGAAGCTACTTTCTATTTTGAAGGTGGAATTAAATCTTTGGTTACGCACAGCAATCGTGGCAAAGACGTTTTGACCGATGCTATTTATATTTCCAAAGCTAATGCCGATATTTCTTGCGAAGTTGCGCTTCAATATTCAGATTCTTACAACGAAAATGTTAAAGGCTTTGTAAACGCAATTTATACAACTGATGGCGGAACTCACGTCACCGGTTTTAGAATCGCTCTCACTCGCACAATTACTGATTATTACAAAAAAATGCAGGGAGCAAATTCCAAAGAAGAGGGAATGCTAATTGGGGATGATATGCGTGAAGGTTTGACTGCGATAGTTTATATTAAAATGCCTTCTGAAAGTCTACAATTTGAATCTCAAACCAAGGCTAAATTAAATAATCCAGAAATTCAAGGTTTTGTGGCAACTGCAGTTAAGGAAGGTTTGGATCAATATTTTGAAGAACATCCGGCTGAGGCCAAGAAAATCGTTGAAAAAGTAATGTTAGCTGCTCGAGCACGTTTAGCTGCACGCGCTGCAAAAGATGCGGTTTTGAGAAAAGGAGCACTCGAGGGCGCAACTTTACCTGGAAAATTGGCCGATTGCCAAAGTTCTGATCCTACAATTTCTGAGCTTTATATAGTTGAGGGAGATTCAGCCGGCGGCTCAGCCAAGCAGGGGAGAGATCGCCGCCATCAAGCGATTTTGCCGTTGGGCGGGAAGATTTTAAATACAGAAAGGGCACATCTAGACAAAATTGTTAAATTTGAAGAGATTAAAGATTTGATTATCGCAATTGGAGGAGGAATTGGAGATAGCTTAAATTACGAAAAAGCCCGATATCACCGAATTATAATTATGACCGACGCTGACGTTGACGGTGCCCACATCAAAACTTTGCTTTTGACTTTCTTCTTTAGGCATATGCCAGAAATTATTAGCCGTGGATATTTGTATATTGCACTTCCACCTCTTTACAGGCTAGGTATGGGTAAGGAATCTTTCTACGTCTACGATGACGAAGAAAAAGATAAAATTTTTGCCGCTAATCCGGGAGCTAAAATCACACTTCAACGCTACAAAGGTTTGGGGGAAATGAACCCAACTCAGCTTTGGGAAACAACTATGGACCCAGCCAAAAGAACTTTGAAGCAGGTTTCAATGGAAAGCGCCGAGGAAACTGACAAAATGTTTACAATGCTCATGGGTGAGGAAGTGCCTCCAAGAAAGAAATATATTCAGACACATGCAAAGTTGGCAACCCTTGACATTTAGGATTTAGAAATTAGAATTCAACTATACACATGACAGACTTTCATTCAATCTTAACCCCAGGCGAGCACGGCCAATATATAAACACAGTTATCGAAATTCCAATGGGCTCTATGCACAAAATTGAATACAGCATGGATCAAAAAATTTTTGTCTTAGATAGGGTTGAGCCTTCAATTTTTGCAAAGCCAGTTAATTATGGTTTTATTCCTCAAACATTAGACGGTGACGGTGATGCACTTGATACTTTGGTAATTACTGACGAACCGCTCCCAACTGGAGTTACACTCAAAGCAAAAGTAGTTGGAGTTTTACACTTTACTGATGATGGTGAACAGGATACAAAAATCATTTGTGTTCCAGAAGATGATAGAAATACAGGGAATGTCATAAAGTCTTTTGGTGATTTGAATGAGCGCTGGAAGGCAAAAATCGAAGATCATTTTAATCATTATAAAAATTTATATAAACCAGGTTCAACAAAAGTTGAAGGCTGGGGAGATGAAGCAGAAGCTTGGAAAGTGATTGAGGAATGTATCGAGCGCTTCAAGAAATAATATCTTATAGTATATACTTGACAAGTTTATATTTCGCTGATAGAATTCCCCCTTATGAGTAAGATTAACCTTAAGAAAGTAACTTCTTTTGCAGCCGTTTTGGGCATTGCCTTCATGCTTTGTTTTAAATCAGTTAGCTATGCTTTAGCTACACCAAAGAATGATGATAATGTCAGAATTTGTCATGCATCCGATAGTCAAACAAATCCGTATCAAAATCCAACAGTTGATCCAGATTCTATATTTAGAAATAATGGCCACGATAGTCACAATGGGCCAGTTTGGTATTCAGGTATTGCCGATCATTCTTGGGGAGATATAATTCCACCTTTTGATTATGGTGATGGTCAACATTACAATGGTAAAAATTGGAATTCTCAGGGCCAAGCACTTTGGAATA
>DATJGY010000030.1:0-10292 GCA_035494495.1 Alphaproteobacteria bacterium
CGGCATGGCCCAAGTGGAGTGTGCCAGTTACATTTGGTGGGGGGAGAACTATAGAGAAAGTTTCTTTTCGCTCGCCCGGCAAATTGTCGGGATTAAAATAGCCAGACTCTTCCCAAGTTTTGTAAATTTTTTCTTCATAAAGTTTATGATTATATTGCGGATCCATGCCTAATATTGTATCATGCAGCTGTATATATGAAAGAGCAAAGAGCAGGATTGATTAGTAAATTGATTAAATTAGTAGAACAAAAAGAACGTGGAAAGGTGTCAGATAAGGATTACTCAGATCAATTTGATAGCATTGTAAATATGATTAATGCGGGTGCAAGAGGTCTAAAGAAAATAATTCCCAATCCTGGCAAAAGAGGAAGAACTAAGAATATACCTCAAAACCCTGATGAGTTTGAATAAGATTTTATTAGATATTTAACCTTGCTCTTGGATTTCTATCAATTTCTTCAGGATCTACAAATTCCCCTCTTTGATATTTAAAACTAGCTGCAATCCCAATCATTCCCGCATTATCTCCGTATAATTTCCGACTGTATGGAAAATGAACTTTGATATTAAATTCTTTCCCCAATTTTCTCAAACGTTTTCGAATTTCAATATTGGCCGCCACCCCTCCCCCCACGAGTAAATTACCAATTTTCAATTTACAATTTACAATTGCGAACCTTAAAACACGTTCAATATGTTTGAAAGCAACATCTTGAAAACAAGCCGCCAGATCATAAATTTTTTGTTTATCCAATGGCTCTTCACTTTTAACCAGTCTAAGCATTGCAGTTTTTAATCCCGAATAAGAAAACATCATTCTACTTTCTTGGCCAACCATTGGAACTGGCAATTTATATTTTTTTGGATTGCCAAACTTAGCCATTTTTTCAAAAATCGCTCCACCCGGATAACCCAAACCTAACATTCTAGCGGCTTTATCTAATGCCTCACCAAGAGCATCATCCTGAGTTTCAGCTAAGATTTTATACTTACCAATTTTGTCTACCTGAATAAGTTGAGTATTTTTTCCTGACAGTACTAGTCCTAATGCAGGGAATTTAGCATTTATCATTTGTAATTTATCATTGGCGAGAGGACTGAGGACGTGTCCTTCCAAATGGTTAACAGCAATTAATTTCTTGTTATATTTTTTCGCTAATTCCTTAGCTTTGTTTACTCCAACTCCGAGTGCGATAGATAGCCCTGGCCCAATAGTGACTGCAATCGCATCTAAATTTATCATTTGGGTTTTAGCATTTAGCATTGCTTTATCTACGACGAAGTCGATTCTTTCCTCATGCATGCGCTGGGCCAAAGATGGCATTACACCACCAAATTTAGAGTGAAGAGAGGCTTGTGACCAAATAATATTGCTTAGTATTTTTGTGCCATCTGTAACCGCGGCTGATGTTTCATCACAGGATGTATCAATGGATAAAATTTTCATGTCATAAATTTCCCCAACTAATTAATCTTTCATTTTCATTAGCTTGCCCTGAGACGGTCGTTGGGTATTCAATCTTCACCCAAACAACAACCGCTTGATCACGATATTTTTTAATAATATCTGCAACTCTTTCCGCCCATTCAATGGAAATCACCATATTTTTATCTTCTACCATTTTTAAAAATCCCAAAGCTTCCATTTCAGTTGAATCCGTTAACCTCCAAGCATCGAAGTGCTGAAGTTGGAATGCAGAATGCGGTGCTTGGTATTCTTCAACCAAGCTAAAAGTTGGCGAAGTTACAGTTTCCGTTATTCCCATCGCCCTGGCCAAGCCTTTTGTAAATTGAGTTTTGCCAGCTCCCATTTCCCCTTCCAGAGCAAAAATCAAAGGCCTTTTTCCTGCAAAACTTTCATACTTTTGCCAAAGTTCTTTACCAATATTTTGTGTATTTTCTTCACTTCTACTCAACACTTCATTTTTATCTTTAAGTTTGATTTCCCCTTGGCGCAAAACTGTGGGGTTATCCAATGTTGTGTCAATTACAGTTGAGGGTTCGTTATGCGGAAGTTCCCCAGCATCAATCATTAAATCAATCAACTTTTTTTGTTTCTCTGAACTATTATCCAAAATGTCATCTAATTTATATGGCCTTCTTTGATAACTTGCATTAGCAGAAGTTGTGGTAATAGGCTTGCCAAAATTTCTGACTACGTCAGTAACAAATTTATAATCAGGAATTCTAATGCCTAAAGTTCCATTTTCGGCTTCAACTCCTGGAGCAACAGTGTGTTTTCCATTTGAGACAACTGTAACTGGACCTGGAAGAAATTGGTCATATAATTTTCTTGCCGAATCGTTCAAATCCACATACTTTTCTGCCATTTCAATATCAGTCACGCCAACAGAAAATGGTTTGCCAAATGGCCGGTTTTTAAAAGCTATTAATTTTTTAACTGCTTGAGGATTGGTAGCATCAACTGCTGCGATGTAAACAGTTTCTGTGGCCATAAAAACAAGTTTGCCTTGAGCCAAGGCATCAACTGCAATTTCCACTGCTTTTTGATTTTGTTTGATGATTTTCACAATGAAGCTATTATACTAAATTTTAGTTCCGCGAAGGTAAACTGCTGCCCATGGCCTGTAATTACTCACAAAAGTTTTTTGGAAAATTGTTGCGCCATTTTTTTCTACTTTATAATCAAAACTAACTTTTGCCCCTGCTGCACTGTAATCAACTTGTTTTAAAACACCAGCTTTTAAAGTTGGGTCATCTTGATAAACTGTTGGAAGGGCTGGCCTAACGTTTGACACGATTGGCTTTGTAACTGTAGCTTTTCGGCCATCACTAGTTCCATAAAGTTCAAAAATCAAGGAATAATTTTTCGGATCGTTTTTAGCAACAATCAAAATACTTGCCTGTGTGTCATTTGTAAATTTCAAATCTGGCGAGGGCCCAAAGACCGTAGCATCCATCCCAGGAGGTGAATTTTGTTCATAGTAGCCAACACGATAAGCATGAGCCGCCCGCTCCACGATTGGCAAACCTCCATTCAAAAGTGCCCTAAATAAAGTTGAAGAAACCTGGCAAACTCCCCCGCCATCGCCAAGAATAGTTTTCCCGCCAGAAATTATATAAGCCTGTGCATAACCTGTAAAAGCTGAAACATCTCCCAAAGTATCATTAAAAGAAAAAGTTTCTCCTGGCTTAACTAAAGTTCCGTTAATTCTAGAAGCCGCTAAAGCTACATTATGAACACGGCCTGGAATTGAATGAAAATAAGTTGATGTTCCCCTGCCGATTAATTCTTTAATTCCTAGATTATTTACTTTGTCAGTCGTAACTTCTGGTGGAGTTTTGGTTACTGGTGCTTCAAGTGTTAAATTTTTTTCATCAGACTTCTCAAATTTATCTAAGGCTTCAATAATTTGATTTTTAAGTTTTTGATTATCAAGTTTTACCCCATCCAACGCTGGCAAAAACTCTGTAACTCGATTATTGTCGAATGAAAATTTTGGATTTTGTGGATCTCGATTAATTTTATTCGCAATATTTGTAATTTCTTTTACAATTTCTTCTTCCTTAAAACCGCCTTTTGGATCTATAAAATTTAATAGCTGACTAGCTTGATAATCAAAATTATTAAATTCCTGTTTGATAGTCAGTTTTTTATCTAAATATTTTTCAGCCCGGGATTTAACCAATACAGCTCCCATGTCGCTTAGAGAGTTGTCAATTTTTACAACTGGGATTTGAATATTTTCATTACTAAGCAAAGCTAAATTTTTGCCAATTTCTGACCGAAGGGCGAGTTGATCAACTTCACTTCCTGCAGAGCCTTTATTAACCTCTATTTTTCCATTAACCAATTTTATTGAGGGTTCTGTTGGCTCAACTGAATTTTGTCCTGCAATTATGGAAATTATTTTTGATAATTTCTCTTCATTTAAATTGAGAGTTAAGCCAAGATTAACTGGTTTTTTAAGAAGCTGAAGTTTAGTATTTAAGTCATAGATTGGATTGCCAGTTCGAGTGTAACTAGCCGCGCGTTCTGCTGAAGCTTGAAAATCATAATTTAAATCAATGTCTTTTGTGGCAATATCAAAGGTTTGATTTTGACTCACAAGATGAACGTCTTGAGGAATTTTAACTTGTTGTTTTAATTCCTCACGAGCTTGATCCACAGTTTTGCCACCAAGATTAAATCCGGCTACCAGAATCATTAAAAAAATACTTACGCTAAACATGGCAATATGATACCATTTAACTATGAATCAGCCTACACCTGCGGCAGTCAACAGTGAACCGTCAACCGTCAACAGTTCACAGATCACTGATCACGGTTCACCAGTAGTCAGTAGTCCGAAAGCTGTAGATAGGAAGAAAATTTTTGTTTGGGTTGGAATTGGAGTTTTGGTTTTAATCATAATTCTTGTGGTAATTAAGCTTCTAACTCCGGGCCTTGAATCTCAATCTTCAAATATCACTTGGTGGGGTTTGTGGGAAGATACAAATGTTGTTCAGCCTTTAATTTCCTCATACGAAACGTCTCATCCAAATGTAAAAATTACTTATATTAAACAATCTCCTCAAGATTACAGAGAACGCCTAACCAGTGCTCTTGCCAAAAGTAGTGGACCTGATATTTTTACATTTCATAATACCTGGGTGCCAATGTTTAAAAACGATTTGGATACCCTGCCCGCTTCAATCATGAATCCTGCAGATTTTGCTAAAACTTTTTATCCCATCATGTCTTCTGATTTAACTTCTGGGAATGGCATTGTTGGCATTCCCTTGGGCTATGACGCACTGGCTTTGTATATTAATGAAGACATTTTCAATAAAGCAGGCAAAACCGCACCAACAACTTGGGATGATTTAAGAAAGGTTGCACTAGAGTTAACAGTAAAAGATGATCAAGGTGTAATTACTCAATCTGGAATTGCTCTGGGAAGAACAGAAAATGTTGATCATTGGCAGGAAATTTTAGCTCTCATGATGCTGCAAAATGGTGTTGATTTAACAAACCCAACAGGTAAACCAGCTGAGGATGCACTAACTTTTTTTACAGCATTTGCTAATCAAGATGGTGTGTGGGATGCTACTTTGCCCTCTTCCACTCAGGCCTTTGCAGCTGGAAAATTAGCAATGTATATTGGGCCTTCCTGGAGAGCGTTTGAAATTTTTGATCAAAATCCAAATTTAAAGTTTTCAACTCGGCCGATTCCTCAACTACCAAAAGACAATCCTAAACAGTTAGATATTACCTATGCCACCTATTGGGCTTCGGGTGTTTGGTCAAAAAGTTCTCGCAAGTCAGCTGCATGGGAATTTTTGAAGTTTTTAAGTACACAAGATAGTTTGCAAAAACTATATCAAAGCGAAAGTAAAGTTAGAGATTTTGGTGAACCTTATCCTCAAGTTGGCATGGCAAATTTGCTTAAGGAACATCCAATTGTAGGCTCAATTGTGGCTCAAGCACCAGGCGCTGAAAGTTGGTATCTTGCTTCTCGCACATTTGATGGGCCAACTGGTATTAATTCTCAAATTGCAAATTATTTTGGCGATGCAGTCAATGCTGTAGCTGATGGAAAATCAACTGCAACTCAAGCTTTGGAAACTGCAGCAGCTGGTGTTACTCAAGTATTGAAACAATACAGATTGGTAAAATAATGCTCTCCATTAAGTATCATAAAATCTTCGATTACAAATTAGTCAAATCTGATTTTCCAAAATGGTTTTATAAAATAGACTCGAAAGATATTTCTAAAATTTCAAAAACTAAGAGCAAAACCAGACTTCAAAGAGAAAAATATTCTTTAAGTAAATTAAAACTTGCCAAGAAAGCTGCAAAGATTTTAGCAAAAATCCCAACCATAAAATTTGTAGGAATAACTGGATCTCTGGCAATGATGAACTCTAACAAAGACAGCGATATTGACTTGATGATAATTACAAAAACAGGAACCATGTGGACAACGCGTTTGCTTGTTCACTGTTTACTGTTCACGGTTCACTATCCACTACGGCGACCAAACATTAAAAAACAAAAAGATATGTTATGTATTAATCTTTGGTTGGATGAAAATGATCTAATCTGGAATAAAGCCGACCGCAATATCTACACTGCCCACGAAATTGCCCAAGTTGTGCCATTGGTAAATAAAAATCAAACTTATGAAAAGTTTTTGTGGGAAAATAAGTGGATTTTGGATTTTTGGCCAAATGCGATCGATCGCGAGTTATTAGCCATTAGTAATAAGCCATTAGAAAAACCACTAATCGCTACTGGCTACTCGCTAATTACTTCTATTGTTGAAAAAATTGCATTCAAACTTCAATATTTTTATATGAGAAAAAAAATCACCCGCGAGACGATTACCCCTACAAAAGCTCTCTTCCATCCTCAAGATTGGGGGAAGGTTGTATTGGAGAAGTTAAACAAATAATATGGTAAAATCCGAGGCATGTTAGAGCTTCATTTTCTTGACAAACAAGAGTCTCTTGATTTTATGGACTCATTGATAAAAGAATCCAAAATTGCAATTTTAGAATCTCGATTTCACCAACTCATGATTGAGGCTAAGGAGACAACTGGAAAGAAAAGTAAAAGTTTTTTACGTAAAGCATCAAAACTTTTAGTTGATCACCCCGACTTGTTTAAGAGATAGCACTCCACAAGATTAATTGCTAATTGCTCCTTGACAACATTCTCCTTTAAAGCTAAATTAGCTTTGTTATGACAAAACTCAATTTACAGCCAACTGCCGGATATCTTCTAATCGAACCTCTTGAAAAAGAAACCAAAACTGCTTCTGGAATTTATCTTCCAGATAATGCAGGAGAAAAACCACAAAAAGGAAAAGTTTTAGCTATGGGATCTGTCCCATGCTCAGATTGTAAATGTACTAGTGGCAAGTGTGACATAGAGGCTCCTTGCAAAATTGGTGACACCGTACTTTATAAAAAATGGGGAGGAAATGAAATTAAAGTTGATGGCAAAGAATATTTATTTGTGAAATTCGAAGATCTACTCGCGGTAGAAACCGCCTGATGTAATGCTAATATACAAATACATGCGAATGTAACGAATAAATACTAATTAGAAAGATTCGTAGCGATTTGTAGTATTCGTATTAATTAGTAAATTCGTATTATTTAAATTATGGCAAAACAATTAAAATTTGGCAAAGACGCACGCGAAGCCTTACTCAAGGGAATTGACACTGTGGCCAAAGCAGTTGTGACAACACTTGGGCCAAAGGGGCGCAACATTGCGCTGGATAAAAAATGGGGAGCTCCGAATATTGTGCATGATGGGGTTTCAGTCGCCAAAGAAATTGATCTTCCAGATCCATTTGAAAATATGGGTGCTCAACTCGTAAAAGAGGCAGCCAGTAAAACTAATGACAATGCTGGGGATGGAACCACAACCTCAACACTTTTAGCTCAAGTTATGACTCAAATGGGCATGAAACAGATTGATGCTGGAGCCAATCCTATGATCTTGAAGCGTGGCATTGAAAAAGCAGTTGAAGCTGTGGTAATTGACCTTAAAAAGATGGCCAAACCAATTAAAGATAAAGCAGAAATTACTCAAGTAGCCACAATTTCAGCAGGAGATAGTGAGATTGGCGAGAAAATTGCTGAGGCTTTGGACAAAGTCGGTCGAGATGGGGTTGTTACAGTTGAGGATGGCAAAGGATTTACGATTGATATTGAATACAAAGAAGGTATGGAATTTGACCGTGGTTATGCCTCGCCTTATTTAGTTACCAATGCTGACAAAATGGAAGCGGAAATATCTGATGCTTATATTTTGTTAACCGATAAGAAAATTTCTACAATTGCCGATCTTTTGCCTTTCCTAGAAAAATTTGTAAAAGTGTCAAAAAGTTTGGTAATTATTGCTGATGATATTGATGGTGAAGCGCTTTCAACTTTAATTGTAAACAAACTTCGGGGGACGTTTAATGTTTTGGCAATTAAAGCTCCTGGATTTGGTGATCGAAGAAAAGAAAGTTTGGAAGATATTGCAATTTTAACTGGCGGAACTGTAATTAGTGAAGACACTGGCCGTACTTTTGAGTCAATTGAGGTAGCTGATTTGGGCCGAGCCGATAAAGTTTGGTCGGATAAAGACAATACTCGAATAATTGGTGGCAAAGGTGAAAAGGAAAAGATTGACTCTCGAATTGAAGCTATCAGAAGTCAGATTAAAGCTTCTGACTCTGATTTTGACAAAGAAAAATTTCAAGAAAGATTGGCGAAATTAGCAGGTGGAGTAGCCGTAATTAATGTTGGTGCTGCGACTGAAGTTGAGCTCAATGAAAAGAAAGAACGTGTTAAAGATGCAGTTGGAGCAACTAAAGCCGCAATTGAAGAAGGTATTGTTCCGGGGGGAGAAACTGCACTTCTTCGAGCTCGTGAGGCTGTAAAAAGTGTTAAGGTTGAGAAAGGTGATGAACAGTTAGGTGTGGATATGGTTTACGAGGCTCTTGGTGAGCCTATCAAATGGCTTGCCAAAAATGCAGGGGATAACGAAGAGGAAGTTGTTAAAAAAGTTTTGGCTTCCAAAGACGCTGACTTTGGATATAATGCATTGAACGGGGAATTTGGCTCTATGATTAAGATGGGGATAGTTGATCCGGTGAAGGTCACCAGAAGTGCCCTTCAGAATGCATCAAGCGTTGCCATGATGGTCTTAACAACTGAAGGCCTAGTTACTGATATCCCAGAACCAAAAACCCCAGCCCCCCAAATGCCAATGGGCGGTGGAATGGAGTATTAAAACTTCTTTTTGTTTTTACCTTTGTGTTATACTTTTTCTATGACAAGAAAAAAAATAACAATTAAACGAATAAACGCTTCAGAATTAAGGCCTTCAAAATCAAGATCCTTTAGTGCTAAAAGGTTTATTGAAGCAGCTAAAAATTTACAAAAAGCATTAGAAAAAGAAGAAGAAAAATATGGAAAATCTTCCGGAGTTTTTGCATGATTCCACAATATTATTGGATACTAATTTTTTAATAAACGCCTTTGCCCACAGGGAAATTTACGCTGTTTTTCTTACAAAACTTAAAAATATTGGAGTAGTTTTTGTCGCACCTAATTTTGTTAAATATGAATTTATAAGATCAAAAACATTTGATGTTGTCAGACGAAAAGAGGAATACTTCCATCAAATTGTAGATAGTGTGTTACCTTATGACAAAGCTCTGGATGAGTTAATTATCCCTACAATCGAAGAATACAAGCAAAAGATGGAAGGTTTGCCTTTGGTTGATTTGATTATTGCCGCATATCTTAAGAAATATAGAGGGTTGTATTTATTGACAAATGATCACTCTGATTTCCCAACCTTTATTTTTGAGAGAAAACATATTTTTAATATAGAAGATTTTGGAGATAAAATTTATAGTTTGTATACTTACAAATCAAAAACTCAGACAATTGAGGAAGAAGTATCAACATTCGATGACATACCATTTTAATGTGGTGGGAAGCTGAAGAATTTCTCTTTTTTTAAATTCGTTGTGATATAATCGGTTTTTCAAAAATGACAGATCCTTTAGATGTAACCCAACCAGAGAAAGATGATACTGTAATGTACGAAGTTAATGACGGAACAGGCACACGCTCTGGTATTTTTGGATTTGGAGAAGTAGGACTTGTTCATGGTAAATCTATGACTGTTGAATGGAAAGATTTCCTTGGGAATTTAAGACGAAAAATTATCCCATCGAATGAAGGTAGAGTTATTCTTAGGGACAGAGAGCAGTAAAACTTCTTAATATATAATTTTAGATATGTGGTTAAATGCTGAAGACTTCCTCAAAAAAGATAAATATCTTTCTCCTTTGATTCAAAAATGGGGGCATTGTGATATTAAACCCAGAATTCATACGGACTATTTTCAAGCGTTGGTCAGAGAAATCATAGGCCAACAATTGTCGGGTCGAGTTGCAAATGTGATCTACGAGCGACTGAAGGCTAAAATATTCGGAAAATTAACTGTGATTAAAGTTTCAAGTTTGTCCGACAACGAGCTTCGTTCTTGTGGTATGGCTTGGTCAAAAGTCAGGGCAATTAAAGATTTAGTTCAAAAAATTGTAAATTGTGAATTGAAAATTGAAAATTTGCATAGTATGACTGATGAAGAAGTTAAAAAAGAGTTGATTATGGTTAATGGAATTGGGCCATGGACGGCTGAAATGTTTTTGATGTTTACGCTTGGTAGACCAGATATTTTTCCTACAAATGATCTTGGTATTAACAAAGCAATATTTAAGATTTTAAAAAAAGAAATGACAAAAATCGAAATGCTGAATTTTTCAGAAAGA
>DATJGY010000031.1:0-4382 GCA_035494495.1 Alphaproteobacteria bacterium
AGATTCAGTAAAAACTACAACCTTATCCAAATCAAATTTTTCTCCTTGGTCAATCAAATGTGCGGCGGTACTTGCAAAAGCTTCAGCTGCGCCAGTTGGAGTGGGAACAAAATTATCCGACAGCTCTGGATGCATCTCATTGAAGTGAGAAATTTTTGCCATCGCAGCAACCGCTTTTTCTGGATAATTTCCCATCGCGGTTTCCTCTGAAAGCATGATCGCATCAGTTCCGTCAAAAACAGCATTGGCAATGTCAGTTGCTTCGGCGCGAGATGGAGTTGGAGCTTCAATCATTGACTTTAACATTTGTGTGGCAACAATTACTGGAATATCGCGATCTCTACAAAGTCTAATTAACATTTTTTGCCAGTAAGCAATTTCTTCAATTGGATTTTCAATTCCAAGGTCACCACGGGCAACCATTACAACATCAGTGTTATCTAAAATTTCATCAATATTATCCAAAGCTAATTTAGTTTCGATCTTGGCAATAATATGAGCTTTTGATTTTGCCTCATCCAAATATCCTCTCAAAATCATTAAATCTTTTTTACTTCTTACAAATGACAGACCAACAAAATCCACATGCTCGGTTTTAATAATATCCAAATATTCTTTATCGCGTTTGGTTAAGGATGGAATGTCAGCGGTTAGACCCGGAATATTAATCGTTTTCCTGTGGCCAAGCATGTAATCATTTTCAGCTTTAAGAGAAGCAACGCCGTTTTTAATATCAACAACTTTAAAGCTTACAGCTCCATCGTGAATTGAAACTTCCTGGCCAATTTTCAAAGACTCAATAACTTCTTTGTATGGAATATGGATTTCATCATTTTTTTCTGGAGTTTTTGAAGTTAAAAAATAAGTTTGATCTTTAAAAACTTGAATTGGTTGAGCTTGATAATTTTCAGCTCGAATTTCAGGGCCTTGAAGATCAAGTAAAACTCCAATGCGAACTCCCATATCCTCTGAAATTTTTCTAATCTTTTTTACCATTCCCAAATGCCAAGTTGGGTCACTATGCTTGGTGTTAAGCCGAGCAATATCCATACCTTTGGTGATGAGTGATCGAAGCATCTCTTCCGATTCAGTAGCAGGGCCAATAGTGGCAATAATTTTTGTTTTGCCTTTTTCAATAATTTGCATGGTAGAATTATACATGAAAATTAACAAAATGTGGCATGAGAAAAATTTAATGCCAAAAAAGGCTACTCTTGAGCAAAAACTTCAATGGCATGTGAATCACAAAAGAGAATGTAACTGCCGTGAAATTCCAGAAAAAGTTCAGTCCTTAATGAAATTGAGAAAACCAAAAATAATTGTTGGAATTGTAGCAAAGAATAAAAATAAATATTTACTAGCAAGAGAAAATTTGGAAAGTGGAAGAGAAATGTGGTTGATTCCTGGAGGTAAAGTAGAATTTGGCGAAAGCTTGGAAACTGCAGCAAAGCGTGAACTTGAAGAAGAAACCGGTATTATTGCCAAAAGTTTGAAATTCTTGGTTTTTAAAGAAGCTATTTTTCCAGAATATAATTATCACTCAATAATATTTTTCTTTTTGACAGAAACTAAACAAACAAAATTGAGTCCTGATATTGAAGGCAAAGTTCAAGAAGCTAAATGGTTTACTAAAAAAGAAGCTTTAAAACTGCCATTGGTCGAAAGTGCAAGGTGGTTAATTGAAAATCAGAAAATTTAAACCCAATCTGTAATTATTTTTGTCAGTTCTTTTTTCTTCCCCGTAAATCCATGGTCTGCGCCATCAATCATTTCATAATCAAAACCTGGTTGATATTTTTTCAAAGTTTCAAAAACTTTGTCTATACTTCCCCAAGCGTATTCATCATTCTCGCCGTAAACTACCAAAGAAGGTTTCTTTATATTTTTAAAATACCTAAAAAGCGGCTTTGTTGAAATCTTTACATTTTTGAAGCCTTCAGAAAATGGAAAAGTATTGTAATCTCCATCGGGATTTGCGATATCATAAAAACCTTGATACGAAAACATATCAACATTCAAAATCTCTTTGATAATTTCCTCTCCTTGGCCATTTTTAATTTTATTTTTTGCAGTTTCTAACAATTTAAAAAATTTTGTCTTTCCCAAAAGTGAATAGTAAATTCCAGTATCATCTGCGCCACAAATCAAAATATATTTTTTGAAAACATTGTTTGGTTTATAGTGATCATAGACACAAATTTTATTTGCACCAGTTGAGGCTCCTGCCAAATAAAATTCTTTGTAGTCCAACTTTTGTAAAAACTTAACTGCTCCATCAATATCAAAGATACATTCTTTAATTTTTTCATAAGCCATGCCAAAAAGTTTCTTTTCAACTTTAGTGCCTTTTTTAACTTCTAACTTTTTAATAATATGGGCACCACGATTGTTAAATCTAAAAAGTGAAATGCCTTTATTATTTAAAGATTCTGGAAAATCTCGATGAGTTTTCTCATTATAAAAAATTGAAGTGCTTCCATTCCCGTGAAGATAAATTACTACTTTTTTAGAATTTTTAGATTCATACAAAAGCCCTGGCAGAGTTAAGCCGTCACTAGTTTCAAAATCAATAAATTTTGGCGTTTGCATGTTAGGGAGATTTTACCACGAACATCGTGATAAAATAAGCTTCTATTGCGAGATCGTCTAACGGTAGGACAATAGATTCTGGATCTATTTATCTTGGTTCGAATCCAGGTCTCGCAGCAAAATGGATAAAACCAAACACCTCACTATTGTAAGAAAGGTTGCCAAACTTTTGGACACTGGATTTTCTATTTGGAAATTCAAATTCGGACTAGATCCGCTTCTTGGTTTGATTCCCGGATTAGGAGATATTATTTCAGCAATATTATCTTTTTATATTATTTTTGTTGCAATACTTCACAAAATCCATCCGCTCAAAATATTCCAAATGATTTTTAATATTCTCGCAGATTTTATCATTGGCTCAATACCAATTCTTGGAGATATTTTGGATTTTGTTATTAAATCAAATATCAAAAACTTAAGCATTTTAGAAAAAGAGCTTGAAAATTGATTTCAATTCTTCTCTTGACAACTTAGCACTTAAAGTATTAGACTGCTAATATAGTATTAGAAAGGGGGTGAATAAATTTATGGCAATCATACGTTTTGATCCTTTTCGCAACGACTTAAATTTCTTCGATTCTTACGAAGATTGGCCTGAATTAACTTTAACGCAGGGCTTAAATATTTACGAAGAGTCAGATCACGTCGTTGTTAAAGCAGCCGTTCCAGGCATTCCTGAAGATAAATTAACTATCACATATGAAGACGGTGTGTTAACTATCAAAGGTAGAGTTGAAGAAACAGAAGAAGAAAAAAGCAAAAATAAAGTAACTTATAAAAAGCAAATGATCTCTTCTGTTGATTACACATCATACTTGCCACGAGCGGTTGATGCAGAAAAAATTGAAGCTGAAGTCTCAAACGGAATTGTAACTATTAAAGCGCCAATTGCAGAAACTGCAAAACCAAAAAGAATTCCTGTTAAATCAGTTTCAAAGAAATAAGGGGTAAAAAGGGCTTTGCGAAACTGCAAGGCCCTTCCCTTTTGATATACTTCTTGAGTATGGTAAATTTTTGGAAAAACCTCCCCAAACCTTTCACAGTTTTAGCTCCAATGGAAAATGTTACTGATTTTGTATTTCGCGAAATTGTAGCTAGGGAACTTCCAAAACCAAATGTGATGTTTACTGAATTTACAAATATAGAAAGTTTATTATCTAAAGGTTATGAAGCAAATATCACCAAATTTAGGTTTGGCAGAACCCAACGTCCAATGGTTGCACAAATTTGGGGAACAAATCCTGAATCGTTTTATAAAGTTGCAAAGATGATTCAAGAATTAGGATTTGATGGAGTTGATATCAACATGGGCTGCCCGGTTCATGAAGTTATGAAAATCGGAGGGGGCGCTGCAATGATTGATAACCAAAAGTTAACAAAAGAAGTTATTGAAGCTGTCAAAAAAGGTGCAAATAATTTACCCATCAGTGTGAAAACAAGAATTGGAACTAAATCTGTCACTACTGATAAGTGGACTACTTTTTTACTCGAGCAAAAAATTGACGCATTAACTATTCACGGCCGAACCGCCAAGCAAATGAGCAAAGGTCTAGCCGATTGGAATGAAATTGCCAAAGTTGTGAAAATAAAAAATCAAATCGCTCCAGAAACTATAATTATCGGTAACGGAGATATTGAAAATTATGAACAAGTTATAAATGCCCATGAAAAATATGGTGTTGACGGGATTATGATCGGACGAGGAATATTTAAAAACCCGTGGATTTTTGATCCTACTTCACCAAGGCTTAGTATGACAAGGAAAGAATATATTGATGTTCTACTCAAAC